>NZ_JAOQKE010000001.1:0-321630 GCF_025567005.1 Muricoprocola aceti
GACATTGAGAGTTCCTCCTTATTCTCTTTATTATACATGAATTCTTTGAGAATAAGGTGTCAACTTTATTTATACAACATCACAGGCTGAACATTGCCAAACAGCAGATGAAGGTGGCAAAGCGGAAAGCAAGGAACCACAGCCTGATTGTCAGAGGTGCGGAGGTGGAGAAAGCATTCCCGGAAGTTAAGGTACTGACAGAAGAAGAGTTCCGGGCATTTTTGAAATGTATCGCTCACATGAAGAGTGTACATGAAATGCTGGAATGGTCAGTGAGCCATTCCGAATATAACCGCAGTCTGGCATCTTCCGGAAAGGAGCAGTAATGTCACTGTATCATTTTTCTGTAAAGCAGGTATCAAGGGGCAAAGGGCAGACGGTGGTGGGTTCCGCAGCTTATATTTCCGGGCAGAAACTGCACAATGATTATTACGAGGAAATTCATGATTACACCAGAAAGCAGGGGGTGATCTATGACGAGATCATGCTGCCGGATTATGTGCAGGACCGTTTCTCTGACCGTCAGACACTCTGGAATGAAGTGGAGTTTGGGGAGAAAGGAAAGAGGGCACAGCTTGCTTATTCTTTTAATATTGCATTACAAAATGAGCTGACCATGGAAGAAAATGTGGAGCTGGCAAGGGAGTTCTGCAGGGAACAGTTTGTCAGCCGGGGAATGATCGTGGATATGGCAGTCCATGAGGGGAAATCCAGTGACCCGGAGATTGCCGACAATCCCCACTTCCATGTGCTGGTTCCCATCCGCCCGATGAATCCGGATGGGACATGGGGAAAGAAACAGCGGCGGGATTACAAGCTGGATGAGGATGGAAACCGTATCCGGGATGAAAATGGGAAATATATCTTTTCTGCTGTATCCACTACCGGCTGGAATTCCCCGGAACTTCTGGAAGAATGGAGAAAACAGTGGGCGGATAAAGTCAATGCAGCATTCAGGGAGAATGGTCTGGCAGCAAGGATAGACCATCGTTCCTATGAGAAACAGGGGATTGAACTGATCCCTACGATCCATGAGGGATATGAAGTCCGGGCGATGGAGAGGAAAGGCATCCGGACAGTAGTGGGAGACCTGAACCGGGCAATCCGCAAATTAAATGAGATATGGATCCATTTAAAAGAATCCCTTGTGTGGGCGAAAACATTCCGGGAAGAGGTCAGTGCAGAACTGTACCGGAAGGCAAACCCTACATTGATGGAAAGCCTGCAGGATTATTATGAGAAACGTGATAAAGTGGCAGATACCTACCAGTATGGGAGCCGGAAAGCACACCTGACGAACCTGAAAGAGTTTGCAGAGGCAGTGAATTACCTGACGGTGAACCAGATCGCAACTGTAGAACAGCTGAACCAGAAAGTAGAGGAATTACAGACGGTTGCGGGTGGCATCCGTTCCGAAATCAAATCCCGGAGGGGAGAGATTGCCGGGTACCGGGAACTGATGGATTATGACCAGAAAATGAAAAAGCTGCAGCCGGTTATGGATAAATACCATAAGATTTTCTTTAAGGGTTCCAAGCAGAAATATTACAGTGAGCATAAAAAGCAGATCGACCTGTACCGGATGTGTGAACGGAGGCTGAAACCCTACCGGGATGCAGAGGGGAAGCTGCCGGTGGCACAGTGGAAAAAAGAGCAGGAAAAGCTGGAGGCACTGAACCGGGATTCAAATATAGACCTTACTCCATATGATGAGGAATTAAAAATGGTCAGGAAAGTGCAGAAATGCATTGATGTCATGCTGAATGAAAAATCCCAGATGCAGTCCGGTAACACCGGGCGATCAGAAAAAGAAGATCTATCTGTGCAGCATCCGATTTCATTTCAGGCAAAAGGATATTCCCCGAAACCAATGGAAGAAAGGACTTCCGTTCTGGAGAAGCTGAACAAAAACAAGGAGATCAAGCGGAGAGAGGAGGAAGAAAGAAAAGCATCAAAGAAAAAAATCAAAAGAAATGACATGAGTTTATAAGGAGGAAATGAAAATGCAGTATTCAGAAGAGCAGGTCAGGCGGGCAAAATCCACTGACCTCGTTTCATTTTTACAGTCACAGGGCGAGAAGCTGATAAAAAGCGGGAAGGAGTACCGCTGGATGGCTCATGACAGCGTGACTGTCCGTGGAAACTGCTGGTTCCGGCACAGCCGGGGGACTGGCGGTGGACCGATTGATTTTGTGATGGAGTTTTATGGACTGACATTTCCGGAAGCAATGAAAAAACTGACCGGGGAAGAGGGGGAGGAAAGGCGGGAGGCGAAGGATGCCCCAAAACAGGGCATCCCCGCCCCTTCGCCTGATTTCCGGCTTCCAAGGAGAAACAGGGATGAAAAAAAGATACTGGAATATCTGACAAAGACCAGAGGAATACAAGAGGATCTGGTAAAGGTATTTATTGGGAATGGCGATATTTATGAGGATGAAAAGCACCATAATATCGTGTTTGTCGGGAAAGACCATTCAGGGATTCCCCGGTACGCCCACATCCGGGGAACGGAAGAAGAAAAATTCCGGGGAGATGTGGCTGGTTCATTGAAAGAGTACAGTTTTTGCTACAGAGGAAGCAGTGACCAGCTGTATGTGTTTGAAGCACCGATTGACCTTTTATCTTTTATTCAGCTGTTCCCGAAAGACTGGGAACAGAGAAGCTATCTTAGCCTGGGCGGTACATCGGACAGGGCACTGACAGCCTTTCTTTCTGACAGCCCGAATATCACTTCGGTATTTCTCTGCCTTGATAATGACAAAGCCGGGGAGGAAGCCTGTGAAAAGATTGCCGGGAAAGAGGTTCCCTGTGAACGGATCATCCGCTTAAAGCCGGTTCTGAAAGACTGGAATGAAATCATCTGCCATCAGGAAGAAATGAGGGGAAGGAACCCGGTTGCAGATACGGTTGTGCTGAAAGCACCGGAAAAAGAAGAGATCGTGCCGATGATTTATTATCAGGATGTGGAAGCCACAAGTGTGGAATGGCTCTGGTTTCCCTATATCCCTTTTGGCAAGCTGACCATCATTCAGGGCAATCCGGGGGAAGGAAAAACGTATTTTGCCATGAAGCTGACCGCAGCCTGCACCAACCGGAAATATCTCCCAAATATGGAGGAGACAGAACCATTTAATGTAATCTACCAGACTGCCGAGGATGGAAAGGGAGATACCATCAAACCAAGGCTGATCGAATGCGAAGCCGACCTTTCAAGGGTCATGGTGATTGATGATACAAAAATCCCACTGACGTTGATGGATGACCGGATTGAGAGAGCCATCCGGCAGAACAAAGTCCGACTATTGATCATTGACCCGGTGCAGGCATTTATCGGTGCGGATGTGGATATGAACCGGGCGAATGAAGTCCGTCCGGTATTCCGGAAACTGGGAAATGTGGCGGAACAGACCGGATGTGCCATTGTGCTCATCGGGCATCTGAACAAAGCCTGCGGTACGCAGAGTACCTACCGGGGGCTGGGCTCCATTGACATCATGGCTGCTGTCAGAAGCCTTTTATTTATCGGAAAGGTAAAGAAAGACCCGACAACGAGAGTGCTGATCCATGAGAAAAGTTCTCTTGCCCCTCCGGGGGAGACCCTTGCGTTTAAGCTGGGGGATGAAGGAGGTTTCCGGTGGATCGGTGGCTATGACATCAATGCGGACGATCTCCTGAACGGTAAAGAGGGGAAACGGGTGGAAACAAAACTGGAAAGAGGTATGAGGCTGATGGAGGAAATGCTGAAAGATGGAAAAGAAGTTCCATTGAAAAGCATCCAGAAAGAAGCTGCCGAAATGAATATTTCATCCAGAACCATGAGAGATGTCCGGAACCGCATGGGAGACCGGCTGATCTATGGAAGAGAAAATGGAAAGGATAATACTGTCCGGCTGAAATCAGAGTAAGTGGCAGGATTTTTTGGAAAAACAGATAAATTCTATAGATACCTTAAAGTCTGCCACTCTGCCACTTGCTTTTTTCGGAGATTTTTGAGAGAACAGATTGCAATCAGACAGGTTCAATGATATGATTGTCCTGCAGCGTAACTGCTGTGGGAAAGTGCCCATGACAGGTGGTAGCCTCCCTAACCAGAGAAACCGGCTTTGCCGGAATACAACGGAAGGGAGGTGGTGCATATGACAGACTATGAGACCATTATGGTTTTCCTTGGGATATTGGCATTGCTGATATCCTTTGGAGGTTTACTCATTGCATTGCTTACCTTTCTCGATAAGAGAAATAAGCGAAAATAAAAATGCCTATCCTGTCTGACACACAGGATAGGCGGTGTCCATAAGGACATATAACCTTCTTGGGTGGCATCCACTTTGGAGTGGGTGCTTTTCCTATCTCTAATATAACACCAGTCTATCTGATTTTCAATATGGTTTTTCAAAATAGCCATGATGCTTATGAAGATGTGGAAAGCCAACCCCTTTTTTAGTATATTCATAATTCTCAAAATAATTCCAGAAAAAATACAAAGTAAAGGACGAGCAGTTGACCATAAATGGAATCAGCTGCTTTTTTAATTGCATGAAATTGTAGATACAGACACAGCAGAATGAAGATTCCAACTGTCTGTTTTAAGGAGGAAAGTACATTGAATAATGAAAATAAGAATGAAATCGTTACTGTACAGGAGACAAATTCTTCACAGGAAAACGCAGTTTTTGAGAAGAAAATTGGTCGCACTCGTTATCACGTTCATCTCTTTTTTGATCCTAATTCCAAGGAAACCATGCAGCAAAAAATCATGAGGATGATGAAGAATGAACTAGAGGCAGAACTCGACAAACCCGCATAAACACTGGATTTCTCAGCATTTTAAGAAAAATTGATTTTGGTCAAATTCCTACTTGACGGAATGGTGCCCAAGGGAACACTCATCGAAGAATGCGGGAAGATGTTAGCCAAAGGACCGCCAAAGAGAGACAAGCATGGAAATGTTGTGAAAGATAAATCCGGGAAGGTGGTGCATGAGCCTTATGTGATCAAGGTCTTAAATACCATTAACTTCTCCAAATCACTCCACTACAATCCGTTTGCCTATCTGAAATCTGAAAAGGATATCCTGAAACTGGTGACGGTTATCATCGCCAACACCAAAGGGGAAGGGGAAAAGGCAACCGAGGATTTCTGGGTCAAAGCAGAAAAACTGCTGTACACGGCACTGATTGCCCTGATCTGGTATGAAGGGGATGAGGACGAGAAGAACATGAACACCCTGATCGACCTTCTGAATGAAAGCGAGACCAGGGAGGATGACGAGAATTACAAAAATCCAGTGGATATGCTGTTTGAGGATCTGGAAAAAAGGAATCCGGAACACTTTGCGGTACGCCAGTATAAGAAATACAAGCTGGCGGCAGGTAAGACAGCAAAATCCATCTTGATCAGCTGTGGTGCCAGACTGGCTCCGTTTGATATTGCCGAGCTTCGGGAGATCATGAGCTATGATGAGATGGAACTGGATAAGGTGGGAGACCGGAAGACGGCACTGTTTCTGATTATGTCGGACACAGATACCACCTTTAACTTTGTGATCGCCATGCTGCAGTCCCAGCTTTTCAATCTGCTTTGTGATAAGGCAGATGATAAATATGGCGGCAGGCTGCCTGTCCATGTGAGGGTCATCTGCGATGAGTTTGCCAACATTGGGCAGATTCCACAGTTTGATAAGCTGATTGCCACTATCCGAAGCAGGGAAATCTCTGCTTCTATTATTTTGCAGTCACAGAGCCAGCTGAAGGCAATGTACAAGGATAGTGCGGACACAATTCTGGGGAATTGTGACACGATGCTGTTCCTTGGGGGCAAGGAAAAGACCACCCTGAAAGAGATGAGTGAGCTTCTGGGAAAGGAGACGATTGACCTTTACAACACCTCGGAAACACGCAGCAACCAGAAGTCATTCGGGCTGAATTACCAGAAAACCGGGAAACAGCTGATGACGGAGGATGAGATCGCAGTCATGGACGGCGGGAAATGCATCCTGCAGATCCGTGGTGTCCGTCCGTTCTATTCGGACAAATATGATATAACCAAACACCCCAATTACCGGCTCCTTGCGGATTACAGTGAGAAGAACCGGTTTAAGGTGGAAAAAGAACTGGATCCGAAGTACTCACCGAAACCTGATGATGAGGTGGAAGTGATGGAAATGGATCTTTTAGAAGACGGGAATGAGCAGGAAAATAATGAGGAAAGGAATAACTAACAGGGTGCACCGGTATTGTTACCGGCGTTTTTCATTCCCGGTTACACCCGGCAAAGTTAGTTTTGGTGATTTATATGGCATTTTTTACCAGTGCAATTACTACTCTGAAGACCCTGGTCGTAGCAATCGGGGCGGGTCTTGGCGTATGGGGTGTCATCAACCTTCTGGAAGGTTATGGCAATGACAACCGTGCGACACGTTCGTAAGTGAAAAGCTTGCGCACAAAGTCGAAGGGCAATTGTAGCCCGAAACTTTGGAGAACTGATATTCCGATGGGTGAAATGAGGGGGTAACGTCTCGAAACGCCACCCTAATACTCCGAATGGCGGGGAGCATGCAACGGCTCTCTCCAAAAGTTTATAGAGCTCGGTGAAGTCGGCAGAGAGCAACCGTAAGACTGGTTTTCAGACCAGACACGAAAGCTGTCCAGAGGTGGATGGTGTTGCCTATCCCCTGCTTGGAGCATTAGATCGACCTGTGCCTTCAATCCTTTAACACGATTAACACCAGGATGAGACAGCTCATCATATACTTCCTTTGGGATAATGATTCTTCCAGGAAAAAGCTTGGAAAGAATACTTTCATTATCTACCCACAGGAAAGCAGAAATGCAATCTGTATCAAAGAAAAGTGGCTCAGTCAATCAATTCACCACCTTCCTCTGTGCCGTAAACGAGATCATCTCTGAAAGCTGCAAGCAATAACTCTTCATACTTTCCGGACGAAACAATATCACGAGTTAATAACTGGTCGGCTTGATCAATGTAATGGCCGTATGTGCAGTACTGCTTTTCTTCAGGTAGCGGACGATACAGATCGGAATTGAAACCCATCGATTCTGCCTGTCGTCTTACACTGATATTTAGCAAGGTATCTAAATCATCTCGATTAATATAGCCGCAGTTATTTAACTGATATACGGCAGTTTGATGGCTGACTCCGAAGTATTGCTCAATACGAATTATGTCCTGAAGGCTGATTTTACCTCCATGTTTGGAAATGAGGCTATCTGCTTTGTCTGCTAATGCTGCACGAGGCATTAAAAAATATGCTGCAAAAGCATCCGCCTTCTTTTCTACTTCATTCCCTGTGCCGATTGACTTGGCACAAACTGACTTCATGCTCTCGTCATAAAACAAATGGTATAATTCGTGGGCAAGTGAGAAACGCTGACGACCTAATGTCATTGCTGAATTTAATGCAATGGTACATCTTCCGTCAGCACCTTTAATACACATTCCACTGATTTTGCTGCCCAATGGATAATAAACAATCGTCAGCCTATCGATTCCCTGTGCTAATGCAAAGATATCAATAGGGGAATTATTATCTTCGCCGAGCTGTTTTCTTAATCGTTCAGCTTTAGTCATTAAATCTGCATAATCAATCATAAGCATTACCCTTTCAATAATTCTGCCATATATTCGGAATTAAGAGCGATACGATTAATCGCACTGATTGCTTCCAAATCCTCCGCAGACAGGTCGCTGGCTCTGAAAGCAAATGACAGACTTGATGCTTCAATGGCACTATCTTCAATAGCATCTACTGAGACACCGAAAAGACAGGCAAGCTTCTCCAGCATATCCGCTGATAAAATGCGTTCGCCTTTTTCAACTTTTGAGATTAAACTCTGATCGACATTGAGGAAACGGGCAATATTAGACTGGTTAAATCCCATTCCATCTCTAAGCGTTTTAATATTATTTCCAATGATATTTGCCATGGTCATGTTCCTCCTCCTTGTAGTTCATTTATAGTATAGTATGTATCTGTCATAAAATCAATGCATAAAACTATAAAAAATATGACAAAAATATTGGTTAACATTGTCATTCACACATTCAATTTAGTCAAGTTGAAAAATAATGACTAAATTGAACAGCAGAGGATGGGATAACAATGCGTGTTTCATGGAAAATCTACTGTTAGCTGATTTATATTTCGGAGGGCGGTAGATTTTTTGACTACAAAACGCTATAATAGGGCTATAACAGTGATTGTTCCCTGAATAGGAGATGCAAATATGAGTTTTTCAGATGAAATCAAAAGAATTCGTGAACGTAGCTTTTTTACCCAGGAGGCATTTGCCAAGGAATTGAATGTGGCATTCTCTACCGTGAATCGTTGGGAATGCGGCAAAGCACGTCCTAACTTGACTGCGATGAAAAGCATTAAAGCGTTCTGCGATAGAAATAATATCGAATACAGCAATGTCGAGGAGGCATGGCTCAATTATAAAACGGAGGTAAAGAAACATGATTAATATTAGAAAACTGGAGGCAGACCTGTGGGAATCTGCCGACCTACTCCGTGCTGGATCTAAATTAACATCCAACCAGTATTGTATGCCTGTGTTGGGCTTGATTTTCCTGCGTTATGCATATAGTCGCTTTAAATTAGTTGAGGCAGAGATTTTGAAGGACAGACCAGTGAGAAGAGGTCGTGTTATGCCTGTGGAGGCCAGCGATTTTAATGAAAAGGCTGCATTGTATCTTCCAAAGATGGCGCAGTATGCATGGCTTGTAAATCTGCCGGAAGATATTACCTCACAGAATTTACATGATATACAGGGACGTACTATGTCCAGCCTTGGAGAAGTGGTCAATAATGCAGTGGAACTCGTTGAACAGCAGAGTGAACAGCTGACAGGTGTTCTTCCGAAGGATTACACCATGTTCTCAGATGAACTGCTCTCTGAACTGATTCGTATTTTTAATAATGATGCGTTGGATGATGTGGGTGGTGATGTAATCGGTCGCATCTACGAGTATTTCCTCAATAAATTCGCAAAAAACATCGCCTCTGATGATGGAGTGTTCTTCACACCAAAATCTCTGGTAAAGATGATTGTAAATATCCTTGAGCCACAATCTGGTGTTCTGCTTGATCCTGCTTGCGGTAGTGGCGGTATGTTTATCCAGAGTGGAGACTTTGTCAACCAGTTGGGAATGAGTGCAAACTCTGCTATGACTTTCTATGGACAGGAAAAGGTAGAGTATAATGCAAAACTATGCCTGATGAATATGGCGGTACATGGACTGACTGGTGTTATTAAATCCGGTGATGAAGCTAACACCTTCTATCACGATGCTCACAATCTGAATGGATGCTGTGATTTTGTTATGGCAAATCCTCCTTTCAATGTAGACAAAGTAAAATCTGAATCTGCACAGAGTGCCGGAAGATTACCATTTGGTCTGCCTGGAGTGAATGCGAAGACAAAGGAAATCAGTAATGGTAATTACCTGTGGATTTCCTATTTCTACTCCTATCTGAATGAAGTAGGTCGTGCCGGATTTGTTATGGCTGCTTCTGCAACCGATAGTCAGGGCAAGGATAAAGATATCCGTCAGAAGCTGATTGAAACAGGCCATGTGGATGTAATGATTTCTGTTGGAAATAACTTCTTCTATACCAAGAGTCTTCCTTGCTCCCTTTGGTTCTTCGATAAGGGCAAGCCTGCCGAACTGCAGGACAAGGTTCTGTTTATTGATGCCCGTAATTATTACACAGTGGTTGACCGTACCTTGAACGAGTGGAGCGAATGGCAACTGAAAAATATGAATGCAATCGTATGGCTCTATCGTGGACAAGTTGATAAATATAAAGGACTTCTTGCTGAATACCGTTCTGCCCTCGGTGCAGATGCCTCTTTCGAGGAAGCACTTTCACAGTTAAAGGTGGAACTGAAAGATTTACAGAAACGAGCAAAAATTGAAACTGAAGCTGCCAATCGAAAGGATAAGAAACGCATTCAGGCAGAATATGATGAACTTATTGCAGCAAAAAATGAAGAGATCACTGTGGCTAAAGAAGCAGTATGGCTTTATGAGAAATTTGGCGAGGGCGAATATCAGGATATCCTTGGTCTTTGCAAGGTTGAGAGTCGTGCCGTTATCATTGAAGAAAAGGGCTGCTCCCTTACTCCAGGGGCGTATGTTGGTGTTGCTCCGGTGGAAGATGACGGCATTGATTTTGAGAAACGCATGGCTGAAATACATAGAGAATTGCTTTCTTTACAGGCTGAATCAAATTATTTGATGGATACCATCTCTGCGAATATGAAGGAGATGGGATTATGAGTTGGTCACAAAGAAAACTTGGAGAACTGTGTGAAATAACTTCTAGCAAGCGAATCTTTTATTCAGAATATGTGGAGAGTGGAGTGCCATTTTATCGTTCTAAAGAAATAATTGAGAGTTCTCAAGGAATGGAGATTAGCGAGCCTCTTTTCATCTCTGAGGAAAAGTATGAAGAAATAAAAAACAAATTTGGAGTCCCTACTGCTGGTGATATGCTGTTGACTTCAGTTGGGACAATAGGAGTTCCATACATAGTAAAAGACAGTGATCGTTTTTATTTCAAAGATGGCAACCTGACATGGTTCAGGAAATATAGTACCGATGTTATTCCAGAGTACATTTACTTTTGGGTTCGATCTACTGAAGGTCAAGGTGTTCTGAATAATACTACAATTGGCTCATCTCAAAAGGCGTTGACCATTAGTTCGTTAAAGAAAATTGAAATAGCTGTTCCACCTGTGAATTCACAGAAAGCCATAGTTAAAATGCTTTCTGTTTATGACAATCTCATTGAAAACAACCAGAAGCAAATCAAATTGTTGGAAGAAGCTGTGCAGCGTCTTTACAAGGAATGGTTCGTGGACTTGCACTTCCCCGGCTACGAGGATGCTGTCATTGTTGATGGTGTGCCGGAAGGATGGGCAGTATGTAAATTAGGAAATATAGTTGCTATTAATTCGGAAAATATATCAAAAAACTATCCTTATTCACACATTGAATATGTAGATTTGGGCTCTGTTAGACTGGGCCACATAAATGAAATCACCAGTTATACATTAGCTAATGCACCAGGAAGAGCAAAAAGAATTGCACAAGACGGTGATACAATATGGGGGATGGTAAGACCAAATCTGCGGTCTTACGCATTGGTAATGCATCCATCTATAAGAAATGTATACTCAACGGGGTTTGCGGTTATTTCACCGAAAAAAGTGCCGTTTACATATTTGTATTGTTTGGTGACGCAGGACTCGTTTATTGGCTATCTAATTAACTGTACGAATGGTGCCGCATATCCGGCGGTGAAACCCGAGCATTTTGAAAAAGCGATTGTGTTAAAGCCGAATGACCAAGTGCTAGGCAGGTTTCATGAGATTGCCGAGCCAATATTCAGAAAAATAGAAAATCTTGATAAGAATATTGCTTCTCTTGCGGAAGCTCGCGACCGCTTACTCCCGAAACTGATGAGCGGAGAAATCGAAGTATAAGAAAGGAGGTTGCTCAATGAGCTATGACTATTCTGAAAATATATTAGTCCAAGAAGCTGCTGGCAATCTTCTTGAACATGAACTGGGCTGGGAAGTAAAGTTTGCCTATAATACAGAGATTCTTGGTGAGAACGGTACCTTTGGCAGAAAGTCCTACAAGGATATTCTGTTGGTACGTTATTTTCGCAATGCTCTGAAAGTTCTGAATCCGTGGATTACGCCTATGCAGATGGATGAAGCACAGCGAAAGATGGAAAGTTATCTCTCAACGGCTTCTCTTTTGCAGATTAATGAGGAGAAGTATGCCCTGATCCGTGATGGTATACCAGTAACGATGAAGAAGCCAAATGGTCAGTCTGAGGAGAAGAAGGCGCAGATTGTGGATTTTCAGAATCCGACCGATCAGAGTAGAAATCATTTCCTGGCTATAAAAGAATTAAAAATACATGGCGAATACTATCGACGCCGTACAGACATTGTTGGTTTCGTAAACGGTATTCCACTTTTGTTTGTTGAACTGAAAAAGAACACAGTGGATGTACAGAATGCCTATGACGATAACTATACGGACTACTTGGATACCATTCCGCATTTGTTCCATTACAATGCATTCCTGATGTTGTCAAACGGCGTGGAGGCAAAAGTCGGCACCCTTGGCAGTAAGTATGAATTCTTCCATGAATGGAAACGTTTGTCTGAGGCAGATGAAGGCAATGTAGCCTTAGAGACAATGCTACGCGGTATCTGTAAGAAGGAAAACTTCTTCGACTTGTTGGAAAACTTTATTCTTTATGATCATTCCGATGGTCGTACAGTAAAAATTCTTGCCCGCAACCATCAGTATCTTGGAGTTAACCAATAAACACAATGGGATGATAGGTAAAGGTCAAGGTGTAATCACGCAAATTAGCAGTTGAGCCGATAATAATGCTCATAACTGCCCAACATAAGCCAATACCGATAATGCTTCCAACAATAATGGCAGGCAAAGACAAAACCACCACTTCATTGACAAGCGTAGATTTGATTTGTCGAGGTGTTGCACCAATGCTTTGCAAAATGCCCAACTGATGGATGCGATTTGTCATAGTCGCCGCAAAAGCGTGGTGGATCATCATAACAAGTGCAAGGCTGGCTATGGTGAATACTACGATGTATGCGATGACCACCGGGGTAAACGCTACCTCCGAAGTTCCACTTTCGGCAATGGTTTGATTAACTTGATCTATCCACAGATTGTAGAACAAACCACTCACAAGGCTAAGCATCATAGCTGCCAAAAAGGAGATTACCATAATAAACCTGTTGCCAGTTTTATTATTTTTTATATAACTGGCACTATAAGCGTTCCACATAGCGAGCCCTCCTTAATGAGTTTTCTCGTCAGAAACGATTTGACCATCTGCAATTCTGATGATACGATTCGCCTGCAACGCAATATTTTCATCGTGCGTAATCACGATCAATGTTTGCCCGTATTTTTTGTTTGAGTATTTCAGCAGTTCCATAATCTCTTGACTGCTCTTACTATCAAGATTTCCGGTAGGCTCATCGGCTAACACTAATGCAGGGGCGTTGATAAGCGCTCTGCCGATAGATACACGCTGCTGCTGACCGCCCGAAAGCTGACTCGGCAAATGCTTTTTACGGTCTGCAAGTCCAAGAACCTCAAGCAGTTCATTAACACGTTCATCATTTACTTTCTGCCCATCCAGTTTCAGAGGTAACGTCATATTCTCTACCACATTCAAGATAGGAATAAGATTGTAGAACTGATAAATCAGTCCAACTTGACGGCGACGGAAAATAGCTAACTGTTCTTTATTCTTTTTATACACATCCTGTCCATCAACAAAAATGTGTCCGGAGGTGGGTTTGTCCACGCCACCAATCAAATGCAACAGCGTAGATTTGCCGGAACCTGACTGTCCGACGATTGCAACAAATTCTCCCTTTTCAACGCTGAATGATACATCATTCAAAGCCTGTACTTGATTGTTGCCTTTCCCATAGATTTTACAAAGATTCTCTACTTTTAATATCTCCATGAGTATTCTCCTTTTTGATATATTTATTTAGGATACAGTATAGCAATTTCAAAAATCAAGCACGTGACTTTTTCATTACAATATTGTAATAAAACAGCAAGGGAGCCTATATAGCCCCCTTGTAAATGCGTATTGTAAACTGCGCCCCACCACTTGCTTTGTTTGCAGCAGTAATAACTCCATTTTGCTTTGAAATTATCATTCTGGACAGATTCAAACCAATTCCTGCGCTTTCCTTTGCTGAATTACTTCCACGATAGAAACGGTCAAATAAATGAGGAATATCTTTTTCATCAAAACCCGTTCCATTATCTGAAATAATAACTTCTGTGTAGAGTGGATTTTCTGTGGCGAATATTTCCAGTTTTCCGCCATTAGGACAATGTTCAATGCAATTTTTTAATATATTTACGAGTGCTTCCGTACTCCAAAGGCGATCACCAATAAAGCTTGCATTGTTCTTTATGTCGCACGATAAGCTAATATCTTTTATATCTATAAGTATTTCTAACGGTTCCAGTATATCATTGATCAATGCTTCGATTAGAATGGATTCATCAGAAAACTGTACCGTACCAGATTCTAACCTCGCTATTTTTAACAACGTGGAAATTAACCATTCGGTTCGTTCTAACAAGATATTAACTTTTCTAATATTTTCCTGCTGTTCGATACTTTGCTCATCATCTGCAAGCCTGGACACAATCATACGAATAGATGTAAGCGGTGTACGTAACTGATGCGAAATATCCGCAAGTGAATCACTCAGGTATCGTTTATCTTTTTCTAACCGATCAGCCTGATCTCTCATACGCAAAGTCATTTTGCTTAATTCACTACAAAGAACTGCAAGTTCTCCTTCTTCATCGGGAATAAGATTGATGTTGTATTCTCCATGCAAAATGCTGTCAACTTGTGCACTTAAGTCTGAAATGGCTTGATAGCGTTTTCTTGTAAATAGAATAAAAAGCAAAGCACTTATCACGCATATAACGACTACTAAAACCACCGACCAAACACTTATTAATGATGCGACAGCAGATGCAGCGATGGAAAGAAGCAGGTAGATGAAAAGAAATACCTTAATTTCTTTATTTCTGAATAAATTCATATCAATCACCCACTTTATATCCAAGACCACGAACGGTTTTTAAGATTACGGGGTTGGCAGGATCTGACTCTATCTTGTCACGAAGTCGTTTGATGTACACAGTCAAAGTATTATCATTGACATAGTCACCTGCACCAGTAACATCCCATATTTCATGTAACAATTCTCGACGAGAAAGCGTTTCACCAAAATGATTAAGAAACACCAGAAGCAATCTGTATTCCAAAGCAGAGAGAATTATTTCAGTTCCAGCTTTCATCACAATACCCTTGGTGGCATCGATATGTAAATCTTGAACCTGAAAGACCGAAGGTGCTTTTCCGCTCTTACGCAAAGCGTTCCGCACACGATAAATCAGTTCCATCGGTTTAAATGGTTTTGTAATGTAATCGTCTGCACCAAGCTGAAAACCTGTAATGATACTGGATTCATCTGTCATCGCAGTAAGAAAAATAACCGGTGCATTTGTTGCACGTTTAACGGCAGTACAGATTGAGTACCCATTCCCATCGGGCAGAGTAATATCAAGAAGTACAAGATCAATGTTTTCTGTATGCAGTTTATTCAAAGCACTTTTCATATCCAGTGCATGGCAAACAGAATATCCTTCATCTTCCAATAGCATGGAAAGATTTTCTACTATATCCACATCATCTTCTACAATTAAAAGTTTAGGCATAATATTGTCTCCTGTTTATTTTCCCTTTTTACGATTTGGCAGAGCCTTTAGCAGCTTGGAACGCTTGAATACATCTTTCATAGTTTTATGTTCATCTACAGAAAGATGGTCAAATGGAATTTGCATTTCATCGCAGAAGAAACGCCAGAATTCTTCGATAGGATTGCTCTTGAATTTTAAAGTTTGCAAGAAACGCTGTACCTTTTTATCATTGGACATCGGTCTTTCAATGGGAGCAGATTCTGCTTCGAACTGGTGTCTTTCACGGATGGTGCGTACGATATTATCCCAATCGCTGTGAATAGTATGGAAGAAATATTCTTCCTCTTGAATATGTGAACTTTCCAAAACTTTTAAGTACAGATCATTGGCATCGGGATTTTTCTGTTGAATGATTTGCAGGCGGACAGCATCCAGCCAGTCATTCATATTTTTAATCTGCATGGTAGCGATACCGTCAACATAGATTTCAGTATCGGTCATCAATTTTATAAAATCTGGATGTTTGATGATTTCACATAAAAGCCTGTTGTTGAAGCGGCCGCTTTTCAAAAGTTCAATGGTTTCGTCATCCAGCATCAATTCGTCAATATCGGTTTGAGATTCTTCCCTGACTTCGGTAGTTCCTGCGAGCCATTCCAGAGAAACATCATAAAACTTTGCAAGTCGTGAAAGGATGGCGAGATTGAACTCTTTGTTATCTTTATTTTCATATTTGCTGATTGTTGCGGTGGAGACGTTGATTGCTTTCGCAACAAATTCCTGCTTATAATCATGTTCTTTTCTTAAATCCCATAATTTTTCCTGTGTCGATAATTGGGCTTTCATAGGTCACCTCCTGACGCAGATATTCTATCATAAACTGCATAAAGTGACAACTTGCCCCGCTTTTTCCAATCGGAAAAAATGGGGTATTTTTGCGTTGATTTTCGATAGTGGAAATAAAACGGGATTTTCGATTTTTCGGTGTATGATGTACCCAGTTCAGAGGAGAACGAAAAATTGAATGACCGTCCGAGATGAGATAAACCGCCATGATCGAAATGGGAGCGCTTTCGTAAGGGAGACTGGACAGCACCGAACAGGGGATATGCCTCCAAGGAAACATCGAGGGTAGAACGGCAAAGCAAAAACAATGCAAAGGAGAAGTTTTAATGAGATTATCTAAGTACGAAAAAGAAACGATTATTTTGACCAGCGAGGGTGAAGAGACTGTCAGCATTTATACATTCAATGCTTCTTTGAAGCGCAGGCTGGCGGAGTATTCTAAAAAATATCCGGAGATTGCAAAGTTGGTCAGATGGACTGCGGAGGGAAGCGTAACTTACGTTTTGGAGAAGTCCAGAGTTTCCGTTCGTCTACTTCCTCCATACAGTGAGGAAAGACGAAGAGCTGCCCAGGCTCTTGGGAAAAAGTACGGCATCAGCAGCGACAAAAATCATGCAGAACAGGTTTCTGCATAAGGTTTCGTGATGTGATGTTTGCAATCAAAATGCCAGTCCTGGGACTGGCGTTTTGAACTGCAAATGATTGAAGCAAAGGTAATTCACATGGAATAGAATTACTTTTGTTTTGCTCATTTGCAAAGATAAATTGCCATGGCAATTTACAAATCGAGTATGCAGGTACCGACATACGAGAGCAGGTGCTGATGGTTCACGATATAGGTGAACAGTCATCACCTGAAATTTTTTAAGAAGGCTCCAGTGGAGCGTTCTTAGAAAACGGAGAAGCTGTGAGAGCTAACTGGCCAGTGGTTTGAAACAGATTGTCCGGCAGGAGTACAGAGGGCGCAGCCCTTTGTGCATGGGTACAGGGAATGCAATATCCCTGTGCGGGTCAAGGGCGGCAGCCTTGCCCAGTCAGTGGCGTTTCGCCACTTAGTACTGGGTATTACCTGCGCATAAATGAAGCAGGACAGCAGCAAAAGCTGCTTCGATTTCCTTGACAACACTCAAAAAGAAATGGAGGAAAAGCCTTTGAGGTTGACACGACACAATGGTCGTTTCGGTAAAAATGGTGCCTATAATCCAAAGCATAATGACCGTAGGTTTGATTTGGAAAACAGCGAACACATTGATGTGGAGCGAGCCAAAAGAAATATTTATTGGGATTGTTATCGTGGAATCACAACTTCCGATAACCGTAATGCAGATGCCGAACAGGATTTTTCTTTTGAGAAAGTTGAGCAGATGTATTACACATCTCAATATAGTGATTTTATCTACTTTCAGAACGAGAGAAATATAAAGAATCGACACCCGGAGAGGAACAGAACTGTGGAGGATTTGCTGAAAAATAAAAAGACCTGTCCGGAAGAAACCATTTACCAGATTGGCACAGTAGAAGAATCTGTACCGCCGGAAATTTTGTTGCAGATTGCAAATGATTTCTTTGGAGAAATGGAAAGCAGATTTGGTACTCATGTTCACATTCTGAACTGGGCATTGCATCTGGATGAGGGGACGCCCCACATTCAGGAACGTCATGTGTTCGATTGCAAAAATCAATACGGTGAGCTTTGCCCCCAACAGGAAAAGGCATTGGAGGAATTGGGAATACCGCTTCCTGATCCGAGCAAGCCGAAAGGCAGACACAACAATCGCAAGCAGACTTTTGATGCTATGTGCAGAGAAATGTTGTTTGAGATTTGTGAACGCTATGGTTTGCATCTGGATCGTGAGCCAATCTACGGTGGAAAAGCCTATATGGAGAAAAATGATTTTATCATCGAAAAGCAGAAACAGGTCATGGCAGAAAAAGAACAGGCACTTTCAGAAATCACAATGAAGCTGGGGGATGCAGAATCTCTGGTGGAAGAAATTGCAGATACCGCTTATGAGAAAGCATGTGAAGTAATTGCGGAAACAGTTTTTGCTGAAACCCAGAAACAGGACTTGGAGGTTGTGGCGAATTATCAGAAGTGGATCACGGAAGAAAGCAATGTTTCGGCTGATAAAAAATCTGCCATCAGTAAATCTCTGGATGCCCTGCAAAACAAAATGAAGAAAACGGCGGACAAGCTGCTGAATAAAGTTTTGACCGCATTGAAGCTGCCGACAGTCAAAGAAAAGAACAAGACTGTGGTAAAGGAAAAAGCAAAAGAATCGCTGCTTGCAAAATTGCAGCGTAATAAAGAACTTGTGAAAAAGGATGGGGATTCGGATAAGAAAATCAAACAAAAAAATATGGAACGCTAACAGGCACTTGTCATTTTCTTCGGAAATGTCAGGTGCTTTTTCTATGGAGAGGAATATGCCATGAATGTGTTTGATGCAGTCAAGCAGTCTGTCACAACCAGACAGGCTGCGGAAATATATGGAGTGAAAGTCCGCAGAAATAATATGGCATCCTGCCCTTTTCACAATGATAGAATTCCGAGCATGAAAGTGGATAAGCGTTTTCATTGTTTCGGGTGTGGAGCTGATGGCGATGTAATTGATTTTGTATCAAGGCTTTATGGTATCTCAAGTCTGGAAGCAGCACAAAAGATAGCTTCAGACTTTGGGATTTCTTATGATAGTAAGCCTGTAAAAGCAAAGCCGAAGAAAGTGGTACACAAAAAATCAGATGCACAGATCTATGCAGAAGCCGAACAGCGTTGCTTTCGGGTTCTGTCAGACTACTACCATCTTCTGAGAAAATGGGAAATGGATTACGCTCCCAACATGGAAGATGAAACATGGCATCCGCTGTTTGTGGAAGCCTTGCAGAAAAAATCACATCTGGAATATCTCTTGGATATTCTGGTGTTTGGAGAAATAGAGGAAAAAGCATTGCTTGTAATGGAATACGGGAAGGAGGTGACATTGCTTGAACAACGAATTTCAAAATTTACCTGCCGAGAAGCAGAAACAAGTATTGGAAGCAGCCAGTGATATGGAAAAGCCGTGCAGTCCTGCCGAGGTCAGGGAGCGCTTAGACCGAACGGAGAATGGCGGTGTGAAGAACAGCATCAAAAACTGTCTTACCGTATTTCGTCTGGACGAAGTGCTTCATCAAAGTATCCGCTACAATCTGTTCACGGAAAAAACGGATATTGTGAAAACGCTATGGTGGCATAAGCGAAGTCCAGTGATGAATGAAACAGATGTAAACTATCTGATGTTATATTTGGAAGAAAATTATGGACTTAGTGTGGAAGCAAAAATTTCGAGAGCGATTTCGATAATTGCTGATAAAAATAAGTATCATCCGATTCAGGAAAAATTGAAAAGTTTAGTGTGGGACGGAAAGAAGCGTATCGAAAATGCCTTGCCACATTTTCTTGGAGTGGAAAAGAACGAATATACCAGTACAGCGATGCAGTTGTTTATGCTGGGTGCCATTCACAGAAGCTTTCGCCCTGGATGCAAATTTGAAATGATGTTGTGTCTTGTGGGAGGGCAAGGTGCAGGTAAGTCCACATTCTTTCGTTTTCTTGCAATAAAAGATGAGTGGTTTACAGATGACTTAAAAAAGCTGGAGGATGACAATGTGTTCCGTAAAATGCAAGGGCATTGGATTGTGGAAATGTCGGAGATGATTGCCACAGCTAATGCAAAAAGCATTGAGGATATTAAATCGTTCCTCAGCCGTCAAAAGGAAACTTATAAAATTCCTTATGATAAGCAGCCGGATGACAGGCTTCGCCAGTGCGTGTTCGGCGGCTCTTCCAATACATTGGATTTTCTGCCCCTTGACCGCACCGGAAATCGCAGATTTCTTCCTATTATGGTTTATCCGGAAAAGGCAGAGGTACACATTATGGAAGACGAAAAGGCATCCAGAGCCTATATCGAGCAGATGTGGGCAGAAGCTATGGTGATTTATCGAAGCAAAAAGTATCAGCTTTCCCTTTCAAAGGAAATGGAAGAATATCTGAAAGAATTTCAGAAGCAGTTCATGCCGGAAGATACAAAAGCAGGCATGATTCAGGGATTCTTGGATAGCTATAAGGGAAATATGGTTTGTTCCAAGATGCTTTATAAGGAAGCCTTAAATCATCCATTTGATGAGCCGAAGCAATGGGAAATTCGTGAAATCAACGATATTATGAATAATTCCATTGTGGGATGGAAGCAGTTTACGAATCCAAGGCATTTTGCTGGATATGGCAGACAGAAAGGTTGGGAGCGTGACAACCAGCCTGTGACAACTGGAACGAATAATTTTGATGGTTTTGTAGAACTGACGGAGGAAGAAGCCAAACAGATGGAGCTACCTTTTGGAAATACAGAGTAAATTGTCAGTTAAAATGTCATCGGGTTGTCGATTTGGTTGTCTGGAAAAATCCTTATTTTTCAAAGGATTTTCTACTCTGACAACCAAAACAACCTATAATTATAAAAAGAATAGAATTAAAGTAGCAGAGCTTTGTATTGGAATTTGATAGTTTGTTAAGGTCGGTTGTCGAACTTCGTTGTCATTTCCTTTTGCAAGGCTTTTTTATGGAGGTAAGCGAAAATGAATGTACGAAATGAAGTGAAATCACATCTTGTGTGCGAGGGAGTGACCATGCAGGATGTGCTTGGTAAATTGGAACAGCAGTATGGATGGAGCAGGAGCATTTCCAACCTGTCGGGGAAACTCCATCGAGAAACGCTGCGCTATAAAGAAGCCGTAGAACTGGCAGATGTGCTGGGCTACGAGATTGTTTGGAAAAAGAGGGGGTAAGTGCCTATGGTGAATGAACAGAATCAGAACGTAGATAAGTATGATATTCCTGTCTGGAGAAAGTACACTCTGAGTGTGCAGGAAGCGGCAAAATATTTTCACATCGGAGATAAAAAGCTTCGAAAGCTGATTGACGAAAATCCGGATGCAGAGTTCATTCTGTGGAATGGGTCAAGACCTCAGATCAAGCGCAGGGTGTTTGAACAATATGTAGATGAGAAATTATCTGCCATATAAAAACGGCAAATACACGATAGATTCAGAGCCAAGTTTATGATATTATATTATATCATAGCTTGGCTCTTTTCTATGACAGTTAGGTTGATAGAAAGGAGAACTGAATGTCAGAAGTAAGACGAGACAATAAAGGTCGCAAGTTATTTAATGGAGAGAGCCAGCGCAAAGACGGGAAATATGAATATAAGTATCATGATGCATGGGGCAAGAGAAAGACGGTGTATAGTTGGAAACTGACTCCGACTGACCGAGTTCCGGCAGGAAAACGTGATGATATTTCCCTGCGAGAAAAGATTAAGCAAATTCAAAAGGATTTAAACAGCAACATCACACCGGATGGTGGTAATTTCACAGTTCTGGAACTGGTGGAAAAATATATTTCCCAGAAAACCGGTGTCCGTCATAACACAAGGGCGAATTATAACTTTGTGGTCAATGTAATTAAGAAAGAAGCCTTTGGGCAGAAGCGCATTGACAAGATTAAGGTATCCGATGCTAAGGAATGGTTGATTAAGATGCAGCAGATTGATGGGAGAGGTTACAGTTCTATCCACACAATCCGTGGGGTGGTAAGACCTGCCTTTCAGATGGCGGTGGATGATGATTTGCTGGTAAAGAATCCGTTTGAGTTTCAGCTGAACACCGTTGTTGTGAACGATAGTGTCACAAGGGAAGCTATCACACGACAGCAGGAAAGAGATTTCTTAGCGTTTGTAAAGAACGATAAGCATTTCTGTAAGTACTATGATGGTATCTATATCCTGTTTAAGACAGGGCTTCGTATCTCTGAATTTGTAGGACTGACGAAGAAAAACCTTGATTTTGAAAACAGTAGAATCATCGTGGATCATCAGCTTCAGAGAACCAGAGATATGAAATATATCATTGAAGATACCAAGACAGAAAGCGGCGAGCGCATGGTGCCGATGACACCGGAAGTGAAGGAAGCGTTTCAGCGTATCCTTGCCAACAGAAAGAATCCAAAGGTTGAGCCTATGGTAGATGGATACAGTGGATTCCTGTTTCTGGATAAGAACGGCAGACCGATGGTGGCACTTCACTGGGAGAAATATTTTCAGCATATCCGTGAGAAGTACAACAAGATTTACAGAGTACAGATGCCGAAAGTTACTCCTCATGTTTGTAGGCATACTTTCTGTTCTAATATGGCGAAGTCCGGAATGAATCCGAAGACGCTTCAATATATTATGGGTCATAGTGACATCAGCGTAACGTTGAATGTTTACACCCATCTGAATTACGATGATGCAGAGGAAGAAATGCAGAAAGTAGTAGGTACAGCTTCTAAGAAATCGACAACGCACCGTAAAAGGTGCGTGTCGTAAATCTTTTGAATTTACGACAGAATTTACGACAAATGATGGCAAAAACAAGCCAAAATAAGCATAGTTATACCAAATTATGGTTGTTAAGCCTCTGTCGTAGAAATGCCGAAAAGTGGCGTAAAATCAAGGAAAATCAGCATTTTCAAGGAGTTTTAGATATATGATTAAAGTACTTTTCATCTGCCACGGCAATATCTGCAGGTCAACTTTAGCAGAAAGTGTTTTCACCCATATGGTGAGTAGTCTTGGCCTTGCCGATCAGTTTCTGATCGACAGTGCGGCGACCAGTACGGAGGAGATCGGTAATCCGCCTCACCGTGGTACAGTAAACAAGTTAAGAGAAGTCGGTATTCCTTTGGTGCCTCACAGAGCCCGGCAGATTACATGGGCGGATTATGATAGGTTTGATTATATCATTGGCATGGATACGGCGAATATTCGGAATCTGAACAGAATGTTAAAAGGAGATCCAGAGGGAAAGATCTATAAGTTCCTTACCTTTGCCGGATCAGGACGGGATATTGCAGATCCATGGTATACGGGCAATTTTGATGAGACTTATAGAGACGTGCTGGAAGGCTGCGAAGGCTTTTTGGATTATCTTAGAGAAAATGGGATGATATAAATGAATCCAAGTGCAATTCGACCGTGGAGAAAAAGAAACAAGCGAAATTCGTGACCAGATGCCAAGAAAGCACCCCGAATGCGACCCCGGAAAAGAAGAAACAAGTGAAATCCGCGGTCATGTGTAGGCTATTCCGATCAAAATCAACCCTGGAAAAGAAAATATAAGTGAAATCCGTGGTCAGGCACCAGGTATCACAGCCCGATTCGCCATCTTGAAAAGCGAAAGAGAGATTTGCAAAAAAGCATATGGACAGAAAAGGTTTTCCCTTTTGGTATAATCTATATTTCCCCTATGAAAAATTTCGTTCACAAAATGATGTGCTAAAGTATTGCATGATGTTTCACTTTTTGATAAAATGGGAAAAAAGGTTTATGAAAGAGAGGAAGTTATAATGAAGAAACTTACAGTTTTAGCAGCAGCAGCTATGTTAGCAGCATTACCTGCTACAGGCGTTTCCGCAGCAGGTGATCTGACATTTGCTACAGGCGGATCTTCAGGAACTTATTATGCATTCGGTAGTGTACTGGCTGGAGAAGTTAGCTCCGATACAGACACCAAGGTCACAGCTGTAGAATCCAATGGTTCAGCAGATAACGTAGACCAGGTAGATGCAGGAGATGCAGATATTGCATTCTGCCAGAGTGATGTTATGGCATATGCCCATGATGGAATCAATCTTTTCGAGGGTGATCCAATTGATTCTTTTTCAACCGTAGCAGCACTGTATCAGGAACAGGTACAGATCATTACCACGAATCCTGATATCAAGACCGTTGCAGATTTGAAGGGCAAGAATGTTTCTATCGGTGCTTCCGGTTCGGGTGTATATTTCAACGCAATCGATCTCCTGAATGCATATGGGCTGACAGAAGAAGACATCAACCCTACATATGAATCTTTCGCAGATTCTGCTGACAGCTTAAAAGATGGCAAGATCGATGCAGCATTCATCACAGCAGGTGCGCCTACCACAGCAGTAACAGACCTTGGTACAGCTAAAGATGTATATCTGGTAAGCATTGATGATGAACATATGAAGACTCTTCTGGAAGAGTGCCCATACTACACAGAGAACACCATTTCTGCGGATACTTACGGACTGGATGAAGACGTGAAGACAGTAGCGGTTGGTGCTGTTGTGATTGCAAGTAATGATGTAGCAGAAGATGATATCTACAACTTTGTATCTGCAGTATTTGAGAACACAGATGCGATCGAGACTGCACATGCAAAGGGCGCAGAGCTGGATCTGGACTATGCAGCATCCATTACTTCTGTACCTTATCACGCAGGAGCTGCAAAGTACTTTGAAGAAAAGGGACTTACTGTAGAGACAGAATAAGCATTGATGTTCGACTTGGACAATCAGTGAATACAAAAATGAGCAGCAGGCTGAGACAGGCTGTACTACCTGTCTCAGCCTTTTTAAGATAAGGAAGGAGGAAAACCATATGAGTGATATGGAAAAAAAATCATCTGCAGCAAATGTAGAAGTGGGGTCTGCGGCAGATGTGGATGAAGTATTAAAAAAATATGACAGAGAATCCAACACCCGTATCTGGGAGGGAAAGCCGAAGCTGGTCATCCGCTGGCTTATGGTATTCTTCTCACTGTATAGTATCTATGTGACACTGTTCAGTACAGCTATGAGACAGATTCGTCTGATGAATTTCCTTGGGATGATTCTGGTGATAGGATATTTGAATTTCCCGGCGAAAAAGGGAACTCAGAAGGTCAACCATATGCCATGGTATGATATCCTGATCATGGCAGTAGGCGCATTTGGATTCTTCTATGCATCTATTCATGGAGCAGAACTGGCAAATCTGCGGCCCAAGTTTATCAGAGGAGATATGTTCCTGCTGGTGATTGCGTGCCTGTCCATTTTGGCTATGATGGAACTGTGCCGCCGAAGTGTTGGCGTGCCGATTCTGATTGTGGTAGGTATTCTGCTGGTGTATACCTTTGTAACCGTAGATCCTACCAAGGTAATTTATGACCAGTTTTATGCCACATCCGGTATTATGAATACTCCGATTGATGTGTGCGCCAAGTATATTGTGGTGTTCCTGATCTTTGGGGCTTTTCTGGAACGGACGGGTATTTCCACCTTTTTCATTGATCTGGCCAATTCCATAGCAGGAGCTACAGCAGGAGGCCCTGCAAAAGTTGCGGTTATCTCTTCTGGTCTGTGTGGTATGGTATCTGGTTCTTCTGTTGGTAACACCGTAACCACCGGTTCCGTGACGATTCCGATGATGAAGAAGACGGGATATCAGAGTGAGTTTGCCGGAGCAGTAGAAGCAGCTGCATCTACCGGTGGACAGATTATGCCGCCAATCATGGGTGCGGCTGCATTCCTGATGGCAGAGTATATGGGCGTCAGCTATGCAGAAGTCGCATATCGTGCCTTATTGCCGGCTATTCTGTACTTTGTAGGTATTTATATCGCAGTACATCTGGAAGCAAAGAAGCTGGGCTTAAAAGGTATTCCAAAAGATCAGCTGCCGAAGTTCAGCGTTTTGATCCGTAAGATCTATCTGTTATTCCCGCTGGTACTGCTGGTAGTGCTGGTATCTACCAATACCAGATCTATGCAGTTCTCTGCATCTGTTGCGATTGTAGCAACCATTTTGGTTGGTCTTTTTAACAAAGATGACCGCATTACATTTACGAAGATCATTGATGCACTGGAATCTGGCGCAAAGGGAACTATTTCTGTAGCGGTTGCCTGCGCGATGGCAGGTATTGTGGCAGGCTGTGTAACATCCACAGGTCTGGCATCTAAGATGATCACGGCGATCGTATCCGTTGCCAACGGACATGCCATGATCGCACTGGTACTGACGATGCTTTGCTGTATCGTGCTTGGTATGGGTGTACCTACTACAGCGACATACTGTATTATGGCAGCTACCTGTGCACCGATTCTGGTAAGCCCTGAGATCGGTATTCCGGTAATTTCAGCACATTTCTTCGTATTTTACTTTGGTATCGTTGCAGACATTACACCACCGGTAGCCCTGGCAGCTTATGCAGGAAGTGCTATAGCCAAGTCCTCGCCGATGAAGACAGCCTTTACGGCCACCAGACTGGCGATTGCCGGATTTATCGTGCCTTATATCTGTGCACTGAGTCCTGCTATGCTTCTGATTGATGCAGGCCCGGCTGAGGTAGTGATGATTGTCATTACTTCGCTGATCGGTATTTTTGGTGTGGCAGCAGGTCTTAGTGGGTTCGTATACAAAAAGATGAATCCACTGATGAGAGCACTCATTGTAGTAGGTGGTATTACTCTGCTGATTCCTGGAACCATGACAGATGTGATCGGTTTTGTGATGGTAGGCGGTGTGATTCTGCTTCAGAGACTGGGAGCGAAAAAGCAGGCAGCAGCCTGAAATATAACTCATTCCGTGTAAAATGTAGAAAAAAGATAGGAACCGTATGGGAGATTATGAGATCCTCTGTGCGGTTCCTTTTTGTTACGGACCAGGAAACACTGTCAGGCTGTGTAAAGGCTTGAACTTGAAACAATTCACAAAACAAATCAAAATGATCATAATAATTTTTAAAACAAAAACTTATTTTTGCTTGCAATTCCAAAAGCAGGATGCTATAATGCAAACATGTACTTGATGAACAAACAAATGTCCGTCAAGAAAGCACAACCCTGCAATGATGTTCAGGGCGTACTCATAGACCTGAAGGTGGCAGGTGGAAAAGGAAGGGAAAAATTATGAAAAGAAAAGCTTTCACAGCAGTCGCAGCAATTTCAATGGCAATGATGATGGTGTCTCAGGCAGCAGCCGATGATAACGTAATCAAGATTGGTATCTTTGAGCCACTGACAGGAGAGAATGGTGGTGGCGGTACACAGGAAGCTCAGGCAGCTGATTATGCTAATGAAGTAAGACCAACCGTTACTGTAGATGGCGTAGAGTATACAGTAGAACTTGACAAGGTAGATAATAAGTCGGATAAGACAGAAGCTGTTACTGCAGCACAGAAGCTGGTATCTGATGGGGTAACTGGTGTACTTGGTACATATGGCTCAGGATGTGCTATTGCAGCAGGACCGACATTTGCAGAAGCAAAGGTTCCGGCAATCGGTGCTTCCTGTACGAATCCACAGGTAACCAGTGCATGTGATTATTATTTCCGTGTATGTTTCTTGGATCCATTCCAGGGTAGTGTTCTTGCACAGTACGCATGGGATGAAGGATACACAAAGGTAGCACTGATTGACCAGATCGGTGATGATTACTCCATGGGACAGGCAGGATTCTTTAACAAGAAGTTCACAGAACTTGGCGGAGAAATCGTAACAGAACAGCAGTTCCAGACAAACCAGTCTGATTTCAAGGCAATCCTGACAGAGGTAAAGGCATCTGGAGCAGAAGCGGTATTCGCACCATCCTCCATTACTACAGCGCCACTGCTTCTGAAACAGGCAAAAGAGCTTGGTGTAGACCTTCCATTCATGGCAGGAGATACCTGGTATAACTCAACCATTATCGAAAATGCCGGTGCGGAAAATGCGGAAGGTGTTGTTTGCTCTACATTCTTTGATGAAGCAGATACTTCCAGCCAGATTACAGTAGATTTCGTAAATGGTTATAAAGAATGGTTAAATGCAGACGATTCCCGTATTGAAAAGAATGGTGGAGACGATGCGATTGTTGGTAACTGTGCACTGATGTACGATGCTTACAATGTAATGTTGGATGCAATCGAATCTGCAAATTCACTGGATGGAGAAGCAATCAAGGATGCACTGGCAGCACTTCAGACAGAAGGTGTAACAGGTAAGATCAGCTTTGATGCAAATGGTGATGCAGAAAAAGATACTGCATACATTGATATCGTAGAAAATGGTGCATTCAAATTCCTGAAAACTGTTACAGCAGAATAAATTGGAAAATAAAAGAAAATGAAAGAAGGGGGCGAAACAAAGATGCTTCGCCCCGTCTTTTGTATGTTAGGAGGCAACAAATATGAGTGCTACGACGTTTGCACAGCATTTACTCACCGGTATTTCCCTTGGAGGAGCCTATGCACTGATCGCCATCGGGTATACAATGGTATATGGTATCCTGCGATTGATCAACTTTGCGCATGGTGATATTTTCATGATATCCGGTTATTTTATGATTTTTGCAATGGCATCTTTTCCATGGTTTATTGCTATTCCGGTTGCATTGATCGGAACGGTAATTCTGGGAGTAGTCATTGAAAAAGCAGCTTATAAACCACTGAGAAGTGCACCGCGCATGTCGATTATGATATCTGCAATTGGTGTCAGCTATCTGCTGGAGAATTTGGCTACTTATTTATTTACTGCTATTCCGAAAGCATATCCGGAGATTCCATTTCTGAAAAAGATCCTGACTTTTGGAGGAATTACTACATCACTGGTTACTTTGCTGACACCAGTTCTAACAGTAGTATTGGTAGTTTTGTTAATGCAGCTGATCAATCATACCAAGATTGGTATGGCGATGAGAGCAGTGTCTAAGGATACCGAAGCATCCAGACTGATGGGAATCAAGGTAGATAATACGATTTCCATGACATTTATCATTGGATGTCTCCTGGCAGGTATCGGTGCGATTTTGTATTTTACTGACCGTATGACGGTATATCCATATTCAGGATCACTTCCTGGACTGAAGTGCTTCGTAGCCGCTGTATTAGGTGGAATCGGCTCCATTCCCGGTGCAGTAATCGGTGGATTTATTATAGGTATCTGTGAAACATTCCTGGTTGCTTTGGGATACTCCACATTCTCAGATGCATTCACCTTCTTACTGCTGATTATTATTTTGCTTGTACGCCCGACCGGATTATTCGGTGAGGCTGCAACAGATAAGGTATAGAGGGGTGTGATCATATGAATAAGAAAACAAGAAATACCATATTAAATATTTTGCTGGTCGCACTGGTAGTTGGACTGTTATGTTTCTTTCAGTCAGATACATCATCTCATTCTTATGCGATCTCGATCATTGAGCGTTCTGTAATTTATGCTGTTGTTGCGGTGGCCATGAACCTGTTAAATGGATTTACCGGACTGTTCTCTCTGGGACAGGCTGGATTTATGGCGATCGGAGCCTATGTGACAGCGATTCTCACTATCCCGGTAGAGATGCGTGACAGTGTGTACTATATGAATGGAATTGTCGGATGGCTGCATGATCTGCATGCGCCGATGGTAGTAGCATTGCTGATTGGTGGACTGTTTGCAGCAGCAGCGGCAGCTTTGATTGGTATCCCAATCCTGAGACTGAAAAGTGATTATCTTGCCATCGCTACCCTCGGCTTTGCGGAAATTATCCGTGCCTTTCTGGCAGCTCCAATGATGGATCAGATCACCAATGGATCTTATGGTCTGAACAATATTCCTGGATTTAAGAATATTTTCCAGCCGGTAGCACTGGCCGTTATTTGCATCGGAATTATGGTGCTTCTGATCAATTCCTCTTATGGCCGTGCATTTAAGGCGATCAGAGAAGATGATATTGCAGCAGAAGCTATGGGAATCAACCTGTTTCATCATAAAGAACTGTCCTTTGTGATTTCTTCTTTCTTTACAGGAATCGCAGGCGGCATGCTGGCAATCTATATGAGATCAATTGATACGAAGACATTCCAGGTTATGCTGACTTATAATATTCTGCTGATCGTAGTACTTGGTGGTATCGGAAGTGTGACCGGTTCTGTTATTGGTTCTTTCCTGATTAACGGTGGACAGGAATGGCTCCGTTTCCTCGATGATGATACCTTTAAGATTGCAGGTGTACATATTCCGTTGTTCCACCCAGGTTTCCGTATGGTGGTGTATTCAATTCTTCTGATGGTAGTGGTACTGTTTTGGAGACGTGGTATTATGGGAACGAATGAGTTTTCCTGGAACGGTTTGTTTGGACTCTTTAAACGAAAAAAGAAAAAAATTTCTGCAGGAGGTGAATCATAATGGCTGAAAATGTACTTCATGTAGAAAATATGACCATGCAGTTTGGTGGTGTGGTTGCAGTAAATAACCTGTCACTGGATGTAAACAGAGGCGAAATCGTTGCATTGATCGGACCAAATGGTGCCGGAAAGACCACTGCATTTAATATGATCACCGGTGTGTATGCACCGACCAATGGAAAGATTTCGTTCAAAGGCGAGGTTATGCTGGAGAACCATCCCCAGGGAAAGATGGTGAAAAACTATCTGGGCGAAAATGATGGCAGATATGATAAGACTATCGTAAAGACACCGGATCAGATTACTAATCTGGGCATTGCCCGTACTTTCCAGAATATTCGACTGTTTAAGAGTCTGACTGTATTTGACAATGTATTGATAGCCAGACATATGCGTTCTAAGGCAAATGTTTTTTCAGCGACTTTCTGCCTGAATAAAAAAGAAGAGCAGGAAAATCGGAAAAAGACACTGGAATTGCTGAGAATGGTAGGGCTGGAAAATGAAAAGGATGAGATCGCAAGTTCTCTTCCTTATGGAAAACAGAGACGTCTGGAGATTGCCCGTGCGCTGGCTACAGAGCCGGAACTCCTTCTTCTGGATGAACCGGCTGCCGGTATGAATCCGCAGGAAACAGATGAGCTTAGTGAATTTATCTTAAAGATCAAAAATGAATTTCACCTGACCGTATTGGTCATTGAACATCATATGGAATTAGTCATGAGCATCTCAGACCGTATCTATGTACTGGATTTTGGTAAGTTGATTGCTCAGGGAACACCGGAAGTCATCCAGAATGATCCGAAGGTTATCAGTGCATATCTGGGGGTACAGGAAGATGAGTAATATATTAGAAGTAAAAGATCTGAAAGTGGCATATGGTGGAATTGAAGCGGTAAGGGGTATTAGTTTTGATGTGCCGGAAGGCCAGATTGTTACACTGATTGGATCAAACGGTGCAGGAAAAAGCTCTACTTTACGTTCGATTGTAGGACTGGAGAAGCCAAAAGCAGGAAGTATTAAGTTTCAGGATATGGATCTGATCGGTATGGGAACAGAGACGATCGTAACAAAGGGAATCACTCTGGTACCGGAAGGCCGCCGTGTCTTTGTAAACCTGTCTGTTCTGGAGAATCTGAAGATGGGAGCCTATATGCGAAAGGACAACATCGAAGAGGATTTGAACTGGGTTTATGATTTGTTCCCGAGACTGAAAGAAAGAAGCTGGCAGGCAGCCGGAACCTTATCAGGAGGCGAACAGCAGATGCTTGCCATTGCCCGTGCGCTGATGTGTAAACCAAAGCTGATCATGATGGATGAGCCATCCCTTGGCCTTGCGCCGATTATTGTACAGGGCGTGTTTGATATTATTCGAGAGATTAATAAACAGGGTGTGACAATACTGCTGGTTGAGCAGAATGCTAATATGGCATTAAATGCAGCTCATTTGGGTTACGTTATGGAGACAGGACGAATTACCATGTCCGGACCTGGAAAAGAACTGGCAGCAAATGAAGAGATCAAAGCGGCATACTTGGGAAAAGCAAAAAAGAAAAAAGAAAAGTAAGAAAGGGCGAAAAGAAATCCGGAGTCTGCTATTGACAGGCTTCGGATTCTGTTTTAAGCTGAATAACAGACTAACCGAATGGATTTTACAGGAGGAATCATGAAAGATAATAAGATACAGATCGCAATACTTGGCCTGGGCACCGTAGGAACTGGTGTATACAAGGTGCTAAAGAAGCAGCAGCCGGAGATGCTGCCAAAGCTGGGAGTTGAAGTAGAGGTTCGCCGTGTGCTGGTGAGGAATCTGGAACGTGCGGCTTCCAGAGTGGATGATCCATCTGTTTTGACGAATAACTGGGAAGATATTATTTCTGATGATACCATTGATATTATCGTGGAAGTCATGGGTGGCATGGAACCGGCTCGTACTTATATTCTGGATGCGCTGCATGCAGGAAAGAATGTGGTGACCGCCAATAAGGATTTGATTGCAGCAGATGGCCATGCACTGATGGATGCAGCAAAAGATGCAAATAAGGACTTCTTATTTGAGGCTGCCGTAGCTGGCGGTATCCCAATCATCCAGCCGCTGAAGCAGGCACTTCAAGGCAATTACATTGAAGAGATCGTTGGTATTGTAAATGGAACGACCAATTTTATTTTAACCAAGATGGCAGAAGAAGGCATGGAGTTCCAGGAAGCACTTCAGCTGGCAACTGATCTGGGCTATGCAGAGGCAGATCCTACTGCCGATGTAGAAGGTCTGGATGCAGGAAGAAAAATGGCGATTCTGGCTTCTATCGGTTTTCATTCCAGAGTCACATTCAAAGATGTCTATACAGAAGGCATTACCAAGATTACAGCACGGGATATCCGCTATGCAAAGGAAGTGGGATGCCGGATCAAGCTTCTGGGAAGAGCCCGTAATACAGAGGATGGTATTGAGGTAGGCGTTTATCCGATGCTGATCGACAGCAGACATCCGCTTGCTTCTGTGAATGATTCCTTTAATGCAGTATTTGTAAAGGGAGATGCGGTAGGCGATACGATGTTTTATGGACGTGGTGCCGGAGAACTGCCGACAGCCAGTGCAGTGGTAGGAGATATTTTTGATGTGATTAAGAATATGCACTTTGGCTGCACCGGACGAATCGGCTGTACCTGTTATAAGCAGATTCCTATGAAAAACAGAGAAAATATTATCAGCAAATATTTTATGAGAATTAAAGTAGAAGACAGACCGGGAGTACTGGCGGCAGTTACTAGTGTATTTGGTAATAACGGAGTCAGCATTGAACAGTTCATCCAGAAACGGAAGAATGATGATCTGGCAGAGATTGTGGTCATCACAGAAGAAGTCTTGGAAAAGAATTTTGATGATTCTGTGAAGATACTGAAGACGATGTCTATGATTAAGCAGATATCTGCAATAATTCGAGTATACTAATTGACAATTAAGAGAAGAATCCTGTAAAATATACTTTTGGAAACATATTGGAATGTGAACATAAAGGAGAATGATTATGAGCAAGAAACCAACCGTATTAATGATCCTGGATGGTTATGGATTAAATAAAAGAAAAGATGGCAATGCCGTTGCACTGGCAGATACACCGGTGATGGATAAATTAATGGCAGACTATCCATTTGTAGAAGGACAGGCCAGTGGTCTGGCAGTAGGACTTCCAGAAGGACAGATGGGTAACTCTGAGGTAGGACATCTGAATATGGGGGCCGGCCGTATTGTATATCAGGAACTGACCAGAATTACCAAAGAGATTGAAGATGGAGATTTCTTTAAGAATGAAGCTCTGCTGGCTGCATGCAAGAACGCAAAAGAGAACAATTCAGCACTGCATCTGTATGGTCTGGTATCTGATGGTGGAGTACACAGCCACATTACACATATTTATGGTCTGCTGGAACTGGCAAAAAGAGAAGGCGTAGAAAAGATATATGTACACTGCTTCCTGGATGGACGTGATACACCTCCTGCATCAGGAAAGGGTTATGTAGAGCAGCTGGAAGCCAAAATGAAAGAGATCGGTGTCGGCGAAGTGGTTTCTGTTATGGGACGTTATTATGCGATGGACCGTGACAATCGCTGGGATCGTGTAGAGCTGGCTTACAATGCACTGGTAAAAGGAGAAGGCGTAGCTACAGATAATATCGTAAAAGCAATCCAGGAATCTTATGACAATGAGAAGACAGATGAGTTTGTGATTCCTGCATATCTGGAAAAGGACGGTAAACCATACGGAAGAATTCAGGACAAGGACTCTATTATCTTCTTCAATTTCCGTCCTGACCGTGCAAGAGAGATCACAAGAACATTCTGTTGTGATGAGTTTGATGGATTCAACAGAGGAAAGAGACTGGATGTGACTTATGTATGCTTTACCGAATACGATGCAACCATTCCAAATAAACTGGTAGCATTCCATAAGGTAGAGATCACCAATACATTTGGAGAATATCTGGCAGCACATCACATGACTCAGGCAAGAATTGCTGAGACTGAGAAGTATGCACATGTAACATTCTTCTTCAATGGTGGTGTAGAAGAACCAAACGAAGGAGAAGACCGTATTCTGGTAAAATCTCCAAAAGTTGCTACTTATGACCTTCAGCCGGAGATGAGTGCATTTGAAGTATGTGATAAATTATGCGAAGCAATACGCTCTGACAAGTATGATGTAATCATCATCAACTTTGCAAATCCGGATATGGTTGGTCATACTGGTGTACAGGAAGCTGCGATTAAAGCAGTAGAAGCAGTAGACAAGTGTGTAGGCAGGGCAGTAGAGGCACTCAAGGAAGCAGACGGCCAGATGTTTATCTGCGCTGATCACGGTAATGCAGAACAGCTGGTGGATTATGAGACTGGCGCTCCATTCACCGCACATACCACAAATCCGGTACCATTTATTCTGGTAAATGCAGATCCTGCTTATACTCTGCGTGAAGGTGGATGCCTGGCAGATATCATTCCAACGCTGATCGAACTGATGGGTATGGAGCAGCCAAAAGAGATGACAGGAAAGTCTCTGCTGGTACGTAAATAATGAACATCGAATTATCGAGAGATGCGGTACAGCTGAAGCTGAAGTCCAGATGGGATGCACCACTGATTTCTGCATTGGAATACAGCTATGCGGCAGGTCTTGGACTGAAGAAGATGGGAACGGACAGTGAGATGGCCAGAGAGCTTCGGGACATGGATGACTTTACCGAGTTTCGGGAAAAAGTAAAAGAACTGGTCAGAGCTTCGGATGTCTGGACTACATTCGAACACGGAGAAAAGCTGCAGCAGATGCTGCTGGAGTGCCGTGTGAAAGATAAGCTGGATGAACATACACGTACCCTGTTTGATATGGGGTATCAGGGATAAGTTACAGGAAAACAGGGCACAATACTTCCAAAGGAGGTATTGTGCTTTATGTTTAAGTATAAGCAGATTACAGATGTGCTGGGGAGAAGTATACTGGATGGAAGAGGACTTCCTGCCATAGAAGTAGAAGTACTTGGCGAAGATGGAGAAATCGGCAGAGGAGCAGTATCACTGCCAGGTCCGGAAGATAATCTGGAAGAGCTGGCAGAGAGCCTGGCGCTGTTTATCAATAGGAATCTTGCAGATAAAATCATTGGTGAGAACCTGCTGGCACAGAAGCATGTTGACCAGATTCTGGAACGGTCAGCAGGAGGCGTACAGGAGATGCAAATGAGAAAGTATGCGATTCGGGCAATATCCTGTGCAGCGGCAAGAACAGCCACAAAGCACCTTGGAATTCCACTGTATCAGTATCTGGGAGGCGTGCAGGCACAAAGTTATCCGATTTTGCGTATAGGAATTCCAGAAGAAAAAACACCAGGAGCAAGGTGCCAGATTCTGATGGACAGATGGAAGAAAAGATATGAAAAGACAGAGATTGGCATGGAGACACTGAAAACGAAAACGGAAAAAGTGATTCATCCAGAACAGTACATTACCGTAACACAGTGTCTGAAAGAGATTCGTGCCTGGAAAGAACAGGGAGAAAAAACGATAGTGATAAAAGACGGTGAATATGTGTTGGATGCATTCCTGGTGGATCTGGCAGTTGCTTCCGGAGCAGATGTGCTGGAGCTGCGACCGCCTGTACGTGGAGAAAATACAGTGAAATATTCACGTCTGATGAGAATTCTGGAACATTTATAAAAAATCAGTTGAAAAAAGCGGGTAGCTATGATACACTGATTTTGTTTGACATAGGAGGTGGAGAAGTGGGAGTTCTTAGAATCATTCTTACCATAATTTTTATTATTGATTGTATCGCTTTATCGGTTATCGTATTAATGCAGGAGGGAAAATCTGCAGGACTTGGAACCATTGGCGGACTGTCCGAGACATACTGGGGCAAGAATAAGGGTCGTTCCATGGAAGGCGCACTGGTTAAGATTACCAAGGCACTGGCAATAGGATTTGTTGTTTTAGCGATTGTATTGAATTTGAACTTTTAGACGTTGAATGGTAAGACACTCTTGTAGAATACAAGAGTGTTTTTGCTACTATTCACAGAGTATGTTCCGTGAGGTGTTTTGTGTGATCTTCGTTCACACAAAACCCGAGACATACTTTTTCCTTATTACAGGAGATATATGGATAATAAATTTGAAAAAAGAAAAGAAATAGTATATTCCCTGATGTGTGATCCTCATTATGTGCCGATGAAGATTAAGGAGATCGCCATTGTAATGCAGGTAGCCAAAGAGGACCGGCCGGAACTGGAGGCCATTCTGGAAGAACTGCAGAGGGAAGGAAAGATAGAATTAACCAAACGGGGCAAGTATAAGAAGGCAGAGCGTGCCATATCCACAGGATTGTTTATTGGTAACGCCAGAGGATTTGGCTTTGTAGAGATCGAAGGAAGAGAAGAAGATCTGTTTATTTCTGAAGACCATATCAATGGAGCAATCCATCATGATACTGTGGAAGTAGAGATTTTGCCAGGTAAAGCAGGAAAGAGGCAGGAAGGGATCATCACCCGCGTCATTACCCATGAATTAAAAGAGATCGTCGGTACTTTTGAAAAATGTAAGAATTTCGGGTTTGTGAGACCAGATAATCAGAAATTTTCCAAAGACATCTTTATCCCCATCGAGAGGTCTAAAGGAGCAGTGGATGGACATAAGGTGCTGGTGGAACTGACCAGCTATGGCAGCAGTACGAAGAAGCCAGAAGGAAAGGTTATTAAGATCATTGGGCACGTGAATGATCCTGGAACGGATATTCTATCTGTGATCTATGGACATGAGCTGCCAATGGAATTTCCGGAACGAGTGCTGAATCAGGCGGAACGAGTAGCTAAGGAAGTCAGCGAGGCAGACTGTCAGGGCAGAGAGAATCTGCGGGATCTCACTATTGTGACCATTGATGGGGAAGATGCCAAGGATTTGGATGACGGAGTATCGGTAACCTGGGATGAGGAGCAGCAGATCTGGCATCTTGGAGTGCACATTGCAGATGTAACGAATTATGTACAGGAGAACAGTGCACTGGATCGTGAAGCGTTAAAGCGGGGAACCAGTGTATATCTGGTGGATCGGGTGATACCGATGCTGCCACATACACTTTCCAATGGTATGTGTTCTCTGAATCAGGGAGTAGACCGGCTGGCTCTGAGCTGTCTGATGGACGTGAATGCAAAAGGTGAGGTAGTAGCTCATCGGATTGTGGAGAGCGTGATCTGTGTCAATCGCAGAATGACTTATACCAGTGTAGCAAGGATTCTGACAGATCATGATGAAGAAGAGATAGAAAAATATCAGGAGCTGGTGCCGATGTTTCAGGAGATGGAAAAACTGGCAGCAGTCCTTCGGGAGAATCGTAAAAAGCGTGGCTCCATTGATTTTAATTTTGCTGAGAGTAAGATCTTGCTGAATGAAAAAGGAGAGCCAATAGAGATCAAACCATATGACCGAAATGTGGCTACCAAGATCATCGAAGACTTCATGCTTCTGGCAAATGAGACTGTAGCGCAGGATTATTACTGGCAGGAACTGCCATTCCTGTATCGTACCCACGAGTCACCGGATCCGGAAAAGATTCAGCAGCTGGCCATGTTTATTGCCAATTTTGGATATGGCATGAAAGGAATCCGGGATGAAGTACATCCAAAGGAGTTACAAAAACTTTTAGCCAGAATTGAAGATTCTCCAGAAGAATCTCTGATTAGCCGACTGACACTCCGGTCCATGAAACAGGCACGTTATACGGTGGACTGTACGGGACATTTTGGACTGGCTGCAAAATATTACTGCCATTTTACTTCGCCGATCCGCCGCTATCCGGACTTGCAGATTCATCGTATTATCAAAGAAAATCTGCGAGGACGTCTGAACGGAGAACGAATCGCTCATTATGAAGAAATTCTTCCGAGTGTGGCAGAACAGACCAGCAAGACTGAGCGCCGTGCCGATGATGCTGAACGGGAAGCAGATAAGATGAAGAAAGTAGAATATATGGAGCGGCATATTGGAGAAACCTTTGAAGGAGTGATTTCCGGTATGAACAGCTATGGATTCTATGTGGAATTGCCAAACACCGTAGAAGGCATGGTACATGTCAGCAATCTCTATGATGATCGTTATTATTATAATGAAGAGACTTACGAGATGTATGGTGTGGAAACCGGAAAAGTATATCAGATGGGACAGCGGGTAAAGGTGCGTGTGCTGGATGCAGATAAAGAGATGCGTACCATAGATTTTTGTATAGGAGAGTAGGAGATGGGAGCACAGACAGTCAAACTCATTGCAAATAACAAAAAAGCATATCATGATTTTTTTGTAGATGATACCTATGAGACAGGGATTTCTCTGGCTGGCACGGAAGTAAAATCCCTTCGCATGGGAAAATGCAGTATCAAAGAAGCATTTGTCCGCATCGAAAACGGAGAAGTGATCATCTATGGCATGCATATCAGCCCTTATGAGAAGGGCAATATTTTCAATAAAGATCCTCTGCGACCAAGAAAGCTGCTGATGCATAAGTATGAGATTAATAAGCTGATGGGCAAGATCAAAGAAAAAGGTATGACGCTGGTGCCGTTGAAAGTTTATTTTAAAGGAAGTCTGGTAAAAGTAGAGATTGGCCTGGCGCGAGGCAAGAAGCTTTACGATAAGAGACAGGATATTGCCAAGAAAGATCAGAGAAGAGAAGCAGAAAAAGAATTTAAGGTGAAAAATCTGTATTAGAGAAGTAAGAAAGCCACCGGCAGGTAAAAAAGCCGGTGGCTTATGTTTTACATTGCATCCATGGACTGTAGAATATCTGCCCCGTAGACAGGCTCATGATAATATACGACAGATACATATAATCCGTTGTAAATGCCATTTGGACAGTTGATTTCTCCGTCTTCTTTTGCAAGATTTAGAATTTTGCCATTATTACAGGAAATGGTAATCGTACTCATTCCACTGGAAATGACGGTTCCAAATACCTGTTTTACCGAGCTGCTGTCTGCCGGATTAGAAGAATCAGAGGATGGCTGATTGTTCTGATCATTTCCAGGTACATAATCACTGTAATCCAATGGATCTGTCCAGGAGAGAAGATCTCCGTAAATATAACCAGTGTATCCCTTATAACTGACACGGATCCAGTTATTTGGAGTATATCCTGTAACACTCACATCATCCCCATAGTTCAGAGTGCCAAGTACACTGGCATCGGTCGAATAATAGGAACGCACATTCGCCTGTGCACTGGTAACATACATAGTTCCTCCCATAGCGGTAACCGGAGCGTTCCAGCTTAAATAATCGCTGGATACATAACCAGTCTGACCATTGTAAGTGATTCGGATCCAGTTGTTATTCGTATATCCGCTGACAGTGACGGTACTGCCGGTACTCAGAGATCCAAGAATAGCGCCATCGGTTCCGGCTGCACTGCGGACATAGACTTCTGTGGTCGCATACATAGTACCGGACATGGATTTTACAATCACTGGCTTTTTGTCGCTGACAAAGTCAGCAGATACATAAGCTGTGGCTCCCTGATAACTGATCTGAATCCAGCCATCGCTGGTATAACCGGTCTGCGTAATCTCGTTTCCTGCTGCAATACCACCAAGCACTGTGGCGGATACATTGTTCTGCGCCCGGACATTCAGATCAGCCGTAGCATAAATGGTTGCTTTTTTTTCGGTGATCTCTACAACCGGTTCTGTCGCCTTGGATTCTTTATAAGAAGATAAATCTGGCATATCAACAGTAATGGCAGTACTATGATTGGTAAATGTGCTCACAGAGTTTGTAGTGCAGGTCTGTGGCTCTTCACCGGAGCGAACCGTGTAAACAGTCTGAATCCTCCGTTTCGTAATCTGTCCCTGCTCATCAGTATTTACATATCCCTGAAGCGTCACCAGGTTAATCTGATGCTCGTCCTGTGCACCTTCCAGAACGTTGTCTTTAAACTCACCCAGAGAACCTTCTGTTGCAGTGAACAGATAGCTGGCGTTATTATAATCCAGAGAATCCAGATACTGTGAATTCAGATTAAGATAGACATACTGGTTCATAAGCTGAATCATCTCTTCCGGTTTCATGGCATACTTTACATTCTCACCGGAATCATTGTCATAAAAATATCCGTCCGTATAGTACTGCTCTTTGGTTCCATCATCTGTCTCGATGGAGATAGCTACTTTAAGATTCTTCAGATCCTGAAGTCCGCTGGCCTGCAGATGAATGTTTTTTGTCGCATTGCCTTTGATATCTGGCACATTGGTAGTTTCATTTACTGTAACATCAATACTGTCCTGATGATCCTGAAGATCTACTGCAGAATCGTAAGCCTTTGTTACATCAGATTCAGGAACAGCGGCTGCTGTGGAAGAACCAAGAGCAGCAGATAATAAAAAAGCCTGTAAAAGCATATACTTTCTCTTCATAAAAACTCAACCCCCTTTTGGTATAGTTATTTTCATTATACTGAATACTATAGGTTTTTTCAAGAAAATATGCGGAAACCGGCTTGACGGAAATGAATGAATGCGTTAGAATAAATTACGCTAATATCTGCATAACCCATACACCTGAATTCAGGGGTTGTACTGGTTTCGACGGGGGTTTTGCAATCGAGGCAGCCATCTGTGGGCCGGGACCACATAGTAAACCGGAATTAAATATAAACGCAGACGAAAATTTAGCGTACGCAGCCTAATGGCTGCTGTCGGCCCTGAGCAACCCGCTGCTTAGGATCCCGGCATCAAACTTGCGGGGCACTTTGTCTGTGAAGCTTTGAACAGATAAAAGAATTGATGAAGCTACTGAAGTGACCAGCCTGTCTCTGGGCGTGCCATGGAGGGAATGTTAAAACAGTGACTGTGATGGGAGATACCACGATGAATAGGCTTTCGGACAGGGGTTCGATTCCCCTCAGCTCCATTTAAGAAAAACTGCTAAAATCCAGTGTTTTAGCGGTTTTTTTTGTAGCAGAAGCAAATTTTTGTGTTATACTAAAAAACAAAACTGAAAAATGATGGGAAAACGGACTATGTTATTTAGAAAGAAATGTAAATGCGTTTTTTTTCTGAGCTTGTTATTGATTTTGGGAAGCATGGCTTTTTTTGATGTTCATGCACAGGAGACTGATCCGGCAGAGAAAACGCAGATTCCCTTTGATCTGGAGCGTTTTTTGTTTATTGTAGAAGAACAGGATAATCCTTATCTGGGTCTGAATATTTTTCGCCATACGATTGAGGAGATTCATAAGGAGTGGAAGGAACTGGAGGCACAGCAACATCACGAAGTATCTCAGATGATTTTTGTGGGAGATTCCAGAGTGGTTGGTATGTCGATGGCAGGTGGCTACAGTTATGTAGGAAAAGAGAGCATTGGTTATGACTGGTTTGTATCTGAGGGCGTTTATCAGATGCTGGATCAGATGAATGCATGGCCGGATGCAGATGTGATCCTGTGTTTTGGAATTAATGATGTGGCCAATATTGGCAGTTACATTTCAGAATATCAGTATCTGGTGGATGCTTATCCGGATACCAGATTCTGGTTCATGTCGGTGAATCCGGTGAACGATGCTATGGCGTCTTCCTGCGGTTATTTTATCAACAGTGACATGGTCATATCTTTTAATAACGTGTTGCAGCAGTCCTTTCCAGAGCAGTATCTGGATGTCTGTTCCTATCTGCAGGAAAATGGATATGGAACCTCAGACGGGGTGCATTACGATGTGGGAACCTGTCTGGTGATTCAGGAGTATACAAAGTATCTGATTAATCAGAAAGAAAGTTAAAAGATTGAGAAATGTATTTCACAAAACAGACATAATTTTTCGCTATAGTAGTAAAAAGATTCTGGAAGGGATGTTCCCTGATGAAATAATACAGACATATGGGAGGACTTATGGAAAAGCTGAAAATACTGGTAGTAGATGATGAAAGCAGAATGAGAAAGCTGGTCAGAGACTTTCTGGTAAAAAAGGATTTTATTGTATTAGAGGCAGAAGATGGGGCACAGGCAGTGGATATTTTTTTTAGTACAAAAGATATTTCACTGATTATTCTGGATGTAATGATGCCGAAGATGGATGGATGGCAGGTGTGCCGCGAGATACGTGAATTATCGGACGTGCCAATCATCATGCTGACGGCGAAGTCAGATGAGAGAGACGAACTGCTGGGATTTGATCTTGGCGTAGATGAATATATTTCCAAACCATTCAGCCCAAAGATTCTGGTAGCCCGCGTAGAGGCGATTTTAAGAAGAAGTAATCTGCTGAATGATGACAGTATCATTACCGCAGGAGAGATTACGCTGAACAAGTCAGCACATGAGGTAACTGTTGAAGGCAAACCTGTGGAACTGAGTTTTAAGGAATTTGAACTTCTGAATTATTTTATGGATAATCAGGGACTGGCTCTTTCCAGAGAAAAGATCCTGAACAGTGTATGGAACTATGATTATTTTGGGGATGCCAGAACCATTGATACCCATGTGAAGAAGCTGAGAAGCAAGCTGGGCAAGGAAGGCGACTATATTAAGACCATCTGGGGAATGGGCTATAAGTTCGAGGTGTCATAAGATGAAGCATTCCATAAAAACACAGCTGGCAGTATCATTTATTTCGCTGATGGCCCTGATCCTTGGTGCCAATTTCCTGATTAATAACTTTTTTCTGGAAAAATATTACATTTATCAGAAAGAGCGTGCATTGATTGATATTTACGAACAACTGGATGAGATCGGTGATGCATCAGAATTCAAGAGCAGTGAATTTGATGATGAATTTCAACAGATCAGCGGAACGAATAACGTGGAGATGACCATACTGTCACCGGAGGAGGATGGCTCTTTTGTAGCGGTTTATCAGTCCAGGGATAACCGAATCATGCGGGGGCGTGTGGAAGGATATCTGTTTGGATTCAGTATGGAAAATGATCATCAGGAAGTACTGGTATCCACAGACAATTATACGATTCAGCAATGCGAAGATTCCTTTGAGAAAATCGAATATCTGGAAGCCTGGGGTAAACTGTCATCAGGATGCTATTTCCTGATGCGGATTCCGATTCAGTCGATCAAGGATAATGTCAAGATTTCCAACCGGTTTGTGGCATACACGCTGCTTTTGGGAATTCTGGTGGCGGTAGCCATGATCTGGTGGATGTCAAAGAAGATCACAGAACCGCTTAGTGAACTGACTGCACTTTCCAGGCGTATGGCAAATCTGGAGTTTGATGCCAAATATGTCAGCGGTGGAAAGAATGAGATCGGACAGCTGGGCGAGAATTTCAACCATATGTCTGAGACACTGGAAAAGACGATTTCAGAGCTTAAGACAGCAAATAATGAGCTTCAGACAGACCTGAATCAGAAGATTCAGATTGATGAGATGCGAAAGGAATTTTTATCCAATGTATCCCATGAACTGAAGACACCAATTGCTCTGATCCAGGGCTATGCGGAAGGTCTGCAGGACTGCATCAACGATGATGCGGAAAGCAGAGAATTTTATTGTGAAGTCATTATCGATGAAGCAGCCAAGATGAACAATATGGTGAAAAAGCTGCTTAGTCTGAATCAGCTGGAATTTGGAAATGATGTGGTGAATATCCAGCGTTTTGATCTGACAGAACTGATCAACGGAGTGATTCAGTCATCCACTCTTCTGGCAGAGCAAAAGGGGGCGACCATCAGCTTTGATCAAAAGCAGCCTTTGTATGTGTGGGGCGATGAGTTTAAGCTTGAGGAAGTAGTGACTAACTATATCAGTAATGCTATCAATCATGTAGATGGAGAAAAACAGATTGAAGTAACTGTGCTGCATCAGGATGAGAAGATACGGGTCAGTGTCTTCAACACCGGTCAGCCGATACCGGATGATTCACTTGATAAGGTATGGATCAAATTCTATAAAGTCGATAAGGCAAGAACCAGAGAATATGGAGGCAGTGGAATTGGATTGTCAATTGTGAAAGCAATTATGGATTCCCACCACCAGAAATATGGCGTCTATAATCGAAAAGAAGGCGTTGTGTTCTGGTTTGAACTGGACAGTGCAGAGCGTGGAGGAGAATATGAAACCAATTGAACAGATAGCGGAAAAGATTCAGCAGTCTGACATGGTGCTGATCGGGGTAGGAGATGAATTCACAGAAAAGAAAGGGAAGAACACAAAGGAAGAGATCTTGCAGGCCTATCAGAAAGTCATGGATCTGGTGAAGAGAAAACCATGGTTTCTGGTGACTGTCAATACCGATGATCTGGTGTATGATGCCGGAGTGAACAGCTTTTTTGTAGTGGCTCCCTGTGGCAGTGACCGTAGTGGGAATGTGGTTACTAATGAAGACTATGATGAATCTTGTTATCTTTCTCAGTGGCAGTATTATAGGAATTGGCTGACATCGACGATTGGAAAGAAGCTGTGCATTCTGGAGCTTGGCGTGGGTATGGCGTATCCTTCGGTAATCCGTATGCCGTTTGAACGTACAGTTCTGTATAATCAGAAATCATCGATGATCCGCATACATAGTAAACTTGCACAAGTTCCGGAAGAAATACAGAATAGAAGTATTTGCTATGACGAAAATCCGGTAAAATTCCTGAATACTTTATAAAATATATACAAAAATAATTGAATAATAATGAGAATGTGATATAATCTGACTATAAATTATGTTAGGAGGCCGGCATATGGAATCAAGAGTGATCAGAATACCGTCGAAAGTAAACAGCAATGTGGTGTTACGTGTAATACCTGGCCATTTTGCCACGACACATTCACATATCAATTATTATGTAGATATGACATTTTTAAAATCAAGAAAAAGTGAAGCAGAGAATGCAGCAAAGATCCTGGCACAGAATTATAAGAACAGTACTTATATTGATACTATTGTCTGCATGGATGGATGTGAGATCATCGGAGCTTATCTGGCAGAAGAACTGAGCCAGAACGGAATCCGCTCATTGAATACACATAATACCATGTATATTGCATCACCGGAGATTCATACTGGTGGTCAGCTGATCTTCCGTGATAATATGCAGGCCATGATTGCCAATAAGCATGTACTGCTGGTTCTGGCAACAGCCACTACCGGTATTACAGTAAAACGTGCAGTAGAATGTATCCGTTACTATGGTGGTATTATGGAAGGTGCAGCAGCATTATTCAGTGCTACTGATGAGATAGATGGAATCAAGATCAATTCCCTGTTTTCACCAGCTGATATTCCACAGTACCAGACATGGCATGCGACAGAATGTCCGATGTGCGCAAAGAAGGAAAAACTGGATGCGATCGTGAACAGTTATGGATACTCAAGAGTATAATCGCCGGGTATGATATCGACAAGAAACCCCGAATGTGTTATGATAAATAATGCATTTGGGGTATTTTGTTACAGAGGAGAAAAATAATTATGATTGGAATTATCGACTATGATGCCGGCAACCTGAAGAGCGTGGAAAAGGCATTACATTATCTGGGAAAAGAGGTCATTGTGACCAGAGATCCGAAGCAGCTGAGGCAGGTGGACAAGGTGATTCTTCCAGGTGTGGGAGCATTTGGAGATGCCATGGCAAAGTTAAAAGAGTATCATCTGGATACATTGATTCATGAGATTGCTGACAGTGGGAAGCCATTTCTTGGCATCTGTCTGGGACTGCAGCTTTTGTTTGAAGAAAGCGAAGAAAGCCCTGGAGTAGAAGGGCTTGGCATATTAAAAGGAAAGATCAAAAGAATTCCGGACGAAGACGGACTGAAGGTGCCGCATATCGGATGGAATTCCCTTCATCTGGAACATAATGGAAGATTATTTCAGAATATTCCGGAGAACAGCTATGTCTATTTCGTACATTCCTATTATCTGGAGGCGCAGGATCCGGAGATTGTAAAGGCCTCTACAGAATATGGCGTGCACATTCACGCATCAGTAGAAAAAGGCAATGTATTTGCCTGCCAGTTCCATCCGGAGAAGAGCAGTGAGACAGGTTTACAGATTTTGAAGAATTTTGCAGAAATAGAGGAGAACTAGAATGTTTACAAAAAGAATCATACCATGTCTGGATGTACATAATGGCCGGGTAGTAAAAGGTGTGAATTTTGTCAATCTCAGAGATGCCGGAGACCCGGTGGAGATTGCAGCGGCTTATGACAAGGCTGGCGCAGATGAGATAGTATTTCTGGATATTACGGCATCTTCGGATGCACGAAAGACTGTGGTAGACATGGTGCGCAGAGTAGCAGAAAACGTATTTATTCCATTTACCGTAGGTGGAGGAATCCGAACTGTGGAGGACTTCAAGGTATTGCTGCGGGAAGGAGCCGATAAGATATCGATTAATTCATCGGCGATTAACCGGCCTGAACTGATCAGTGAAGCAGCTGACAAGTTTGGAAGCCAGTGTGTAGTAGTGGCAATTGATGCCAGGAAACGGGCAGATGGCAGTGGATGGAACATTTATAAAAATGGTGGAAGAGTGGATGTGGGAATCGATGCCGTAGAATGGGCAGAAAAGGTCTGCCGTATGGGTGCAGGAGAGATTCTTCTGACCAGCATGGACTGTGATGGCACCAAAGCAGGATACGATATAGAACTGACCAGATCAATTGCAGAAGCGGTGTCTGTACCGGTGATTGCATCCGGAGGAGCAGGAACAAAGGAACACTTTTATGAAGCACTGACCGAGGGAAAGGCAGATGCAGCACTGGCCGCATCCCTGTTCCATTACAAGGAACTGGAGATCAGAGAATTAAAAGAGTACCTGAAAGAAAAAGGGCTTTCAGTGAGATTGTGAGGAAAAGAAGATGGCAGCAATAGCAAATGACTGGCTGGAACCTCTGAAGCCGGAGTTTTCCAAACCATATTATAAAAAACTATATCAGACGGTGAATGAGGAATATCGGACACATCAGATTTTTCCACCGGCAGATGACATTTTTAATGCATTTGCGTTGACACCGTTACATGAGGTAAAAGTAGTCATTCTGGGGCAGGATCCTTATCACGGAGAAGGACAGGCTCATGGACTTTGCTTCTCGGTAAAACCGGATGTAGAGATCCCACCGTCACTGGTCAATATCTATAAAGAACTGCAGGATGACTGTGGATGTGAGATCCCGAACAATGGTTATCTGACTAAGTGGGCAAAGCAGGGCGTACTGCTTCTGAACACGGTACTGACTGTACGTGCCCATCAGGCTAATTCACACCGGGGTATCGGATGGGAAGAATTTACGGATGCGGCAATCCGGGTATTGAATGAACAGGACAGACCGATGGTCTTCATTCTCTGGGGAAGACCGGCACAGATGAAAAAGTCCATGCTGACGAACCCGAATCATCTGATCATAGAATCGCCACATCCAAGCCCATTGTCGGCGTATCGGGGATTTTTTGGCAGCAGACCTTTCAGTCGCACGAATAAATACCTGAAAGAGCATGGATTAAAAGAAATAGACTGGCAGATTGAAAATATATAGAGCAGGGAGGAAACAACATGGGACATAAGATTGCAGATAAAATTCTGTTTGTCCTGGTAGTGGGAATCAGTATTGGGTTTACCTGGTTTGTCAGCGGCGGTATCTCTACCACACTGATCTATAACTTTGTATTCCTTGGAATCATGATTCTCATATATCTGTTTGGCATGCTCACCGGATTTGGAAAAATGAACCGGTATGAGAATGCATTTCGGAAAGCATCTGATGAGATAGAACATACCTTTGAATCACTGGATGTGGCAACCGGCGAAGAGGAAGGAACTCTTCCAGAGGATCTGTTTGGAGAATCACAGCTGGATAGCCGTTATACTGAATTTCGTAAATTTGTAAAAAAGAGTCAGAGTGGGCTGGCGGACATAGAAGATTACATCAATGAGGATGTAGTGGACGGACTGATCAGTAAAAAAATGCTGGATCTGATCCCGGATATCCTGACCAGTTTGGGTATTCTTGGCACTTTTATCGGACTGGTAGTGGGATTGAAAGACTTTGAGCCATCCAATTATGAGGCAATGACAGCTTCTGTATCTTCTCTTGTGGATGGAATCAAGGTGGCATTTTTGACCTCGATTTATGGACTGTCTCTGTCACTGGTCTTCAGTTATGCCTTAAAATCTGCCTATGGGTCTCTGATGGATCGTCTGGCAGAGTTCATGGATCATTTTCATAATACGGTGATTCCTTCTGCGGAGGCAGAGACTCGTAATATTATGGTTAATTATCAGGAAGAGCAGACAAAAGCCATCCAGAAGATGTCAGAGCAGTTCTCAGAGCATCTGGCGAACAGCTTTGAAAAAGTCATTACGCCATCTTTTCGAAAAATGAATCAGTCCATGGATATTCTGACGGAAACTATGGCAAAAGGTCAGGAGGAGATGCTGAAGGGACTGCTGAATGATTTCCTGTCAAATATGCGGGAGAATTTCCAGATGGAATTTGATGACTTCAATCAGGCACTGGAAAGCATGACCCAGGCACAGAAAGAGATGACCGAGGCTACCAGGGAGCTTTATAAGGCAACTGAGACAGATCTTCACAGCGCATTTTCCGCAGAACGGGATCAGATGCAGAATCTGGTGCGTGAGATGGGCGCAATGCAAAAAGAATATATGACTTCTGCACAGCAGACCATCGATAACAACCAGAAATATGGTGAGGTATTGGATCACAATTACCGTCAGATTATGACATATCTGCAGGATGCAGAGCAGAGTTCAGCCAAGTTCTGGGTAGCCTGCAACCAGGCAATGCAGCAGTATGTCAGTGCAGCAGGTGCCAGTGTGGAAGGATTTGCTGCAGCCAGCCAGCATAATGCCAGCCTTTATGAGGCAAACGAACGGGTGGTACAGAGCTACAATGAGCGTATGCAGGAATTTGTACAGTATCAGAAGCTGACAGCACAGACGATGGAACAGGTACAAAATCTCCTGTACAATATTGTGACTTCGCCAGATGAGACCCATCGAACCAACATTCGTAATATGGCCATCAACAACAGTAACCGTGATATGCTGATGCAGATTCAGAAGACCCTGGAAGAGCAGGGAAGCCGACAGGAAGAACTGCTGGAAACGATGGTGCAGTATATGAAAGAAAATAATCGCAGCGGGAAAAAAGGAAAAGGAATCTTCTTTGGATAAATATTAGCAGGAGGATGAAATGCGTAAAAGAAGAGAAAAAGAGACGACCGGTCACAATGTCTGGCGTTCTTATTCTGATATGATGGCCGGAATTCTGCTGTTATTTGTGCTGATTATGTGTGTGACACTTTTTCAGTCCCAGATCAATTATGAGAATAGTATCAAAGAACAGCAGGAAAAGCTGGTGCTGCAAGATGAGTATACGAAGCAGATCATGGAGCAGCAGGGTGTGGTAGAAGATCAGCAGAACCAGCTCTCTGACCAGCAGAATCAGCTGGCCAGTCAGGATGAACTGCTGGCAGCACAGAAGCAGCAGCTGGATGATCTGGCCGCCCAGCTGGCAGATCAGCAGAAAAAGCTGGATGCCCAGAGTGTGACGTTAAACGATCAGCAGAATGCTCTGAATGAAAAAACTACACAGCTGGCCCAGCAACAGCAGCGTATTGATAATATTATCGGGGTAAAGGCAGATGTGATAGAAGCATTGAAAAAAGAATTTGCAGCCAATAATATGACGGTAGAGATTGATGCCAACAATGGTGCCCTGGTTATGGATTCCAGTGTTTTGTTTGACTATGATGAGACCGAACTGTCAGATGCAGGAAAAGAGGTATTGGCGCAGGTATTGCCAATTTACTGTAATGTATTGCTGGATCCACAGTATTATTCTTATCTGGCAGAGATTATCATTGATGGTTATACAGACAGCTCAGGAGGATATGAATACAATCTGGAACTGTCCCAGAGACGTTCTCTGGCGGTAGCAGAGTATCTGCTGGAATTATCTCAGAACTTCCTTTCAGAGGACAATCAGGCGCTTCTGCGTCAGAATCTGACCGTCAACGGGCACTCCAGCAGCAATCTGGTGCTGGATGCAGATGGAAATGAAAATGCAGAAGCATCCCGTCGTGTGGAAGTAAAATTCCGACTGAAAGACGAAGAAATGATTGAAGAACTGCGGGGAATCTTAGATACATCAGAGTAGGAGACGCAGACAGAATAAAAAGAAGATAAGGAGTATTACTTTACAACTGATCAGACAGTTATAGAGCGATACTCCTTATTTTTGAAAAGTAGTGTTCCATGTATATCTACATGGAATCACTGCTTTTGGGATTTTTATTTCTTCAGATTTTTTTGTGCAGTACTTAGCATCAGTTTGATACGGTTCAGCTGGTTGACTTCGCTGGCTCCCGGATCATAGTCGATTGCTACAATATTGGCCAGAGGATACTGTCTGCGGATTTCTTTGATGACACCCTTGCCTACTACATGGTTTGGCAGACAGCCGAATGGCTGTGTGCAGACAATATTGTTGACTCCTTCGTGAATCAGTTCCATCATTTCGCCGGTCAGGAACCATCCCTCGCCAGTCTGATTTCCAAGGGATACAATCGGTTTAGCATATTCTGCCAGCTCCCGGATATCTGCAGGAGCAGAGAAATGCCTGCTCTTTGCAAACTCTTTTCTGGAAGTACTGCGGATAAATTCCAGGAACTTGATTCCTGAATTACACAGAAAAGCAGTACGCTTACTCATACCCAGTTCCTTTGCCTTGAAGTTGGAATTATAGAAGCAGTAGAACAGGAAGTCCAGCAGATCCGGTACGACTGCCTCAGCACCCTCAGATTCCAGAAGTTCTACCAGATAATTGTTAGCAGCTGGCATGAATTTTACCAGGATCTCACCTACAATACCAACACGTGGCTTCTGAATATCCAGAATCGGCAATTGATCAAAGTCCTCGATAATCTCGCGACAGAGTTTGGTAAAACCAAAATAAGTCGGATTCTTCAGGCACAGGAATTCAATACATTTCTTTTTCCATTTTTCATGCATGGCATTGGCAGAACCAGGAGTGGCCTCATAAGGGCGCATACGGTAAAGACAACGCATAAAGATATCACCAAAGACAACACCATACATCGCCTTGGTCAGCAGTGGAAGTGTGATCTGGAAACCTGGCTGTTTTTCCAGTCCACTGACATTCAGGGAAATTACCGGAATTTCAGGATGTCCGGCTTTTTCCAGGGCACGGCGGATAAAGCCAATATAGTTGGTAGCACGGCAGCCGCCGCCAGTCTGGGTCATGATAATGGCAGTTCTGGATAAATCATATTTTCCAGATAACACAGCATCCATCACCTGGCCGACCACCATCAGAGATGGATAGCAGGCATCGTTATTTACATATTTCAATCCCACATCTACGGCTTCCCGGCCATCGTTATGTAACAGTTCAATATTGTATCCACAGGTCTTAAAAGCAGGAACCAGAAGATCAAAATGAATCGGGGACATCTGCGGACAAAGAATCGTATAGTTTTTACGCATCTCTGGTGTGAAAACAGCCTTTTCAATGCTGGATGGTATGATCCTGCGTTCTTCGTTCTGCTCTTTCTTCGCCCGGATCGCTGCAATCAGGGAACGGACGCGGATACGGGCGGCTCCCAGGTTGTTGACTTCATCAATCTTCAGACAGGTATAGATCTTGCCGGATCCAGACAGGATATCATTTACCTGATCTGTAGTAACGGCATCCAGACCACATCCGAAAGAATTCAGCTGGATCAGATCCAGAAAATCTACAGTTTTTACGTAATTGGCAGCTGCATACAGACGGCTGTGATACATCCACTGGTCACTGACAATCAGCGGACGTTCCGGCTGATGCAGATGAGAGACAGAGTCTTCTGTCAATACTGCAATGCCATAAGAAGTAATCAGTTCCGGAATACCATGGTTGATCTCGTTATCAATGTGATACGGACGACCTGCAAGAACGATACCGTGTTTGCCATGTTCTTTCAACCATGCAATGGTTTCTTCGCCTTTTTTGTACATGGTCTCACGGATCCTGGTCAGTTCCGCCCATCCCAGTTTTGCAGCTTCTTTTACTTCGGAAGCCGGAATTTCCGGGAAGGCTTTGATCAGCTGAGAAGTTACCGTATCTACGCTGGTAAATGCCATAAATGGATTGCGGAAATCAATGTGTTCACTGCGCAGCTCTTCCACGTTATTCTTGATATTTTCAGAATAAGAGGTAACGATCGGGCAGTTGTAATGGTTATTGGAATCCGGGAATTCATTTCGCTCATATGGAATCGCAGGGTAGAAAATAAAATGAATACCTTGCTGAATCAGCCATTCAATATGTCCGTGAGCCAGCTTGGCCGGATAACATTCAGATTCACTTGGGATGGATTCAATACCCAGTTCGTAAATCTTTCTGGTGGATGCAGGAGAGAGTACCACCCTGTATCCCAGTCTGGTAAAGAACTGGAACCAGAACGGATAATTCTCATACATATTCAGTACACGTGGAATACCAACGGTACCACGGGCTGCCTGTTCTTCAGCTAACGGCTCATAGGAAAAAAGCAGCTGATTCTTAAATTCGAATAAGTTCGGGATATCAGAGTTCTTTTTGGCCTTTCCGAGCCCACGTTCACAACGGTTGCCACTGACGAACTGACGACCGCCTGAGAAACGGTTAATGGTCAGACGACACTGATTGGTACAGCCCTTACATTTGGCCATCTTGGTAGTGAAAGTCAGCTCATTGATCTGGTCAATGGTCAGCATAGTGGTCTCTTCACCATGATAACGGTTCCGGGCAATCAGAGCCGCACCAAAAGCACCCATGATACCTGCAATATCCGGTCGGATTGCTTCACAGCCGGCAATACGTTCAAAGCTGCGCAGGACGGCATCATTATAGAAAGTTCCACCCTGTACGACAATGTGTTTTCCAAGGGAAGAAGCATCGGATACTTTAATTACTTTATACAATGCATTTTTAATAACAGAGTAAGCCAGACCGGCAGAAATATCTGCTACAGAAGCCCCTTCTTTCTGAGCCTGCTTGACTTTGGAATTCATGAATACGGTACATCTGGTTCCAAGATCAATTGGATGCTGGGCAAACAGAGCTTCTTTTGCAAAATCGCTGACACTGTAATTCAGAGATTTGGCGAAGGTCTCAATGAAAGAACCACAGCCGGAGGAACAAGCCTCGTTCAGCTGTACGCTGTCTACGGTCTGATTCTTAATTTTGATACACTTCATATCCTGACCGCCGATATCCAGGATACAGTCTACTTCCGGATCAAAGAATGCAGCAGCCGTATAATGAGATACAGTCTCTACTTCGCCTTCGTCCAGCATCAGGGCTGCCTTGATCAGGGCTTCTCCATATCCGGTAGAACAGGAACGGACAATCTTTGTCTTTTCAGGCATCAGGGAGTAGATCTCCTGGATGGCCTTGATCGTTGTCTTTAACGGGCTTCCATTGTTGTTACTGTAAAAAGAATACAGGAGAGATCCATCTTCACCAACCAGAGCAGCTTTGGTTGTGGTAGAACCGGCATCGATACCAAGGAAACAGTTTCCTTCATAGGTAGCCAGATCATCGGTCATGACATTGTACTGGCTCTGACGTTCGTGAAAGGTGTCATAATCTTCCTGAGAGGCAAACAGTGGCTCCAGACGGGCTACTTCGAACTCCAGCTTAATTTTCTTTGAAAGTTTTGTAATCAGTGCATCAGTACTGGTGACTGCTTCCAGATTACTGTTTAGTGCGGAACCAATGGCTGCAAACAGATGAGAATTCTGTGGTGTAATGGCATGTTCGTCATCCAGCTTCAAAGTACGGATGAACGCCGCCTTCAGTTCGGATAAAAAGTGAAGTGGACCACCAAGGAAAGCAACATGTCCGCGAATCGGCTTTCCGCAGGCCAGACCACTGATGGTCTGATTGACAACTGCCTGGAAAATAGAAGCGGACAGGTCTTCCTTGGTTGCACCTTCATTGATCAGTGGCTGAATATCGCTTTTTGCAAAAACACCACATCTGGCTGCGATCGAATATAAAGACTGGTAATCCCTGGCATATTCATTCAGACCAGATGCATCAGTCTGAAGAAGAGAAGCCATCTGGTCAATAAAAGAACCGGTACCACCTGCACAGATGCCGTTCATACGCTGTTCAATATTACCGTTATCAAAATAAATAATCTTAGCATCCTCGCCGCCCAGCTCGATGGCTACATCTGTCTGAGGAATGTAGTGAGAAATCGAAGAAGATACCGCAATGACTTCCTGCACAAACGGAACTTCCATATTCTTTGCCAGAGCCAGACCGCCGGAACCGGTGATGACCGGGGCGACAGTTAAAGTACCAAGCTGTTCCTCTGCTTTTTGCAGAAGACTGGCCAGTGTCTCCTGAATATTGGCATAATGACGTTCATAGTCTGCAAAAAGAAGATGATCCTGTTCATCCAGGACCGCAATCTTAACAGTAGTAGAACCAATGTCAATACCTAATCTATGTATTGTGACTTTATCATTCATGTAAAAATAAACCTCCATAAAAATTAAGTTACCTATTTAAATGGTATTTTAGAAATGTTTATCTGCGACAGTATACAACAAATTATCTGGAAGTTCAAGTTGTAGATATTGTAAAATTTTTATAAACATGATATGATGTCAAGGTTAAAAGCTCCAAATGCGGAGCCTGCATTCTGGTGTTTACAGAAATGATATAGAGTACATACAAAGAAAGGAACAGATATCTATGTACCAGATTTTAGCAACAGACGGAAAAGCCAAGCGTGCCTCTTTTGAGACTGTTCACGGCACGATTCAGACTCCGGTATTTATGAATGTAGGTACGGCAGCGGCCATCAAAGGTGCGGTGGCTACCACAGACCTGCAGGAGATTGGTACACAGGTGGAATTATCTAATACCTACCATCTCCATGTCAGACCGGGTGATAAAATAGTAAAACAACTGGGAGGACTGCATAAATTCATGAACTGGGATAAGCCGATTCTCACAGATTCCGGCGGATTTCAGGTGTTTTCCCTTGCTGGTCTTCGCAAGATCAAAGAGGAAGGTGTATATTTTCATTCTCATGTAGATGGAAGAAAGATTTTTATGGGACCGGAAGAGAGTATGCAGATCCAGTCTAATCTGGCTTCTACAATAGCCATGGCATTTGATGAATGTCCGTCCAGCGTAGCAGACAGAGATTATGTGAGAAAGTCGGTAGACCGTACCACCAGATGGCTGAAGAGATGTAAGACAGAGATGGCCCGGCTGAACAGCCTGCCAGATACGATCAATCCGAATCAGATGCTGTTCGGCATTAACCAGGGTGCTGTCTACGAAGATATCCGTATTGAACATGCACAGCAGATCGCAGAACTGGATCTGGATGGGTATGCGGTAGGAGGACTGGCAGTAGGCGAGAGCCATGAAGAGATGTACCGGATCCTGGATGCAGTAGTTCCATATCTTCCACAGAACAAACCAACTTATCTTATGGGAGTAGGCACGCCGGCTAATATTCTGGAAGGGGTAGACAGAGGAATCGATTTCTTTGACTGTGTTTATCCAAGCCGAAACGGTCGTCATGGGCATGTTTACACGAATCATGGAAAATTAAACCTGTTTAATGCAAAATATGAGCTAGATGACAGTCCGATTGAAGACGGATGCCAGTGCCCGGCCTGCCGACATTACAGCCGTGCCTATATCCGCCATCTGTTAAAGGCAAAAGAGATGCTTGGCATGAGACTTTGCGTGCTGCATAACCTGTATTTCTACAATCATATGATGGAAGAGATTCGGGAAGCAATTGAAAAAGGCGAATATAAACAGTACAAAGCAAAAAAACTTGCTGGATTTGAAGAAACTACTTGATGATATTATCATTTTTGTGTATTATTAACAGTACGGAGAATTTTAGCGAAATAAAATGGAGGAATTTAACATGAATTTATTAACTGAGGCATCTTCCGGTGGAGGAATGTTACTTCTGCTGGTTTACGTAGTCGTCATTGGCGGTGCAATGTACTTTTTTGCAATCAGACCACAGAAGAAAGAACAGAAACGTCTCAATGCGATGCTTTCTGAACTGGAAGTCGGAGACAGCGTAGTAACAACAAGCGGTTTTTACGGTGTTGTCATTGACATTACAGATGAAGATGTAATAGTTGAGTTTGGCAGCAACAAGAATTGCAGAATTCCAATGAAAAAAGCTGCTATCTCAGAAGTAGAGAAAGCAGATGCTGAATAATAAAAAGCACTAAAAACGCAAGAGACACAGCATCATTGCTGTGTCTTTTGCTATATGGAGGAGTGTATATTATGAACTACAACATTGCAGTAATTCCGGGAGATGGAATCGGCCCGGAGATTGTGGAACAGGCCATTCAGGTACTGGACACAACGGGAAAGAAGTTTGGATTTGAACTGAACTACACAAAGCTGTTGATGGGAGGAGCATCCATTGACGTGTATGGGATTCCACTGACCGATGAGACCATTGAAAAGGCAAAAGCCAGCGATGCAGTTCTGATGGGTTCTATTGGAGGAGATGCAAGGACATCACCATGGTACAGACTGGAGCCATCTAAGAGACCTGAGGCAGGATTGTTAAAGCTTCGTAAATCTCTGAATCTTTTCGCTAATTTAAGGCCTGCCTATCTTTACAGAGAATTAAAAGATGCCTGCCCGCTTCGTGATGAGATCATTGGTGACGGGTTTGACATGATGATCATGAGAGAACTGACTGGCGGTCTGTATTTCGGAGAAAGAAAGACGGTAGAAGAGAAAGGGGTAAAGAAAGCTATCGATACCCTGACTTACGATGAAAATGAAATTCGCAGAATCGCAAAACGCGGTTTTGATATTGCTATGAAGAGAAGAAAGAAAGTGACCAGTGTGGACAAGGCAAACGTTCTGGATTCTTCCCGCTTATGGAGAAGTGTTGTAGAAGAAGTGGCAAAGGATTACCCGGAAGTTACACTGGAACATATGCTGGTTGACAATTGTGCCATGCAGCTGGTGCGTGATCCGAAGCAGTTTGACGTCATCCTGACAGAGAATATGTTTGGAGATATCCTGTCAGATGAAGCCAGTATGGTTACGGGCTCTATCGGCATGTTATCTTCAGCCAGCCTGAATGAGACCGGTTTTGGCCTTTATGAACCAAGCCATGGTTCTGCACCGGATATCGCAGGTATGGATATTGCGAACCCAATTGCAACTATTTTATCAGCAGCCATGATGCTCAGATTTTCTCTGAACCTGGATGAGGCAGCGGATGCCATTGAAGCGGCAGTATCTCAGGTATTAAAGGATGGCTACCGTACCGGAGACATTATGTCAGAAGGATGTACAAAGGTAGGCTGTAAGGAAATGGGCAGACTGATCGCAGAGAGAGTATAAAAAAGAAAAAGGGAAAGGCGGAATCATCATGAGAAGTGACGCAGTAAAAAAAGGTATGCAGCAGGCACCACACAGATCCCTGTTTAATGCACTGGGACTGACACAGGAAGAAATGGAAAAACCATTAATCGGTATTGTCAATTCCTATAACGAGATTGTACCAGGACATATGAACCTGGATAAGATTACAGAAGCAGTCAAAATGGGCGTAGCTCTTGCAGGAGGTGTGCCAAGAGAGTTCCCGGCCATCGCAGTCTGTGACGGTATTGCCATGGGACATGTGGGAATGAAGTACTCTCTGGTAACCAGAGATCTGATCGCAGATTCTACAGAATGTATGGCGATGGCACATCAGTTTGATGCACTGGTATGCATCCCAAACTGTGATAAAAACGTACCGGGACTTCTGATGGCAGCAGCAAGACTGAATATCCCGACGATTTTTGTAAGTGGTGGTCCGATGCTGGCCGGACATGTGAAGGGACAGAAGAGAAGTCTTTCCAGCATGTTTGAGGCTGTTGGATCTTATGCGGCAGGTACCATGACAGAAGAAGATGTCTATGAATTCGAATGCAATACCTGTCCAACCAGTGGTTCCTGTTCTGGTATGTACACAGCCAACAGTATGAACTGCCTGACAGAAGCACTGGGTATGGGACTGAGAGGAAACGGAACCATTCCATCTGTATATTCTGAGAGAATCAAGCTGGCAAAGCATGCCGGTATGCAGATCGTGGAGCTGGTAAAGAAAAATATCCGTCCAAGAGACATTATGACAGAAAAGGCATTTATGAATGCCATGACCGTAGATATGGCTCTGGGCTGTTCTACGAATACCATGCTTCACCTTCCGGCGATTGCACATGAAGCAGGTGTGAAGCTGAATATGGATATTGCAAATGAAATCAGTGCAAAGACACCGAACCTGTGTCATCTGGCACCGGCAGGCCCGACTTATATGGAAGACCTGAATGCAGCAGGTGGTGTATATGCCGTTATGAATGAGTTAAATAAAAAAGGCTTACTGTACACAGATCTGATGACAGTTACCGGTAAGACCGTAGGAGAAAATATTACCGGATGTGAAAACCTGAATCCGGAAATTATTCGTCCTGTCGACAATCCATACAGCCAGACAGGAGGAATTGCTGTTCTGAAGGGTAATCTGGCACCGGATTCCGGCGTGGTAAAACGTTCTGCAGTGGTTCCGGAGATGCTGGTACATGAAGGACCGGCAAGAGTTTTCGACTGTGAAGAAGATGCTATTGCAGCAATCAAAGGAGGAAAGATCGTTCCTGGTGATGTGGTAGTCATTCGTTACGAAGGACCAAAGGGCGGTCCTGGTATGCGTGAGATGCTGAATCCTACATCTGCCATTGCAGGTATGGGACTTGGTTCTTCCGTAGCACTGATTACAGATGGACGTTTCAGTGGCGCTTCCAGAGGAGCTTCGATCGGACATGTGTCACCGGAAGCAGCAGTGGGCGGACCGATTGCCCTGGTAGAAGAAGGCGATATCATCAAGATCAATATTCCGGAAAATAAACTGGATTTTGTTATATCAGAGGAAGAACTGGCAGCAAGAAAAGCAAAATGGCAGCCAAGAGAACCAAAGGTTACAACCGGATACCTGGCACGTTATGCAAAGATGGTAACATCCGGCAACCGTGGAGCAATCCTTGAGTTTTAATCAGGAGGGGTACTTATGAAATTAAATGGATCACAGATCGTAGTAGAATGCCTGAAAGAACAGGGTGTAGATACCGTATTCGGTTATCCGGGAGGAGCGATCTTAAATATTTACGATGAACTTTACAAGCACAGCAATGAGATCACACATATTCTGACTTCCCATGAACAGGGAGCGTCTCATGCAGCTGACGGATATGCCCGTGCTACCGGAAAGGTAGGGGTATGTCTGGCGACTTCCGGACCAGGAGCTACGAACCTGGTAACCGGAATTGCAACAGCATATATGGATTCTGTCCCAATCGTTGCGATTACAGCAAATGTAGGAGTGCCTCTTCTGGGAAAAGACAGTTTCCAGGAGATTGATATTACCGGTGTTACCATGCCGATTACCAAGCATAACTATATTGTAAAGCGTGTAGAAGATCTGGCAGACACCATCCGTAATGCATTTCGCATTGCAAAAGAAGGACGTCCAGGACCTGTGCTGGTGGATATTCCAAAGGATGTGACCGCAGCAGTAACGGAATACGAAGCAGTGATCCCGGAACCGATCGAGAGAAAAACAGACTATGTGCGAACAGAAGATCTGGAAGAAGCAGCCAGACTGATCAATGAATCCAGGAAGCCGTTTGTGCTGGTTGGTGGTGGTGCTGTGATTTCAGATGCCAATAAAGAATTAAAAGAGCTGGTAGAAAAGATTCAGGCACCGGTAGGTGATACACTGATGGGAAAAGGTGCTTTTGATGGTATCGATGAAAAATACACTGGTATGGCAGGAATGCATGGAACCAAGGCAACGAATCTGGGCATCACAGAATGCGATCTTCTGATTGCTGTAGGGGTGCGTTTCAGTGACCGAGTAGTAGGCAATGCATCTAAATTTGCCAGGAATGCAAAGATTCTTCACATTGATATTGATCCGGCTGAGATCAACAAGAATATTATGGTAGACTGCAGCGTACAGGGTGATGCAAGAGAAATCCTGAAAAAGCTGACTCCTATGGTAGAAAAAGCTTCTCATGATCAGTGGCTTGCAAGAATCAGAGAATTGAAAGAAGTCTATCCACTGAAGTATGAACAGGAAACCTTAACAGGACCGGCAGTCATGGAAGAAATCTATAAAGTGACAGATGGGGATGCCATTATCGTTACCGATGTGGGACAGCATCAGATGTGGGCTGCACAGTATTATAAATACAAAGAGCCGCATCAGCTGCTGACCTCCGGAGGTCTTGGAACCATGGGCTATGGTCTTGGCGCTGCCATCGGAGCCAAGGTAGGCAGACCGGAAAAGACAGTTATCAATATCGCCGGAGATGGCTGCTTCCGTATGAATATGAACGAAGTGGCTACTGCGGCAAGATACAATATTCCTGTCATTGAAGTAGTGATCAATAACCATGTTCTGGGAATGGTCAGACAGTGGCAGAACTTATTCTATGGAGAACGTTATTCGGCTACGATTCTGAATGACTCGGTAGATTTTGTAAAACTGGCAGAAGCACTGGGCGCTGTCGGTATGCGGATTACCAAGAGAAGTGAATTGAAAGAAGCACTGGAAAAGGCTGTCTCTCTGGGACGTCCGGTGGTACTGGATTGCCAGATCGATCGGGATGATAAGGTATTTCCAATGGTTCCGGCAGGAGCTCCGATTGAGGATGTATTTGATCAGGACGACCTGAAAAAAGAAAAATAATCTATCCACCCAAGTTGACAAAATGTTAACAAAGGAGTAAAGTGGATAAAAATATGAAGGTTTCTGGTAGAAACATGAGGAGGAAAAATTATGAGCAGAGTTTACAATTTCTCAGCCGGCCCGGCAGTATTGCCGGAAGAGGTACTGAAAGAAGTAGCAGATGAGATGATGGACTACAGAGGCTGCGGTATGTCAGTCATGGAGATGAGCCATCGATCTAAGATGTTTGATGACATCATCAAAGAAGCTGAGAAAGATTTACGTGAGCTGATGCATATTCCGGACAATTATAAAGTGCTGTTTTTACAGGGCGGAGCATCTCAGCAGTTTGCGATGATCCCGATGAACCTGATGAAGAACAGAGTTGCTGATTATATTGTCACTGGACAGTGGGCGAAAAAAGCATGGCAGGAAGCTCAGAAATACGGAAAGGCTAATAAGATCGCATCATCTGAAGACAAGACATTTTCTTATATTCCGGATTGTTCCGATCTGCCGGTCAGTGAAGATGCTGATTACGTATATATCTGCGAGAATAATACGATTTACGGCACAAAATACAAGGAACTGCCAAATACAAAAGGCAAGATTCTGGTATCCGATGTATCCTCCTGTTTCTTATCAGAACCGATTGATGTAACGAAGTATGGACTGGTATATGGTGGAGTTCAGAAAAATATCGGACCTGCTGGTATGGTGATTGCCATCATCCGGGAAGATCTGATTACAGAAGATGTGCTGCCAGGTACCCCGACCATGCTGACTTATAAGACGCATGCAGATGCCGGATCTCTGTACAATACTCCGAACTGCTTCTGCATTTATGTCTGCGGAAAAGTTTTCAAATGGCTGAAGAAGATGGGCGGTCTGGAAGCGATGAAGGAACGCAACGAGAAAAAAGCAGCGATCTTATATGATTTCCTCGACCAGAGCGAAATGTTTCATGGAACAGTGGAAAAGAAAGACCGTTCACTGATGAATGTTCCGTTTGTCACAGGTGACAAAGAACTGGATGCCAAATTCGTAAAAGAATCCCAGGAAGCAGGGTTTGAAAACCTCAAGGGACATCGTACCGTTGGAGGTATGAGAGCAAGCATTTACAATGCAATGCCGATGGAAGGCGTAGAAGCTCTGGTGGCATTTATGAAGAAGTTTGAAGAGGAGAACAGGTAAGATGTATCAGTACAGCTGCATGAATGCGATCTCAGAAGTGGGATTGCAGAAATTCACAGATCAATATACAAAGACAGAAGTAAAAGAAGACGCAGATGCGTTGCTGGTACGCAGTGCTGCACTGCATGATATGGAATTCTCAGATAAGCTGGCAGCAATCGCCAGAGCCGGGGCCGGAGTGAACAATATTCCCCTGGAGCGTTGTGCAGAGCAGGGAATTGTAGTCTTTAATACTCCAGGAGCCAATGCAAACGGTGTGAAAGAGGCGGTCATTGCAGGACTCCTGCTGGCATCCAGAGATCTGGCAGATGGTATCAACTGGGTAAAAGCAGAAAGCGGTAATGAAGACATTGCCAAACTGGCAGAAAAAGAAAAGAAGAATTTTGCCGGAAGCGAAATAAAGGGTAAAAAGCTGGGTATCATCGGCCTGGGAGCGATCGGTATTCTGGTAGCCAATACTGCAGTCCATCTTGGGATGGAAGTATATGGCTATGATCCATACATATCTGTCGATTCTGCCTGGAACCTGTCCAGAGAGATCACACATATTACCGATGTGAACGATATTTATCGGGAATGTGATTATATCACTATTCATGTACCTCTTCTGGAGAGTACCAAAAAGATGATCAATGAGGAGGCCATCGCAGAGATGAAGGATGGAGTGATCCTTCTGAATTATGCAAGAGATCTTCTGGTAGATGAAGAAGCCGTGGTAAAGGCAGTACAGTCCGGCAAGATCAGACGCTATATGAGTGATTTCCCGAATACGACCACAGCAGGTGTGAAGAACTGTATCGTGACACCGCATCTTGGAGCATCAACCAGTGAATCTGAAGATAACTGTGCGGTGATGGCAGTAAAAGAAGTGATGGATTATCTGGAAAATGGTAATATCAATCATTCCGTAAATTATCCGACCTGTGACATGGGTAAATGCAAAGGTGTCTGCCGTGTGGCAATCAACCACAAAAACATCAAGAACATGATCGGTCAGTTCGCATCTGTCCTTGGTGAGGCAGATATGAACATTGCCAACATGGCAAATCAGAGCAAGGGCGAATATGCATACTCTCTCTTTGATCTGGATACACAGATTACGGATGAGGTGGTAGAAAAACTGAAAAACGTACAGGGCGTATTAAGAATACGGATTCTGTAAAAAAAGCAGGGGTTCGGGCAAACAACAGGAAAGTGTCCGTGCCCCTTTTTTTATCCGTCATTTTGTGGTATGATGACAGAAGTAATACAAAACACAGAAAGTGAACAGATATGTCAGAAAATAAGATACAGGATCAGGGCATCCACACCCATGTGCTGGAAGATGGCACTGTGGTTCAGCACAGTCACAGCCATTCGCATACCCATACCCACGATCCACAACAGATCAAGGCGGTACTGAACCGTCTGTCCCGTGCAATTGGCCACCTGGAGTCTATCAAGAAAATGATCGAGAGCGGCAGAGACTGTAGCGAAGTGCTGATTCAGCTGTCTGCAGTAAAGTCAGCGATCAATAATACCGGAAAAGTGATTTTGCAGGATCATATCCAGCATTGTCTGGTGGATGCGGTAGAGACCGGGGACATGGAGGCCATCGAAGAGCTGAATAAGGCCATTGACCGATTTATGAAATAGAAGAAATACCAGGAGTATTATGAAACAGGAATTACAGATGATAGGGAGAATCCGCACGGATTTTCCCACCAAATTTGGACTTCCCCGGCAGGGAATATTCGCAGAATCTCTGACAGGCAGAGTGGTGCTGGAGCCAGAGTACCGCAAGGCGGCAGCTTTTAAAGGAATCGAAGAATATTCCCATCTCTGGCTGCTGTGGGGATTTTCAGAAGTGAAACGTACCAGATGGGTGCCGACAGTGAAGCCACCCCGTCTTGGTGGAAAAGTACACAAGGGAGTATTTGCTACCAGATCGCCATTTCGTCCCAATCCCATAGGGCTGACCTGTGTCAGACTGGAAGAGATTCAGTGGGATACACCAGAAGGGCCGGTGCTGATTGTGTCAGGAATCGATATGATGGATGGGTCGCCGGTGTACGACATCAAGCCATATCTGGCTTATGCGGATGCCTATCCGGACGCAAGAAGTGGCTTTGGGGCAAAGGTAAAAGACCATGTACTGGAAGTGGAATTTCCGGAAAAATGGCTTGAGATGGTAGAAGAGACGAAGCGGCCTGGTGCAATCGAGATGCTGCGTCAGGATCCACGACCGCCTTATCACAATCATGCGGAGCAGATCTATAAGATTGCATTTGCCAATGTTGATATACATTTTACAGTAGAAGAAGATAAGCTGACCGTATGCCGGGTACTCTCTCTGGAAGAAGGACAGAAGAAGTAGTAATGCGGTCATGCAAGGGGGAAAAGAAAAAGGAATTATGGCAGAAAGATCAAGAGACAGAAGAAACAGAAGCAGGAACAGAAGAGAATATGTTCCAGAGAAAAAGTCTGGAAAGGCAGGAAAGAAAATTGCCATCGGACTTGGAGTACTGGTACTGGTGGCAGCGGCAGGAGCCGGCGGATACTGCGCCTATGACCGGATCATGGATGGAAAAACCATGGGATGCAAGATCTCCGTATATGGCGTGAATGTTTCCTGGATGAGCGTAGAGGATGCAGCAGCAAAGCTAGAAGAAAAGTTCCAGGATACCATGGTAGAATTTGATGAAAATGGAAAAGACGAATACAACGTGTCTTTAAAGGATGCAGGTTATTCTCTGGATATGGAATCCCTGAAGAGCGAACTGCAGCGCCTGAAGGATAATCGGGAGCCATGCAAGATCCTGTTTGAGGAAGAAAAGAACTATACAGTGCCGTACCAGGTACAGTGGAATGATGATCAGATGAAGGCGGCCTTTGTCGGTGCCCATCTGACTTCGGACCAGGCAAGAAGCGCATCTACAGATGCTTACATAACGTATAACGAATCTACAAAGAGATATGAGATTGTGCCATCTGTTCTGGGAACTGAGATTGATGATGCAAAGCTGCAGAATCAGACGCAGGAACAGTTGAATAACAGCTTCAGTGAAGATCTGCTGAAGTCAAAAGTTGTGATCAACGTAGATGAAAAAGTGTACAGGGATGCTGCTGTAACCGAGGATCAGACAGATTTGAATAATCATCTTTCTGAACTGAATGGCAAACTGGAAAGTTATGAAAATGCAGAAGTGACCTATGAATTCGGATCCGTAACAGAAGTGCTGGATTCTGCAATCATTCAATCCTGGGTACAGGTAGATAATGAAAATATTACACTGGATGAAAGTGCTATGAGAGACTACATTTCCGGGCTCAGCGCCCAGTATAATACCCAGTATGTGCCAAGAAATTTCACCACATCCAAGGGCAATCAGGTCGTGATCGAGAACAATGAATATGGTTACTGGATTGACGAAGACGGAGAGTACGAACAGCTGGTGAAAGATCTGGAAGGCGGTCAGCCGGTAAGCAGAGAGCCAGTTTATACGACAGCGGGAAATGGCCGAGAGGGAAATGATGACCTGGTAAATGGTTACGTGGAAGTAGACCTGACTGGTCAGCATCTGTGGCTTTACTCTGAGGGACAGCAGATTCTGGATTCTGATGTGGTAACCGGTCAGCCGGTAGGTGTCAATAAGAAGACGGGTGAGCAGGAAGACTGGTCCACGTATGAAGGTTCTTATCCGATTGCCTATACAGAGCATCCGGCGACTTTGAGCAGTGATATCTACGGCTATGAAGTAGCTGTCCAGTACTGGATGCCATTCGTATACGGTCAGGGATTGCATGATGCAAGCTGGAGAAGTGCATTCGGAGGCAATATTTACCAGACAGATGGCAGTCATGGATGTGTGAACCTGCCACCACAGGTCGCAGCCACGATTTATGAATATGTGGATGCAGGATTCCCGATCATCTTATATAAATAAAAGATAAGGCCCCGGAAAGCGAAAAATGAGAGCTTCCCGGGGCTTTATGTATCTCATAATAAATAGAAGGTTCACAGAGCAAGCATGCGATTGCTGAAAAAAAGTATTTTTGAGCAACAAAAAAGCTCCTGGCCGGATTCGAACCGGCGACCTACGCATTACGAATGCGGCGCTCTACCAGCTGAGCTACAGAAGCTTATATCAGATGTTTTCTGACACGTATGTTATTATACTCAAAACAGAGAAGATTTGCAAGTAAAAAATTCATTTTTCGTAAGGATTTTTCCTAGACTATTTGGCAAAATTCGTATAAAATAAAAAGAGCGAATTGCAGCAGGAAAATATTCCGGCTGCAATGAATGTTTGAAATGAATCGAGGAGAGCAGGATGAGTAAAGTAAGAACAAGATTTGCACCAAGCCCAACAGGCAGAATGCATGTTGGAAACTTAAGAACAGCATTATATGCATATCTGATTGCAAAGCATGAAGGAGGAGATTTTCTTCTGCGTATTGAAGATACAGACCAGGAACGTTTTGTAGAAGGCGCACTGGAGATTATTTACCGTACACTGGAAGATGCAGGACTGAAGCATGATGAAGGTCCGGACATTGACAAGGGATATGGTCCATATGTACAGAGTGAGCGTCAGGCACAGGGCATTTATATGAAGTATGCCAAGCAGCTGATTGAAAAAGGAGAAGCATATTACTGCTTCTGCGACAAAGAAAGACTGGAATCTCTGAAGCAGGTGGTGGCAGGAAAAGAGATCTCTGTATATGACAAGCACTGTCTGCATTTAAGCAAAGAAGAGGTAGAAGCCAAACTGGCAGCAGGCGTACCATATGTCATCCGCCAGAATGTTCCACAGGAAGGAACAACCAAGTTTGAAGATGATATCTATGGAACTATTGAAGTACCGAACTCTGAGCTGGATGATATGATTCTGATCAAGTCTGATGGATTCCCTACATACAACTTTGCTAACGTTGTAGACGACCATCTGATGGAGATCAGTCATGTCGTACGAGGAAATGAATACCTTTCTTCTTCACCGAAGTACAACAGACTGTACAATGCATTTGGCTGGGAAGTGCCGGTATATGTACACTGCCCGCTGATCACTGATGAGAATCATAAGAAGCTGAGCAAGAGAAGCGGCCATTCTTCCTACGAAGATCTGCTGGAGCAGGGCTTCTTATCCGAAGCAATTATTAATTACGTAGCACTTCTGGGATGGTGCCCGCCAGAAAACAGAGAGATCTATTCTCTGGATGAACTGGTAAAAGTATTCGATTATCATCATATGAGCAAGTCTCCGGCTGTATTTGATATCAACAAACTGAAATGGATGAACGGCGAATATATGAAAGCAATGGATGATGACAAGTTCTACGAGATGGCTCTGCCATACATGAAGAAAGCCATCACCAGAGATCTGGATTTCAGGAAGATCGCAGCTATGGTGAAGACCCGTATTGAGATCTTCCCGGACATCATGCCTCTGATTGACTTCTTTGAAGAAGTACCAGAATATGATGTGGCTATGTATACACACAAGAAGATGAAGACCAATGCAGAGACTTCCCTGAAGGTCCTGAAGGAGATCGTGCCAGTCCTGGAAGCTCAGGAAGACTACAGCAACGATGCTCTGTACGAGCTGCTGGTAGGCTTTGCAAAGGAACATGAATACAAGAATGGCTACGTGATGTGGCCGATCCGTACTGCCGTATCCGGAAAACAGATGACTCCTGCAGGAGCAACGGAGATCATGGAAGTACTGGGTAAAGAAGAAAGTCTGAAGCGTCTGAATGATGCCATCGTAAAACTGGAGAATGCATAATATGGCTTTTACAAAAGCACAGGAAGAAGCAATTACACATTTTCAGGGGCCTGCCATGGTTTTGGCAGGCCCTGGTTCTGGTAAGACAACGGTGATTACTCACAGAACCAGCTATTTGATTGAACATTACGGGATCCATCCAGGCAACATTCTGGTGGTGACCTTTACCAGGGCTGCCGCAGAGGAGATGAAAAAGCGTTTTCTGAAGATGCGGAAAGAATCACGCACGATGGTGCGGTTTGGCACTTTTCATTCTGTTTTTTTTGAGATCCTGAAATATGCCTATGGTCTGACCGGGGCCAATATCGCAGGAGAAGATGTCTGCTATGGATTTTTAAAAGATATCATCTCCAAAATAAATCTGGATGTGGAAGATGAGGCAGAACTGCTAAAGAGTCTGACACAGGAGATCAGTACGGTAAAATCTGAGCAGATCCCCCTGGAGCATTATTATTCCTCTTCGGTTTCGGACGAGATCTTTCGCCGTATTTATCGGGAGTACCAGGAGAAAATGGCACAGAAAAATCTGCTGGATTATGATGATCTGCTGGTATGTACCTGGGAGCTTTTGACCCAGCGGGAAGATATCCTGGCTGGATGGCAGAAGCGGTATCAGTATATACTGATTGATGAGTTTCAGGATATCAATAAACTACAATATGAGATCATCCGTCTTCTGGCGAAACCGGAGAATAATCTGTTTATTGTGGGTGATGATGACCAGTCCATTTATCGATTCCGTGGAGCCAAACCAGAGATTATGCTGCAATTTCCGAAGGCCTATCCGGATGTTCATAAGATTGTGCTGGATTATAATTTTCGATGTCCGGGAAATATTGTAAAAGCAGCAGCAAAAGTGATTGGCCGAAATGTAACCAGATATGACAAGGAGATCAAAGAGGTAAAAGAAGAGGGGGCTCCGATTGGATTTTTGAAGTTCCCGAATCAGAATCAGGAAAGCCTCTTTATCATGAAAAAAATAAAGGATTATGTGGCAGAAGGCGGCAACTATGACCAGGTGGCAGTGCTTTACCGCAACAACATGGATGCCAGAGTGATTTCTCAGCGATTCATGGAATACAATGTGCCATTTTATATGCGGGATGTGATCCCCAATATTTATGAACACTGGATCGCACGGAACATGATTGCCTATCTGAAGGCAGCAGCAGGAAACAGAGAACGCTCTGTTATGTTACAGATCATCAATCGGCCAAAGCGGTATGTGGGACGGGAATGCCTGGATCAGCCAACGGTAGATTTTGAGCGTCTGCGACGTTTTTATGATGATAAATACTGGATGATCAAAAAGATCGACCAGCTGGAATCGGATCTGAACATGTTACGAAAAATGGATCCTTATACCGCGATCAACTATATCCGTCATGGAATCGGATATGAGGGCTATCTTCAGGAATATGCCGAGTATCGCAAGATGGCGGCGGAGGATCTTCTGGATCTGCTGGATCAGCTGCAGGAAAGTGCGAAGGGTTTCAAAACAACGGAAGAGTGGTTTGCTCATATCAAAGAATATGGAGAGATGCTGAAGAATCAAAATAAAAGGGATCGAAAAGCAGAGAATCAGGTGACCTTTTCTACTCTGCACAGCGCAAAGGGTCTGGAGTATCCACTGGTATTCATACTGGATGTCAATGAAGGTATTATTCCCTATAAAAAAGCAGTGCTGCAGTCCGATGTAGAAGAAGAACGAAGAATGTTCTATGTAGGGATGACCAGGGCATCGGAGAAGCTGTATATCTGTTCTATAAAAGAAAAAAACGGAAAACCCCTGAAGGATTCTCCGTTTTTGTCAGGTATTGATACATAATTACACGAATTGCTCCGTGTCCCAAGGTCATTCCCCCCACCCATGTGCAAGCACAGGTGGGATCAGACCTTTTGACACTGTAATTATTCCACGATGTCATCCAGATCCATGGCATCGAATCCCTGGGTGTCCAGCCAGTTATCAAAGCCCTCTGCAGCCAGATCGTATTCATCATCATCTTCGATGTTTTCCAGAGAAGGATTGCCGTTTTCATCTTTATAACGGTACAGAAATACTTCCCCATCTTCATTTTCCCCATTTTCATTCAGTGGAAGCAGTGCAATATAGCTGTTTCCGCCTACCGGGAAAATGGTAAGAATGGCACATTCCAGGACTTCATCGTTATCCAGTGTAAGAGTAACAGTAGCCTGTCCTGGTTCGCAGTCGCTGCCACAGGAAGAACAGTTGCCATTGCATCCTGCATCAAAATTCTGATCGCTCATTTTTTTACCTCATTTCATTTTATTGATCGAATAATTCGCATCTTAAATTCCACTTTATCAGAAAGCACGTATAAATGCAACATTGGATTTTTGAAAATCCTGTGTTATACTAAAACCAAATGAATTCTTACAGAAAGGGCATTAGGATACAGTATGAAAAAAGCGTTTAACATTGACGAAAAGACAGGAGAGTTTTATGAGCCTGGAGTAAGAATGGAAGAAGGGGGAATCTGTTTTACAGTTACAGTACCGGCAGGAGCAGCCGCTTCTCTGTGCCTGTATGCGAAAGAATCCGGAGAACTGGCGGCAGAGATCCCGTTTTCGGAAAAGAATACACAGGGAAGTCTTCGCACCATAAAAGTGCGTGATCTGGAGGAAGACGCATATCGCTATCAGTATAAGATTCAGGGGAAGACAGTGACGGATCCCCATGCCAGAAAAATCTGGAAGTCAGAGGATGGGAAAGTGACCATGGGGGAATTTGTGCCGGAGACTTTTGACTGGGGGAAAAGCAGAAAGCCGCAGATTCCTTATGAAGAGGGAATTATGTATCATCTTCATGTGCGCAACTATACCATGCATGAGAAGTCAGGTGTGGCTCACCGGGGTACTTTTCTGGGACTTCAGGAAAAGATTCCCTATCTGAAAAAGCTGGGGGTGAACCAGATCATTCTGATGCCAGTCTGTGAATTTGAAGAGCAGGAGACAGCGACAGAAAAGCTGGATAAAAAAGGAACTCCTCTGAAAAAAGTGCCGCTTCAGAAGAACTATTGGGGTTATAAGACCGGTTTCTATTATGCACCGAAAAAAAACTATTCAGCCACAGAGAATCCTGTGCTGGAATGCAAGAATATGGTAAAGGCCTTTCATGAACATCAGATGGAAGTGATTCTGGAGTTCTATTTTACCAGGGAGACCGTACTCCGGGAGCAGATAAAGATCTTACAGTACTGGATGGAAGAATATCAGATTGATGGTTTTCGAATCATGGGAGATACCGATCTGGCAAGGCATCTTGCCGGAGATCCACTGTTTTCAGATTGCAAGATTTTGTCCTGCTACTGTGGGGAGATTGATGAAGAGATGCTTCAGAGATCCCAGATGGCGGAGATGAATGATGGATTTATGAATGACTGCAGACGCATCCTGAAAGGAGACGAAGGGATGCTGGAGGCATTGGCTTATCGTACCAGAAGGAATCCATCTGGATATGGCGTGATCAACTACATCACCAGTCATGATGGATTTACCCTTCAAGATCTGGTTTCCTATGATCAGAAGCACAATGAAGCCAATGGGGAGCAAAACAGGGATGGCTGTCAGTGCAACTACAGTTGGAACTGTGGCGTGGAAGGCGAGTCCAGGAAGCGAGATGTGACAGCTCTGCGTACCAGACTGAAAAAAGATGCCATGATGATGCTGTTGTGTTCCCAGGGAACACCGATGCTTCTGGCAGGAGATGAATTTGGAAATTCACAGAATGGAAATAACAATCCTTATTGTCTGGATAATGAAGTAGCCTGGGTGGACTGGGGTGCATATAAGAAAAATCAGAAGTTTGTCAGCTTTGTCCGTGCTCTGATCGCACTTCGTAAGTCTGAAAAACTGCTGCATTGCAAAAAGGAATATTGCTTCGTTGACCGGAAAGCATGTGGTTATCCTGATTTGTCTTATCATAGTAAAAAGGCATGGTATGGCGATTTTGGTTATGAAAAAAGACAGATTGGCATGCTTTATTGCGGAAGCTATGTGGAAGAGAAGCGTTTTCTGTATGTGATCTACAATTTCCATCCACAGCCACAGGAACTGGCACTGCCAAAGCTTCCGGAAAAGATGAAGTGGTTTTGGAAGATTGATACCTTCCAGAAGGACAGCGTACTGACAGGGGTAAAAGCCATTGAAGAAAAAGAGAAGATGATAAAGATACCGGAGCGCACCGTGGTGCTGCTGATCGGGGAACAGGAGTGTAAAGACGGGGATGTGGAATCCGGCAGGACATTTTAAAACAATTACGGAACATAAAAAGCTGGTGCTGGAGCATTGCTTCAAGCTTGGGCTTTACCGTCAGGGACTGATGCATGACATGTCAAAATACATGCCATCCGAGTTCCTGGTGGGAGCCAAATATTATCAGGGAGACCGAAGCCCTAATAATGCAGAGCGGGAAGATAAAGGATATTCCGCCGCCTGGCTTCATCACAAGGGCAGGAACAAGCATCATTTTGAATATTGGATTGATTATCAGATCGATGATAAGGATCATGCCATGGGTGGCATGAGAATGCCCAAAAAATATGTGGCAGAGATGCTGGCAGACCGGATCGCAGCATCCAAAGTGTATAATAAAGAAAAATATACCCAGCACGACCCACTGATTTATTTCCTGAAAGGGAAAAGCCATTATCTGATGCATCCGGAGACCATGAAGGAGATCGAACATCTTCTCCGGATTCTGGATGAAAAAGGCGAGGATGCCTGCTTCTGGTATACCCGGAATGTATATTTGAAACAAAAACCGCGGATACAGAAGAAAAAAAGAGAAAAAGCATAATATTGACGGCATGGCCGAAGACATAAATGGAGCCTCCTTTGAATATACTTAAAAAAGTATAAGAAGGGGGTTCTTGTCTATGTATCAGATAGAATGCTACATTCCCAAATGGATGGAAACATTGCCACAGGATCATGAAATGAAGCAGACAATGATCCAGATTCTACAGGAGGAAATGAAAAATACGTCAGAAGAAAACTGGACAGAGCGGATAGAGAGCAGACTGAAAAGCCTGCCATTTGTAAAAACAGTGGTTCGGGAAGAGGCAGGAACCGAAGAAGATACCATACTGCGGTTCCAGATCGGAGTCAAAGAAGAAGAGTATTACGGGATGCTTAGCGAACTGTCAGGCATTCCGATCGAGGGAGAATACCAGTTGATTTCCCTGATCAGGGAACTGAGCGGGCTGAAGAAGGAATATGAGTCTGTGCAGAACGCATTAAAAAATGTCAGAGAGACCGGTTACGGTGTGATTCTGCCCGGAAGAGAAGAGATTCAGTGGGAAGAACCGGTTATGACACATACAGGCAGCCGGTATGGAGTGAAAATGAAAGCAACCAGCCCTACGATTCACCTGATCCGTGCCGAGATCGACACCGAGATTTCTCCGATTGTGGGAACGGAAGGGCAGGCAGAAGACCTGATTCGCTATATCAGGGAGGGCGCAGAAGAATCCGAAGGAATCTGGGAGATCAATGTCTTTGGAAAAACAGTGGAACAGCTGATGCAGGAAGGCATGCAGACCAAACTGAATCAGTTCAGTGAGGAGAGCCAGAATAAGATCCGAAAGGTAATCGGACGGGTATTGGATGAATCAAAAAATGGAATGATATGTGTTATTATTTGAGAAGTTTACAGTAAAGTTGACAAAAGCAACATAATGTATTATAATCACAATAGTTTTTTAATATTTTTGTAACAAAATACAAAAGTATGAGAGGGACAATTATGAAAAGACAAAAACTATATATCTCAATTGCTGTGATGTGTGCAGTTCTGCTGCTTGGGGGAGCAGGCGGATCGGCAGCCTGGAAGCAGACGGCGGCGGGGAGGAAGTATACCACATCATCCGGGAAGTACGTGAAGTCCAGATGGAAAAAGATAAAAAAGAAGTGGTATTATTTCGATAAACGTGGTAATCTGAAGACTGGAAGATTCAAGGTTGGTGACGACTGGTATTATGCAACACGCAGTGCCGGGAGAGTCTGTAACAGACGAGTCGGCTGTTATTACTATGGATCGGACGGCAGGATGGTTTGTGATGCCTGGAAGAAGAACGGTAAGTACTGGTTTTATTATGACAAGAAGGGAAAACGTCGTTTTGGAAAGGTAAAGACGACCGAAGGGATCTGTTACTGTGAAAGGGAGACGGGAAAAGCTGTTTCCAAATGGGTCAATAAGAATTACTACGGAAAAGATGGCGTGATGGTGACCAGTCAGTGGGTGGATGACAGTTATGTGAATGAGAAGGGCGTCATTACCAGAGGGAATAAGAACCCGAAGAATCCACCGACGCAGGAAGAGATCCGCTGGCTGTCCGCAATCACTTATCTGGAGGCAGGCAATCAGTCCTATTATGGGAAAAAGTGCGTGGCCAGTGTGGTAATGAACCGGGTAAACAGCAAGAGATTCCCGAATACGATCAAAGGAGTCCTGTTCCAGTCGGGTCAGTTTACACCAGCGGGGAATGGTACATTATCCAGCCTGTATTACAGCAGACGATCCATTCAGACCCAGTGTGTGAAAGCAGCAAAGTATGTGCTGGAGCATGGATCTGTGCTGAAAGGATATTATTATTTTAACACCTTCAGTGGAACACTGAAGATTGGGGAACATTATTTTGGATAAGGGAGGAAACAAAGTGAAAAAGAGAAAAACAGGAATCTGGCTGACGCTGTTACTGATGCTGGCAGTGTTATGTATTCCGGTGCAGGCCAGTGCAGCAAAGACCGGATTTAAAACATCCAAGAGTGGTGTGATCCGTTATTATGGATCCAACGGCAAGCTGGTAAAAAACAAGTGGTTCAAGGTTGGGAAGAAGCGCTATTATGCCAAGGCGAATGGAAGAGTAGCTACCGGAGTGACAAGAATCAAGGGGAAATATTATTATTTCGATAAAAAGGGTGTTAACAAGACTGGCTGGGTGACTGTAAAGAATAAGAGATATTATTTTATCAGTGGCAAGCGATATGCAGCAACGGGCTTGTTTACATTTAAGAATAAGAGAACTTATTGTTTTAATGAAAAAGGCGTGATGCAGACTGGTTGGGTAACTCTGAATGGCAATGATTATTATTTTAATAATTATATGATGACCGGATGGATGACCGCCAATTATAAGACCTATTACCTGATCAAGACCAAACCAATGAAAGGACAGAAGGCAACAGGCGTATTCTCTATTGGTGGCAATCTGTATTACTTTGATCCGGATACCGGGGAGCTGCTGCGCAACACCACGGTAGAATACAGAGATCGTACATATACTGTTAACTCCAGCGGAGTCTGCACGGTAATACCGGAATCCGGGGCACCGACAGGCGAAATGCTATTTTTCCTGAAGTTTGAATCTGGTTCCGCTGCGTACAACCAGACAGGTGGAGACGGAGGAAAGGCATGTGGTGCATATCAGTTCGATTATCGTTATGCGTTACTTCCGTTTGTAAAATATGCATACGAGACGAATCCTCTGGTCTGCAAAGAATTCGAACCATATGCCAAGTATAAGAGTGGTGCCAAATTGTATAACAACACAGATTTTTTCAAAGCATGGCATCAGGTCTACAAGCGTAACAGCAGAACATTTTCTGAGATGCAGGATACTTTTGCAAGAATCAATTACTATGATAACGTAGAACGTAAACTTCAGTCAGCCGGTATTGATGTTGCATCCAGATCGGAGGCGGTAAAGGGTGCTATCTTCAGTTATTCCATTCAGCATGGACAGACAAGTGCAGTCAATGCGGTAAAAGCAATTAAGCCAAAGAGTACCACAAGTGACGCAAAGTTCTTAAAGAAGCTTTACAATTACAGAAAGAAGTCATTCCCGTTATATGCATCCAGATATACACAGGAATATAAGGCAGCACTTGCAGAATTGAATCAATAAGTATGAGAAATCTCACAGTTTCGAAAGAAGCTGTGAGATTTTATCTATCCGGGAATTACAGGTATCGTCAGAGGCTGCTACTTGACACAAACATGTGTTTTTTTTATAATGGATAAGATGACGAATGACTGTTCAAAACCCTCTGTATCTGCGAAGGCAATGAACAGATACCATAGCCGGAGGGAGACAGACAGATGACGATAACGATCAACAAAAAAGAATATCCACTACATACATTAGATACAGGAGCACAGGAACTGAGTAAGAAGCGCTGGGACAGCATTGCCAAGCCTCTGCACAGCCTTGGTAAAATGGAAGACCTGGTCATTCAGACAGCGGGGATCACAGGAGATGCCAATGTGACCTATGATAAAAAAGCACTGATTGTAATGTGTGCAGATAATGGTGTGGTAGCTGAGGGCGTGACCCAGTCTGAGCAGAATGTGACAGCAATTGTATCAGAGAACTTTTTATCGGATAAAGCAACTGCGGCGATTTTGTGTAAGCAGACAGGTGCAGAGATTTTTCCAATTGATATCGGAATTGCAGTGGATACGAAGTTAGAGAATCATAAGATTGCCTATGGAACAAAAAATATGGCAAAAGAACCGGCCATGACCAGAGAAGAAGCAGAGAGAGCCATGGAAGTAGGCATTGAAAAGGTAAGGGAACTTTCCGGGCAGGGCTACAAGATCATTGCTACCGGAGAGATGGGAATTGGTAATACAACTACCAGCAGTGCACTGGCTTCTTATTTCCTTCAGGAAGACGTGGAAAAGATGACCGGAAGGGGTGCAGGTCTGACCAGTAAGGCACTGGAGAAAAAGATAGCTGTGGTACGCAAAGCAATCGCAGACTATAGCCCTGCCTTTACCGATGCTATTGATGCGCTGGCAGCACTGGGAGGATTTGATATTGCGGGAATGGCAGGAGTCTTTCTTGGCGGAGCGATTTATCGTGTACCGATTGTGATGGATGGATTTATTTCCAGCACTGCAGCACTGACCGCTACCCGTATCTGCCCGGCATGTAAGGACTTTATCATGGCATCCCATGTGTCAAAGGAACCGGCAGCGGAAAAGATTCTGGCAGCGATGGATAAAGAAGCTGCCTTGCACTGTGACATGTGCCTGGGAGAGGGAACCGGAGCAGTCACTTTATTCCCGATTCTGGATCTTGCTACACAAATTTATGAACAGATGAGCACATTTGAAGACATCGAGATTGATGCTTATGTGGAATTGAAATAGGAAGAAGATATGATGATTGTAGTGACCGGTGGCAGTGGAAGTGGAAAGTCAGCCTATGCCGAACAGCGCATTCAGGAGTTTGGACAGATTCCACGTTATTATCTTGCCACTATGGAAAATAGAGATGAAGAGAGCCAGAAAAGAGTAGACAGGCACAGGGCGATGCGGGCAGATAAGCATTTCAAAACGGTTGAATGCCCATATGATCTGCAGAATGTACAGCTGGAAGAACCAGGGGCAGTGCTGCTGGAGTGTATGTCTAATCTGGTGGCAAATGAATTATTTGTCAAAGACGGTATGACTCATATGGATCAGACGGCAGGGAAGATCCTGAACGGAGTGAGCCGGCTAAAGGAGCAGTGCGCCCATCTGGTGATTGTGACCAATGAAGTCTTTTCAGATGGAATGCTTTATGATGAATGGACAAGAAACTATATCAAATGCCTCGGAATCGTGAATCAGTACCTGAGCCAGATGGCGGATCAGGTGATCGAAGTGGTCTATACGATTCCGGTGATGCAAAAAGGAGAATAAATGAATCTGATTTATAATCTGATCATTGCATTTGCAATGTATTCAAAAATACCGATGCCACATATCGACTGGACAAAAGAGCGGATGCGTTATGTATTCTGCTTTTTCCCTGTGATCGGGGCAGTAATTGGTGCATGTATGGTGCTGTGGATGAAGACGGGAATGAGAGTAACCGGCAATGAAGACTTTTTTACGGCAGTACTGGTCCTGATACCGGTTGTGGTGACCGGAGGAATTCATTTTGACGGATTCCTGGACACTTGTGATGCTTTAAGCTCTTACAAGACGATGGAAGAAAAGCTGGAGATCCTGAAAGACTCCCATGCAGGAGCTTTTGCAATTTTGATGGGCTGCTGCTATTTTGTTCTGGATTATGGGGTATTTCATGCAACAGATCTGCGAGCAATCCGTCTGCTGGCGATTGGCTATGTGTTATCCAGAGCATTTAGCGGACTGGCGATTGTCGTATTTAAAAAGGCAAGAAAAAGTGGACTGGCGGCAACATTTTCTGATTCTGCACAGAAGAAAACCGTGGCAGTGACCATGATCCTTTATATCGCAGCCTGTGCAGTACTCATGGTGCTGACAGATCCGGTCATCGGAAGTCTTTGTTTTCTTACTGCACTGCTGGTATTTGGATGGTACCACTATATGTCTTATCAGAAGTTCGGCGGTATCACAGGTGACCTGGCAGGATTTTTCCTTCAGGTGTGTGAGCTTGCTATGGCATTTGTAACTGTAATTGCGATTCACTTAATAGGGTAAAACGATGGAATTAATCATTGGCGGAGCGTATCAGGGAAAAAAAGAAACAGCGAAGAGACTGTTTGGCCTGCAGGAGGAAGAGATTCTGGACGGTGCATCCTGCGGACCGGAAAAAACATTTCAGGCAAAAGCTGTCTGCAACTTTCATCTGCTGATTCGCAGCATGATGGAACAGAAACAAGATGTGGATATCTATTTTGAAACATTGAAATATCAGAATCCAGATATTATCCTGATCTCTAATGAGATCGGATATGGCATTGTGCCGCTGGATCGTTTCGAACGGGACTGGAGAGAAAAAACCGGCCGGATCTGTTGCCTGGCCGCACAGGAATCCAGATCTGTGATCCGTGTACTGGCGGGCAATCCGGTATATATCAAAGGAGAACAGTGGGCATGACGATTTATCTGATCCGGCATGGAGAGACATTTGGCAACCAGAAAAAACGCTACATAGGAATCACAGACGAACCACTGTGCCACCCGGGACGGTGTTTTTTGGCTCAGATACGGGAGAAGCATAGATATCCGATTCCAGATCTGCTTTATTGTAGTCCTATGCTGCGCTGCAGGGAAACCGCAGAGATTCTGTTTCCAGGCGTAGAACAACATCTGGAAGCAGATTTGCGGGAATGTAATTTTGGAGAATTTGAGAACCAGAACTATCAGGAACTGGCCGGGAATAAAGCTTATCAGCGGTGGATCGACAGCAATGGCCGTCTGCCGTTCCCGGGAGGCGAATCAAGAGAAGCATTTCAGGAGAGAAGTCTGAACGTTTTTTACAGACTGGAGAAAGAATGGGAACAGCTGGACGTGGAGAAAACCATTGCCATTGTGGCACATGGCGGAACACTGATGAGTATTCTGGAAGCTGTGGGAATACCATCAGGTTCTTATTATGATTTCCAGGTGGGAAACGGGGAAGGTTATCGCCTGGAAGGAGAAAAAGGGCAGTATCATTATCAGAAACTGGGAGAATAACATGATTGCATTTTTAAAAGGTGAAATTGAAGAATTGGAAGAGGCGAAGGTACTTCTGGACGTGAATGGAGTAGGCTATGGAGTCTTTATCACCGGGCGGGATGCCAGTGCATTATCCGGCAGACGAGACCGTGTGAAGCTGTTTACCTATCTGCAGGTGCGGGAAGATGCCATGCAGCTGTATGGCTTCCTGAAAAAAGATGATCTCCATGTATTTCAGCTACTGCTGGGCGTGAACGGAATCGGTCCGAAGGCAGCCTTGGGAATGCTGTCGGCATTGTCTGCCAATGATATCCGGTTTGCTGTGCTGGCAGGAGATGCCAAAGCCATTGCAAGGGCACCCGGGATTGGTCCGAAGACAGCACAGAAAATGATACTGGAATTAAAGGATAAGTTCGATCTGCAGGAGACTTTCGACAGTTCTCTGGCAGAAAGCACAGAAGGCACGATACCGACAGGTACCACCAGACAGATACAGGATGAAGCGGTACAGGCACTGGTGGCGCTGGGCTATTCTGGTGGCGAGGCGCTGAAGGCAGTGCGTGCAGCAGACACCGGCGAAGACATGAATACGGAAGATCTGCTGAAGGCAGCATTAAAGAAACTTTCGTTGGTATAAGCAGATACAGTTTAGGAGAAATGAGAATATATGGATAGAAGAGTAATTCAAACAGAGGTTCTTCCAGAGGATTCCCGTATTGAGACCAGTCTGCGACCTAAGATGTTGAAGGACTACATCGGACAAGAGAAGGCGAAGGAGAATCTTAAGATCTATATCGAAGCGGCAAAGCAGAGAGGGGATTCGCTGGATCATGTGCTGTTTTATGGCCCTCCGGGACTGGGAAAAACAACCCTGGCGGGAATCATAGCCAATGAGATGGGAGTGCACATGAAGGTGACTTCCGGACCGGCGATTGAGAAGCCTGGAGAGATGGCTGCAATCCTGAATAATCTTCAGGAGGGCGACGTGCTGTTCGTGGATGAAATCCACCGTCTGAACCGGCAGGTGGAAGAGGTATTGTATCCTGCTATGGAAGATTTTGCCATTGATATCATGATTGGAAAGGGTGCAGCAGCCCGTTCGATTCGCCTGGATCTGCCAAGGTTTACCTTGGTGGGAGCGACCACAAGAGCAGGACTTCTGACTGCACCTTTACGTGACCGTTTTGGCGTGATTCATCATCTGGAGTTCTATACGGAAGAAGAACTGGCAGAAATTATCTGCAACTCTGCGAAGATCCTGGATGTGGAGATTGAACCGGAGGGAGCCATAGAGCTGGCCAAAAGATCCAGAGGAACTCCACGTCTTGCCAACCGTCTGCTAAAGAGAGTCCGTGACTTTGCACAGGTAAAATATGATGGGAAAATTACCAGGGAGACTGCAAGCTTTGCCCTGGATCTGCTGGAAGTGGATACCTATGGACTGGATGTGACAGACCGCAATCTCCTGACTACCATGATCGAGAAGTTTCAGGGAGGTCCGGTAGGTCTGGATACACTGGCGGCGACGATTGGTGAAGATGCGGGAACCATAGAAGATGTCTACGAACCATATCTTTTGAAAAAAGGGTTCCTCATCCGTACGCCGAGAGGAAGAATGGCAACCGAAAAATCTTATCATCATCTGGGCTTGCAATTCCAGTAGAAGTTCGATATACTGATTGCATACGAATGAGGAGGAAGTGTTATGTCAGCGAAAAACCAGACACAAGTGGTCATTAATGGTCAGATCTTTGTGATCAGTGGTTATGAAAGCGAAGAATATATTCAGAAGGTTGGTTATTATTTGAACAATAAGCTGACTGAGATTCAGAAGCTGGAGAGCTATAAGCGTCAGTCCAATGAGATGAAGAGCATTCTGGCACAGCTTAATATCGCCGATGATTACTTCAAGGCGAAGAAGCAGGCAGAGATATTGGAAGACGGGATTACGTCCAGAGACAAGGAGATCTTCGATCTGAAGCATACTCTGATTGATCTGCAGAGACAGCTGGATGATTTGAAAAAAAAGTGATACACAGGCTGCAGGATCCTGTAGAAGGATTACGGCAGCCTGATTTATTATACTAGAAAGGTACAACATAGATGAAGGTAGAATTACTGGCGCCTGCAGGTTCTTATGAGAGCATGATGGCAGCGTATAAGGCGGGGGCTGATGCAGTCTATATTGGCGGTACGAAGTTTGGCGCCAGAGCATTTGCAGATAATCTGGATACAGAGCGGATGAAGGAAGCAATCGACTATGCCCATCTCCGTGGAAAGAGGCTATATCTGACAGTCAATACCCTGATCAAGGAAAAAGAGATAGAAGAGGTATATGAGTATCTGCTGCCTTTTTACCGTGAAGGCCTGGATGCGGTGATTGTACAGGATTTTGGTGTGTTTCAGATGGTAAGGGAAGAATTCCCGGATATGGATCTTCATGCCAGTACGCAGATGACCGTGACAGGTGTCAGGGGAGCAGCATGGCTGAAGGAGCGCGGAGCCTCCAGAGTGGTGACGGCCAGAGAACTCTCCATGGAAGAGATCCGTCGGATTCACCGGCAGGTACCGGTGGAGATAGAGAGTTTCGTTCATGGAGCCCTGTGCTTCTGTTATTCTGGTCAGTGCCTTTTAAGCAGTATGATCGGCGGGAGAAGCGGCAACCGGGGAAGATGTGCGCAGCCATGTCGGCTTCCGTATCAGCTTTATGATGCGGATGGAAGACAGATTTCCAGAGAGGGACAGCCATTTCTGATGAGTCCGAAAGATATGTGCACCCTGGATCTGATCCCGGACCTGATCGAAAGTGGTGTGTATTCTTTTAAGATGGAAGGCCGCATGAAGAAGCCGGAATATACAGCTGGTATTACGGCTGTTTACCGGAAATATATCGACCGTTATCTGCAGTATGGAAAAAAGGATTTTCAGGTTTCAGAGGAAGACCGTAGTATTCTGATGGATCTATATAACAGGGGTGGATTTTCCACCGGATATTACCGACAGCACAATGGACGGGATATGATGTCCATGGAACGGCCGAATCATTGGGGAACAGAAGCGGCAAAGCCTGTTTTTTCAGAAAAAGGAGTTCGCTGGAAGGCGCTGGAAGAACTGCACCCACAGGATGTACTGGAGCTTCGCAGCAGAAAAGAGGAAAAGACAGAAGTGACTCTGACTACAAGAGTGACAAAAGGAGCAGTATTTTCTATAAAGACAGGAAAAGTAAAGCCGGATAAATCAGCACTGTTCTACCGTACGAGAAATGAGCAGCTTCTTCGGAGCCTGAAAAAAGAATATTTGGATACCCCTTATAAAGTAGAGGCCAATGGGGTATTACTACTGAAAAAAGGACAACCGGCACAGCTGGAGATTCGCTGCCAGGGACAGAAAATCACAGTTACCGGTCAGCAGATACAGGCGGCACAGAAGCGCCCGGTGACGGAAGAGGAAGTGCGGCGCCAGATCAGTAAGCTGGGACAGACGGATTTTCAGTGGAAGAATCTGGAGATTCATCTGGATGAGTCTGTTTTTGTGCCAATACAGGAATTAAATGAACTGCGAAGACGGGCCATAGAAGAATTGCGACAGCAGATGCTGGGCGTATATTTCCGCAAGGAGCAGAAAGCGCTGCCAGTCTGTGAAGATGCAGAATACAGCCAGGTGGCACCGTTTCTGACCGCAGAGATTCAGACGGAAGAACAGCTTGGGGAAGTGCTGCGTCAGAATGCAGTGACCCGGGTATGTATCAGCAGTATGCGTTATGACTCCCAAAAAGCATTTCAGGAGTATGCAGCGTCAGATGCTGCCAGGTGTCATGAACAGAGTATACAGTGCTGGTATGTGATGCCATGGATTTTCCGGGAAGAAAGCAGAAACTATTTCCGTCAGGAAAAAGAGATGATGTCGATATTGGAGCAATTTGACGGTCTTCTGATCAAAAATCTGGAAGAGATGGAATATTTACAGGATATGGGGTATCGTGGTAAAATAGCGCTGGATGCCAATCTGTATATCTGGAACAGCAGAGCTATGCGTTTCTGGAAAAAGGAGAATATTGACTGGATCACACTGCCGGAAGAACTGACGGATCAGGAGCTTCGACAGGTGCAGGGGGGAATGCCCGGGGAAATGATCGTGTACGGATATACGCCTCTTATGGTGACTGCACAGTGCTTTCAGAAGAATACCACAGGATGCCGGAAGATGCGTAAGACTCTGCAGCTGAAGGATCGTAAAAATAAGTATTTTACCGTGAAGAATGACTGCAGTTTCTGTTATAATGTGCTTTACAACAGCGCAGCGACCGAACTGGCCGATCTGGAAAAAACAGTAGCGGCGATTCATCCGGCGTCTTACCGTCTGAGTTTTACCACAGAGTCAGCCGCACAGGTAAGAGAAGTATGTCAGCGATACAGAGAGGCATTGATCGAACACAGAGAAGTGAAAGTACCGGGAGATGAATTCACACGGGGACATTTGAAACGAGGCGTGGAATAAAGGGGAGATAACGTGGTTAGTTTAATTATTCAGTTTTCAAGATATGCGATACTGATTCTGATGGCGATCTATACTATGCAGAGCTATATCGTTTTCAGTAAGAATGATGAAGATGACAAAGACTTCCTGTTCATCAGACAGAATCTGATGATGTTCATGATACATTTTATCGCATTTATGATCATGTATCTGAAAAAAGGAGATCTGAATCTGATGTTCCTCTATGGGGCACAGTTCATCTATCTTGCGGCAACGCTGGTATTTTTCCGGAATCTGTATCCGAGAGCATCCAAGCTGGTAGTCAATCATATGTGTATGCTGATTACCATTGGATTTATTATGATTACAAGGCTGTCTTTCGATGAAGGTGTGAAACAGTTTAAGATCGTGATTATTTCGACTGTGGTCGCACTATTGATCCCGGCGATTATCCGTAAAGTACGGGTTCTGACCAAATGGACCTGGCTGTATGCCATCATCGGTATCGGCGGTCTGGGTGTGGTTGCAGTGGCAGCACAGACCACATATGGAGCCAAGCTGGGATTCGTGATTGGCGGCATCAGTGTACAGCCATCGGAGTTTATAAAGATTATTTTTGTTTTCTGCATTGCCGGTATGCTGGGAAATGCAAAGAATTTTAAAGATATTGTGATTGCTACAGTCGTGGCGGCATTACATGTGCTGATTCTGGTCTATTCTACTGACCTGGGAAGCGCACTGATCTATTTTGTGACCTATCTGGTCATGCTGTATGTGGCCACCAGAAAGATGCTCTATGCGCTGGCCGGGGTGGCAGCCGGATCGGTGGCTGCGGTAGGAGCCTATCACCTCTTTGCCCATATCCGGGAACGAGTAGAGATCTGGCAGAATCCATTTGCGGATTATTCCGGAAGTGGCTATCAGGTGGCACAGTCACTTTTTGCCATGGCAGCAGGAGGCTGGCTTGGAACCGGTATCATGAATGGTACACCGGACAGCATTCCACTGGTGGAGATGGACTTTATGTTCTCAGCCATCACAGAAGAACTGGGCGGCCTGTTTGCCATCTGCGTGATTCTGGTATGTATGAGCTGTTATATTATGTTCGTGAACATTGCCATGCGGCTTTCCAACCGATTCTACCGTCTGGTAGCACTGGGACTGGGAACCATGTATGCCGTTCAGGTGTTCCTGACGGTAGGCGGTGCCATGAAGTTCATTCCGATGACCGGAGTGACCCTTCCGCTGGTCAGCTACGGCGGAAGTTCTATGCTGAGTACCGTCATGATGTTTGCAATTATTCAGGGACTGTATATTCTTCGGGAAGATGAGGAGGAACAAATTGAGAGATTCAGAGAAGAAAGAGAATGGCAGATGGGACAGGGAAGAATCTACCGATAAGACTATTGATATTCCATCCTTTGTAAACGGGGCTCCTTCAGAGAATATGGAACAGAATTTTGAACAGAACTTCTATGAAGAAGAGCCACAACGGGAAGAGAAGAAGAAAAAGACCGCTGAAAAACATGTGCCAAAGAAAGTAAGAAATAAGGCATATATCAAAATGGCCTATCTGTTTTCTACCATGTTTCTTGCCCTTGTGGGCTATCTGGTCTACTTTAATGTAAAACTGACAGATGATGTGAAGCGCAATCCGAACAATACCAAGGGAGATGCCCAGGAGGCCTATGTGATCCGTGGAACGATCTATTCTTCTGATGGAGAGGTGCTGGCCGGTACCAATGTGGCAGATGATAATACAGAAACCCGTGTGTATCCATGGCGAAATGTATTTGCCCATGTGGTGGGTTATACGGTAAACGGAAAGTCTGGTCTGGAGGCAATCTATAATAATGATCTGATGACCTCCAATGCATCTATTCAGGATCAGGTGGGCAGTGAAAAGAACAATGAAAAGCTGCGGGGAGACAGTCTGGTACTGACCCTGGACAGCCGGCTTCAGCAGGCAGCTTACAATGCGCTGGGGGCCTATAAAGGGGCAGTGGTCGTTATGGAACCATCTACCGGAAAGATACTGGCCATGGTATCCAAGCCAGATTTTGATCCGAATGATATGGAGAACCAGTGGGAGATACTGAATGCAGATGATTCAGAAAGTCCACTGCTGAATCGTGCGACACAGGGACTGTATCCTCCGGGATCTACCTTTAAGATTCTGACGACGCTGGAATTTATGAGGGAATACCCGAATGATTACAGAAATTATACTTATGACTGCCAGGGCAGCATGACTCAGTCAGATGTGACCATCAAGTGTTATGACTATGAAGTGCATGGATTTGAAGACCTGCAGGGCTCATTCCAGCATTCCTGCAATACCTCTTTTGCAAATATCGGATTGCAGCTGGATAATGACAAGTTTGCCGAGCTTTGCAAGGAAGAGATGTTCAATGGCAAGCTTCCGACGGTATTGCCGTACAGCAGCAGTCAGTTCTCACTGAACGGAAATTCTTCAGTGGGTGAGACCATGCAGACAGCGATTGGACAGGGAGATACACTGGTATCACCGTTCCATATGGCACTGATTGTTTCTGCAGTTGCCAATGATGGTGTGCTGATGACTCCATACTTTGTAGATCATATTGAAAACTCAGATGGAATCGAAGTCAGTGAAACGAAAACGATGGAATATAAGAAACTGATGAATTCCGATGAGGCACAGATACTGAGCAGTTATATGCAGAGCGTAGTAGAAGGCGGAACTGCGACATCGTTAAGTGGACTTGGATATACGGTAGCCGGTAAAACCGGTTCTGCAGAATATGAGATTAACGGAAATACCGGATCGGAGGCAAACTTCTCCACTCATTCCTGGTTCGTGGGATTTTCCAATGTAGAGGATCCGGATATTGTAGTCAGCGTTATAGCAGAAGATGGTGGAACCGGCAGCTCGGCTGCAGTACCGATTGCCCGGGAGGTCTTCAATACCTATTATAATTCTGTAAAGACATATTAAGAAAAAAGTTGCGGATTTAAAAAAATAGCTGTATACTAATACCATGTTTAGAAAACACAACGCAAACAGGAGGAATTGCAATGATTGAGGCAACGAGCTGTGGCGGGGTGGTAATATTTCGAGGCAAGATTCTTTTGCTGTTCAAGAGCTACAAGAATAAGTATGAAGGATGGGTTTTGCCAAAGGGTACCGTAGAACCAGGTGAGGAGTATACGGAGACAGCGCTGAGAGAGGTGCTGGAAGAGACCGGCGCAAAGGCTTCTATCGTGAAGTATATCGGAAAAAGCCAGTATTCTTTTAATGTGCCGGAAGATGTGGTGGAAAAAGATGTCCACTGGTATCTCATGCGCTCTGAGAGTTATTACAGTAAACCACAACGCGAGGAACATTTTATTGATTCAGGGTACTACAAGTACCATGAAGCGTATCACCTTTTGAAATTTGCTAATGAGAGGACGATGCTGGAGAGAGCATACGAGGAATATCTGAACTTAAAAAAGGCAAATTTATGGGGCGGAAGTAAAAAGTATTTCAAGGGGAAAGACTGATGAGAGCTTCATCGGTCTTTCTGACTATAGAGGGGACGGCTGATGGATTGGTACACCGGACTATATGTAAGTGATGATTTAAAAGAAAAAAAGGACAAAATCATAGACAAGATCGAACATGGTGCGGGAACTCCGGGCGTATATCTGATCACATTACCTTCCAATGAGAAGAATCTGCTGGACATCCTGTCTGCAGATCAGCTGCTCTGGCCGGTGATGCACCGCCTTTGCCCGGTGATTGTAGGAATGACCCATTCCTATGACGAGGCCACAGAGATGGCTGCAGCTATGATTCTGGATGCTCACAAGGAAGTCGGAGCTTTTCGGGTAGAGCCATATCTGAGAAACAGGCTAAGACCGGATGAAGACTTTGCCATTCATTATCCAATAAGAAAAAGAAAGCCCCTGTGGCGGATGCCATTTCAAAGAAAAAGAAATGTGTAAAGGAACGATATGTTGCATATTTTATTATTCATATTAAAAATAATTGGAATTCTGCTGCTGTCCATATTGGGCCTGATCCTGCTGATACTGGTTCTGGTGCTTCTGGTACCCGTTCGATACAGAGCCGGGCTCCAGATGAGAACGATAGCAGATTATTCGGCGGATGGAAAAGTGTCCTGGCTTTTTGGATTGATCTGTCTGACGGGCAGCTATGATGGCGAACAGGTGAAGCTGGATATTCGTATCTTTGGACATTCTTTGCTGCATAAAAAGCCTGAGAAGCAGAAAAAGAGACGGAAGAAGCCGTCGCAGAGACAGACCAGAGAGCAACCGGCTGTCAGAGAAATAAAAGCAGAAAAAGAGAATATAGAGTCGAAGAATGCGGAATGTATGCCGATCGTTGAGCAGGCAGGGCCAAAACAAGATGAAAAAACATCTGGGCAAGAAATAAGTGATACAGAAGATGGTGGAACAGACGCAGATGAAGCGGAACAGACATCAGGAACTCATGAGAAAAATCATATCTGGCAGAAACTGCGTAATGGATCTACACGGTTGAGCAGACTTCCATCACAGATCAGGCAGAAAGTCAGCAGTATTGGTCATACATGGAAGAATCTTTCAAAGCGCAAAGATCACCTGCAGTCGACAGTTGAGAAATATCACAGTTTCTGGAACAGTACCTGCACGCAGGCGGCAAAGAACCATATTCTAAGAGAAGTGAAATATCTGCTGCGACATATATTGCCAGAGAAGCTGGAAGGTGCCCTGACATTTGGATTTGAAGATCCTGCAACAACCGGACAGGTTTTGGGTATACTATGTGTGTTGGCGGTATTTACCGGAAATCATCTGGAAGTCAATGGGAATTTTGAAGAAAAAATGTTGGAAGGAGACGTGTCGATAAAAGGACATATACGATTGTGCCATATAGCAAAGTCTGCGATCGGTCTTCTGACAGATAAGAATATTCGTAAGACCATAAAAGGGTATCAGAGTTACAGACAAATTTGAAAAATAAAAGTACAGGGATTGGAAAGGAGAATACACATGGCATCAGAAAACAATTTTCAGTCAAAGGTAGAATCATTATTTAAAGGAATGGATGGGTATATTCATTCCAAGACAGTCGTAGGAGATGCAATCACCGTAGGTGATACCATTATTCTGCCACTGATTGATGTGTCTTTCGGGGTGGCAGCCGGAGCACTGGAAGGAAAAGATAACAATAAAATAAAGAATAATGGTGGCGGAGGAATGGGCTGCAAGATGACTCCAAGCGCAGTGCTGGTTATTCAGAATGGAAACACTAAGCTGGTAAATATCAAGAATCAGGATGGCCTGACCAAAGTGCTTGATATGGTGCCAGACTTTGTGAACCGTTTTACATCGGGTGGCGGTAATGCAGCGGCAGATGCGGTAAAAGAAGCTGAAGCAGTGCAGACGGCAGAGAAAAAAGAAGAGTAAACAGGGGATAGTAACAAAATTCCTACAACAACATAAGATAACATAAGACAGAAAAAGGGAGTACCTTCATGAAGCGTATTGCTGGATATACTTTATTCTGGATATCAGTGGGAATGCTGATAGCCTTACTGATTGCAAATACCTTCTGGAATGTACTCCTGATTTTTGTTTTATTACTGATTGGATATAATCTATTTGTATGCTGAAAAAGACTATATCCTGGAAATCCTATAAAAGTAAAAAAGAGCCGCCCTGCCGGCGACTCTTAAATCTGCTCTATCATTAAGCTCTTTCAACTTTTCCAGATCTTAAGCAAGAAGTACATACATACATCTTCTTTGCAGCTCCGTTAACTTTAACACGAACGGATTTGATGTTGGATTTCCACATTTTATTAGATCTTCTATGGGAGTGGCTCACGTTGTTTCCGAAATGAGCGCCCTTATCACAAATTGCACATTTAGCCATGACAGCACCTCCTTATTACTTTTTCGTCCATACTTAACGTGTACGAACTGACAACAATCGTATTCTAACAGAAATAAATATATTTTGCAAGTAGAAATTGAAAAAAGATATTTCCTTTTTTACGAAAACTTGTTATACTATAAAACGAGTATCAAGGAAAATGATATCTGGAGGTAAAATATGAAGGGACGTATGAATAACGAACTTGGTTCGATTTCGATTGATTTAGATGTTATAGCGACCTATGCAGGCAGTGTGGCAGTAGAATGTTTCGGAATAGTTGGAATGGCTGCTTTCAGTATGAAGGACGGTCTTGTAAGATTGCTTAAGCGTGACAGCTTAAAACATGGAATCAATGTAACGATTGGGGAAGATAACCGGATTTCCCTTGATTTTCATGTGATTGTTTCATACGGAGTAAGTATCTCAGCAGTATGCGAGAACCTGATGGAGAATGTAAAGTATCGTATACAGGAATTCACAGGTATGGAGATTGATAAATTAAACATTTATGTAGATGGCGTAAGAGCAATTGATTAAGGAGGACCGCAAGAAGTGGGTAAAAGTACGATAAATGCCGAACTTTGCGCAAAAATGTTCCTGGCAGGTGCCAAGAATCTGGAGGCAAACAAAGAGTGGATTAATGAACTGAATGTATTTCCGGTTCCTGACGGAGATACAGGCACGAATATGACACTGACGATTATGTCAGCAGCAAAAGAAGTAGCAGGATTAGAGAGCGTGAACATGGAGACGCTGGCAAGGACCATTTCTTCCGGTTCCCTGAGAGGAGCAAGAGGTAACTCAGGAGTAATCCTTTCGCAGCTTCTGAGAGGATTCACCAAGGGGATCCATGATACAGAAGAGATCGATGTGATCACGATCACAGAAGCGTTCCAGAAGGCTGTTGCTACTGCATATAAGGCAGTTATGAAGCCAAAGGAAGGTACTATTCTGACTGTAGCTAAGGGATTTGCTGACAAGGCAACCGAGCTTGCGCTGACAGAGAATGTGGAGATGGAAGAACTGCTGGAGACTTCTCTGAAGTATGCAGAAGAAGTCCTGGCGAAGACACCGGAGATGCTTCCGGTATTAAAGGAAGCCGGGGTGGTAGATTCTGGTGGACAGGGACTGGTCCAGGTACTGAAGGGAGCTTTTGATGCTTATCTTGGAAAAGAAGTGGATTATACCATTGAGAAGCCGGAGAGTACAGGGGAGCCTGCACAGGCAGATACCAGAACAGAAGCAGATATCAAGTTCGGATATTGTACCGAGTTTATCATTATGACCAGGAAGCCAATGCCACAGGAAGAAGAACAGAAGTTTAAGGCATTTCTGGAGAGCATCGGAGATTCTATCGTAGTAGTAGCTGATGAAGAGATTGTAAAAGTACATGTGCATACCAATGATCCGGGTGTGGCGATTACCAGAGCGCTGACCTATGGTGAACTTTCCCGCATGAAGATTGACAATATGCGGGAAGAACATCGTGAGAAGCTGATCAGGGATGCTGAGAAAGTGGCAGCTGCACAGGCAGCAGAGCAGCCGAAGAAGACCATGCCGCATAAAGAAGTGGGATTTATTTCCGTCAGCATCGGAGATGGTATCGGCGAGATCTTTAAGGGACTGGGTGTGGATTACCTGATCGAAGGCGGGCAGACCATGAACCCGAGTACAGAAGATATGCTGAATGCGATCGCAGAAGTGAATGCAGATACAATTTTCATTTTCCCTAATAATAAGAACATTATTCTTGCAGCCAATCAGGCACAGGCACTGACAGAGGACAAGAAGATCATTGTGATTCCGACTAAGACAGTTCCTCAGGGTATCTCAGCGATCATCAGCTTTGATGCTGCGAAGACACCGGAAGAGAACGAAGAGGCTATGAAGGAAGCGATCTCGCTGGTAAAGACCGGACAGGTTACCTATGCGGTACGCGATACCCATATCGATGATAAGGAGATCAAAGAGGGTAATATCATGGGAATTGGTGATCATTCGATTCTGGCAGTTGGTGAGGACATCGCAGAGATTACCAAAGAGACCATTGGCCTGATGATAGATGAGGACTCTGAACTGATCAGTGTCTATTATGGAGAAGATATCACAGAAGAGGATGCGCATGCACTGGGCGATGAGCTTCAGGAGCAGTATCCGGACTGCGAAGTAGAAGTATATGAAGGCGGGCAGCCGATTTACTACTACGTAGTGTCTGTGGAATAATCAACAGGGATAACATACAGGGTGGCAGAAGCAATCTGTCACCCTTTTTCAGGGGTAAAAGGATGGATAGATTTTCTGCAATTGACAACTTAAAAGGTGTGGGGGAGAAATCCAGAAAATTATTTGAAAAGCTGGAGATCCGGACGTTGGACGATCTGCTGACCTATTATCCGCGGGATTATCGGAAGTTTGAAGAACCGGTACAGATCAGAAAGCTGCAGTCTGGACAGACCGTGGCGGTACTGGCACAGGCACTGCGGCCGCTGACGGTTCAGTATGTGAAGCGTATGCAGATTACCACAGCACAGCTTGGGGATGGGGATGGCGCTGTCATGGCCAGATGGTTCCGTATGCCTTATCTGAAAAACACAGTACATCCGGGGCAATGGTATGTATTTTATGGAAAAATCAGCCAGAAAGGGGCTAATCTGGTGCTGGATCAGCCGGAGATTTATCAGCCGGCACAATATGAAGAACTACAAAAAGCCTTGCAGCCAGTTTATATGCTGACAAAGGGCGTGACCAATCATATGCTGACCAAACTGATCCGTCAGACCATGGAATCTGTGGATCTGTCCCGAGATTTTCTGCCGTCAGAGGTCAGGGAAAGATACCAGCTGGCGGAATATGACTATGCAATGGAAGAGATTCATTTTCCGAGGGATGAGCATCATCTGAAACTGGCAAGAGAACGTCTGGTCTTTGATGAATTTTTCTTATTTATTCTGGCAATTCGTGCGTGGAAAGAACAGACATCTGAGCTGGAAAATCCATTTCCTGTGGAGGCAGATCCGCTGGATGACATCATCAGCCGCCTGGGATATCAGCTGACCGGTGCACAGCAGCAGGTGTGGAAAGAGATCCGGCAGGATATGAGTGGAAAAAGCACAATGAACCGTCTGATTCAGGGAGATGTGGGTTCCGGAAAGACGATCATCGCATTTCTGGCTATGATACTGGCAGCGAGAAATCACCTGCAGAGTGCATTGATGGTGCCGACCGAAGTGCTGGCAAATCAGCATTACGAAGCATTTACCAGGCTGACTATACAGCAGGGACTTCCAATTCAGGCTGTGCTTCTTACCGGATCAATGACAGCGAAGCAAAAGCGGGCAGCTTATGAGAAGATAGCGGCGCATGAGGCAGATGTGGTGATCGGCACTCATGCGGTGATTCAGGAAAAGGTTGTATTTGACCGTCTGGGTCTGGTGATTACGGATGAACAGCACCGCTTTGGAGTACGCCAGCGGGAAGCGCTGGGAGAAAAGGCTGGAAAAATGCCGCACACTATGGTTATGAGTGCAACCCCGATTCCCCGTACTCTGGCAGTGATCCTCTATGGCGATCTGGAGATCTCCACCATTGATGAACTGCCTTCCAACCGTATTCCGATCAGGAATTGCGTGGTGAACACATCTTATCGAAAAAAAGCTTATGATTTTATTACAAAGGAAGTACAGGCAGGCCATCAGGCCTACGTGATCTGTCCAATGGTGGAAGAAAGTGAAATGATTGAGGCAGAAGATGTGATCTCTTATACAGAGAAGCTGAAGACTGAGCTCCCAGCTCAGATCTGTGTGGAATATTTACATGGCAAGATGAAGCCAAAGGAGAAAAATGAGATCATGCAGAGATTCCTGGAGAATCAGATCCAGGTGCTGGTGTCAACCACGGTAGTAGAGGTAGGAGTGAATGTGCCAAATGCTACAGTGATGATGATCGAAAATGCGGAACGTTTCGGCCTGGCCCAGCTGCATCAGCTGCGTGGTCGTGTGGGAAGAGGCGGAGATCAGTCCTACTGTATCATGATAAACGGAAGCGAGAATGGACAGAATCAGAAGCGGCTGGATATTCTGAATCGATCCAATGACGGATTTTATATTGCTAACGAAGACCTGAGACTCCGGGGTCCGGGAGAATTGCTGGGAGTCCGCCAGAGCGGTGCCATGGAATTTAAGATCGGAGACATCTATGCCGATGCACAGATCCTGAAAAATGCCGGAAAAGAGGCAGAACGAATTCGCAGAGAAGATCCGGAACTGCTGCAGGAACCGCACCGGGATCTGAAAAAACGACTGGAAATCTATATGAGAAATGAACTAAAAAATCTGAGTCTGTAAAGGAAAACTCCAAATAATTCACAAACTTTTTGTGACCAAGAGAAAAGCCGTTGCCAATTTCCAAAAAGAGGTGTATATTTCTTATGATTTGAAACAGGATGATATAGAAGCTGTAAAAAGCAGCCGGGAGGAAGAATTATGGCAGCAAAACAGACCATTTATGTTCAGTATATGGGAGATGAGATCACTACAGATGAGATCATGAAAAAGATCAAAGAATACTGGACAAAAGAACTGAAAAAGAAAGTATCTGAGATGAAGAACGTGACCGTCTATGTGAAACCGGAAGAGGGCAAGGCCTATTATGTGATTAATGACGAAATCACAGGTGATGTAGCACTTTTTTAATGATTGCCTTTTGACAGCAGGAGTTTCAGTCTGCCTGGAACAGAAGAGATGCAGGATACAGAAAAAGGCAGGAGCCGTGTGGGCGCCTGCCTTTACTCTGCCTGCTTTCACAGATTACTGCATGGTATTCTGTGATTTGCTGCTCATCTGTTTTTCCTGTTCTTCGATCATTTTTTTGACCATATAACCACCGACAGAACCGTTCTGTTTGGAAGTCAGATTTCCGTTATAACCATTGGTAAGCGGAACTCCCAGTTCGTTAGCCACCTCATATTTGAAACGGTCTAATGCACCTTTTGCCTCGGGAACCGCTGTGGTATTAGATGAACGACTACTCATGATTGTTACCTCCTTTGTACTGGTTATTTGCAATTTTGTATTGCGAGAATAGTATGTGGAGTATAAAAAAAGTTAAACTGGCAGTTGTTGTATGAAACGGAACAAAATGTATTTGCCATAATAAAAAAACGATGGTATAATTGACAAAGTAATATGGGTTAGTATGGGGAAAGGGATGGAACTATGAAAATAGGATTTATTGCACACAACAGCAAAAAAAGCCTTATGGAGAACTTTTGCCTTGCTTATAAAAGGATACTCAGCAAACATGAATTATATGCAACAGGCGGCACTGGAAGAAGAATTGAAGAAGTGACGAACCTGAGAGTACACAAGTTCCTGCCAGGGGCTGTCGGCGGAGATAAGCAGTTCACAGAGATGATCGAGCGGAATGATATGGATATGGTCATTTTCTTTTACAATCCTCTGCTTCAGGACCCGAGACAGGCCGACATAGACAGCATTACCAGATGCTGCGATAAATATAATATCCCGATTGCGACCAATATCGCCACAGCAGAATCTCTGTTGCTGGGACTTGCCAACGGAGATCTGGACTGGAGAAATATCGTGTAACGTAGAAGCAGCACGGCAAAAGCTGTGACGTGTCAGCACGATATATGGCTTTTGGTTCACAGAATACGAAAATCAGGGGGATAAATCATGTCAATTAATGACGTCTCGAATCTATTTATGTTCATCGGGGGCCTTGGAATGTTCCTGTATGGTATGCATGCCATGTCCGGCGGTATTCAGAAGTCCGCAGGAAGCAAGATGCAGGAGCTGCTTGGGATCCTGACCAACAATCGTCTGGTTGCTGTTCTGGTCGGTGCGGGACTGACCGCGATCATACAGAGCAGCGGGGCCACTACGGTTATGGTTCTTGGATTTGTAAATGCCGGTATCATGAGTCTTCCACAGGCAGTTGGAGTGATCATGGGTGCGAATATCGGTACCTGTATCACGGCATGGATTGTATCGCTGGGACAGTTGGGAGATAGCTTCAAAGCCATATCTCCATCACTGTATGCACCACTGATCCTTGGAATCGGTGTATTTATCACTGTATTTTCCAAGTCATCCAAGAAGAAGACGATTTCGGAGATTCTGATTGGTCTTGGTATGTTGTTTATCGGTCTGGATTATATGGGATCCGCAGCGAAAAGCTATATGGATTCACCGATTATTACCAATGCATTCATGGCAGTAGGAAATAATCCGTTCATTGGTATTGCCGTAGGTCTGATTGTGACGGTGATCATGCAGAGCTCTTCTGCATCGGTTGGTGTGCTTCAGACACTGGCAGCGACCAGTGGAGCCGTTACTACCAGTGCAGCGGTGTTCATCTGTCTGGGAGCAGATATCGGTTCCTGTATGCCAGCGGTATTATCCAGTATTGGTGCACAGAGAAATGCCAAGAGAGTAGCAGCGATTCATCTGATCTTCAATGTGATCGGAGCCATTGTGCTGGGAACAGCAGGATTTATTTTGTTCCGTATTATGCCAGGCTTTGCGCATACAGCGATTGACAGTGTGGGTATCTCTATATTCCACACAGGAGCCAAGATTGTGGATGTAATCATACAGTTCCCATTTGCCATGGGACTTGTGAAGCTGTCTGGTCTGGTGGTCAGAGAGAAAGAATCCGATCAGATAGCAGAGGACAACGCTGAAAAAGCAACCCTGCGTCATCTGGATCGCCGTATTCTGAAATCCCCGGATTTTGCCGTGGAGAATGCGATCAAAGAAGTTGTGCATATGGGTGAGATAGCCAATGAGAATCTGAAAGATGCCTGTCAGGCAGTGATGAGTTATGACAAGGCTCTGATTGATAAGGTATTATCCACCGAAAAGACAATCAATAAAATGGAAGAACTGATTACGGAATATCTGGTTGAGATCGAGAATCTGTCACTGACAGAGAAACAGCATGAACTGATCAAGAATCTGTTTTATTCGGTCAGCGATATTGAACGTGTAGGAGATCATGTAGAGAACATTGCCGAGCTGGTGAATGTGGATGATCCGGAGAACAGAATCGTATTTACAGAAGAAGCTGAGAGAGAGCTTTCTGAGATGATGAGTCTGGTAAAGGACAGTTTCTCCTGCGCGGTACAGGCTATTGGCAACAGCAATATTGATCAGGCTGTTCTGGTAGGAAAATACGAAGAACGGGTAGATGATATGGAAGACGAGCTGAGAGATCAGCATATTGACCGTATGGCCAGACAGCTTTGTAAGCCGGTCAGTGGTGTGGCATTTCTGGACATTCTCAGCAATCTGGAGCGTATCTCAGACCATGCATACAACCTTGCCGGTTATGTAATCAGCGAGAATGAAGGATAAAGAAATATGAGAGTAATTGCCGGTTCAGCCAAACATCTGAATCTGAAGACAATCGAAGGAATGGATACCAGACCGACCACCGACCGGATTAAAGAGACCTTGTTCAATATGATACAGACGGATATTCCGGGGTGCAGATTTCTGGATCTGTTCAGTGGAAGTGGAGCGATCGGTATCGAGGCTCTGAGCCGTGGAGCGGCTGAGGCAGTACTGGTTGAGTCTGCTCCAAAAGCAGCCGAATGTATCCGGGAGAATCTGAAGTTTACACATCTGGAGGAACATGCAGAACTGATGCAGACGGATGTATTCCAGGCACTCAGCCGTCTGAGGGGACGGGGAGCGTATGACTTCATCTTTATGGATCCGCCTTACAACCACGAGCTGGAGAAACAGGTGCTGGAAGCATTACGGGGCTCTGATCTGGTAGATGACTACACGGTGATCATCACCGAAGCATCCCTGCAGACTGATTTTTCTTATCTGGATTCTTTAGGATATCAGATGAAAAAGTATAAAAAATACAAGACAAATGCACATGTATTTATCGAAAAGAAAGATGCATGAGTTACTGCGAACAGTGACGGGCATGATACAGCGAGGAAAATAAAAAACATGAAAAGAGCAGTTTACCCGGGAAGCTTTGACCCGGTAACATTTGGACATCTTGATGTGATTAAGCGGTCAGCGACATTGGTAGATGAACTGATTGTGGCAGTCTTGCAGAATAACAAAAAAAATCCGTTGTTTTCTGTAGAAGAACGTGTTAATATACTAAAGAAAGTGACAAAGGATATCAGCAATATACGGGTAGAATCCTTTGATGGGTTATCGATCGATTTTGTAAAAGAATGTCATGCCCAGTTCCTGGTCAGAGGTTTGCGTGCGATTACTGACTTTGAATATGAACTGCAGATGGCACAGACGAACAGGATCATGGATCCGGAGATTGATACGATATTCCTGACCACCAGTCTGGAATATGCTTACCTGAGTTCATCGACAGTCAAAGAAGTGGCTTTATATGGGGGAGACATATCAAAGTTTGTTCCGGAAGAAGTAGTATCAGAGATAAAAAGAAAGATGGCGGGAAGCCATAGATAAGCAAAAGAAGCCGGATAAAGGCGATTTTGCAAGGGGTATTGAATGATTAATGAAGAAGGAGAGATAAGATGAGCAGCAGAATTGAGCAGATTATTGAAGAAATTGAAGAATATGTGGATAGTTGTAAGTTCCAGCCACTGTCTTCTACCAAGATTGTAGTGAATAAGGAAGAACTGGAAGAACTCTTAAGAGAACTTCGTATGAAGACTCCGGATGAGATCAAGAGATATCAGAAGATTATCAGCAATAAAGATGCAATTCTGGCAGATGCACAGACCAAGGCAGATGCCCTGATTGCGGACGCAACAGAAAAGCAGCAGCAGATGGTAGAAGAGAATGAGATCATGCGTGAGGCAAGACAGCAGTCTCAGCAGTTGTTAGATCAGAGCCGCCAGCAGGCTCAGCAGATCCTGGATTCTGCTACAGAAGATGCTAACAACATTCGTATGAGCGCGATCAGCTATACCGATGATATGCTGGCTAATCTGGAACAGATCATGAGTCATGCATCCGATACAGTAAGTGCAAAATACAACACCTTTATCAATTCCATTCAGTCCTGTTACGATATTGTAACCAAGAACAGAAGCGAATTATCACCACAGTCCCAGAACACCAGCAACTACAGCACTGAAGATCTGGCGGCTGCAGATGAAGAAGATCAGAACGAAGAATAATAGAAAGAATAATAAATGAAAAGAATCTCGATGTCAGTATCCTGGCATCGAGATTCTTTTCATATGCGGATATGTTTGTCGAGACTGCGGTCAGGTGGTGGGTATCCGAAGCCACCCCGTCCCCGGAAAGTAGCGGAGACTCATTGAATTTATATTCCGCTGCCTATGGATGGCAACAGATAGATCAGATACAATCCCAGAGCAATGACTGCTGTCATGGCCTTTGTTTTTATGTAATTTTTTAAAGAAAAACCAATGCTTCTTAAATAAGATGCCGACTGGAATGCGCTGCACAAGCCTCCGAAGGTTAGTGTTACGACAATTAGAAGATATCTCCAGAATAACGGTACAGAGAGTCTTGCCAGCAGCTGACATCCTAAGGAAATCTCCAGCAAAGCAGCCAAAGAAGCCCTGGTGATCGCAGACAGAGCTGGCAGGTGGCATACAAAAAAAGACAGTACCGAGAACAGAACCATGTAGCCTCCGATTTTCAGCATCTGTGTAATGCTGTCTTCGATGGATGTATCCAGAAAAGTCAAAAAAGTAGTGTGGCCAGATGAACATTTCCTACCATATGGAGATCCTGATGTCTTAGCGGTCATGTCTGGAAAATCAGCCATTTCTCTGCGATGTCTGTGCATTGCCAATATGCCTGCTCCATAGCACAGCGCTGCTCCATATACCATCACCATGCATGGAATCGCAAAGCCCGGTGCCTTTAACAGGTCGTGGCACACGCAGGCAATAAGAAAGCCCGGGCTGACATTATTGATAAAGTATGTCAGATAGTGAGCTTCCTCTGAACTTATAGCATCCGCAGAGCGCAGATCGGCCAGAGTCTTTACACCCATGGGATAGCCGCAACAAAACCCAAGCAGAAGTGCATAGGATCCGGCAGGAGACAGATGCAGCATTTTTTTGCATAGAAAAGAGAATGGCCGGAGAAAACGATAGATGAGATTTGAACCGATCAGCAATCGAGAAATGATCATAATCGGAAGCAGATATGGCACCAGGGAAGTAGACCATAGGATCAGAGCATTCAGAATAAACTGTTTCATAAAATCATGCCTTTCCGTTTGAATTGAAAAAAGGTCTGTGGTATACTTTATTTTGAATTAGTCTGTGATAGAACAAAATATATGCATGAATCCACGGAACAGATACTATTTTGCACTATACAGAAACAGAAAGCAGGTAGGTTGCAATGAAGATACAACTGTGGCGTGAGATGCTGGATCCATACGATCTGGCAGTCAAAGAGCTGATTACCAAGTTTGAACATTTAAAATATGAACATAAAGCGAGAGGGCTGTATTGTCCGATTGAAGATGTAACTGGACGGGTGAAGTCTGTATCCAGTATTTTGGATAAATTAAAAAAGAAGAACCTGGAACTGGAGCAGATGGAGCAGGAACTGGATGATCTGGCAGGGATCCGGATCATTTGCCAGTTCGTAGAGGATATTGAAAAAGTAGTTTCGATTATACGCTCCAGAACGGATATGACGGTTCGGCAGGAAAAGGATTATATCACCAACGAGAAGACCAGTGGCTATCGAAGTTATCACATAATCGTAGATTATCAGGTGCAGACTCTGAATGGACCGAAAACATTGAAGGTAGAGATTCAGATCCGCACTATGGGAATGAACTTCTGGTCTACGATCGAGCATTCCCTTCAGTATAAATACAAGCAAAATATTCCAGAGCATATCCGGGAAAAACTGAGCAATGCTGCAGATGCCATTGAGGTATTGGATCGTGAGATGTCAGAGGTACGCAATGAGATCATGGATGCACAGAATGCCAGACAGATTCAGTCCAATATTGTGACTGAGATTCTCATGACCATTCAGAATCTGTATGCGATCGCCAATCGTCGTGATGTGGCCAAGATCCAGGACGAATTCTATGAGGTCTATCAGGAAGACAATCTGGAAAAACTGATCCGGTTCCATAAGAATCTGGATATTATTGCAGAAGGATACAAAGCACAGGGGATAGAATTTAAAGTATGACAGAACGATTGGATAAATTTCTTGCAAATGCAGGATTTGGCACCAGAAGCGAGGTAAAAAAGCTAATAAAGCAAAAACGAGTACAGGTAGATGGAGAGATTCCCAGGAACGGGGATGGCAGAATCGACCCGGAAAAACAGATAATCTCTGTAGATAGTGAGATGGTCAGCAGTCAGAAGCATGAATATATTTTGCTGCACAAACCGGCGGGATGCGTTACAGCCACAAAAGACAATCGAGACACTACGGTTATGGATCTGATTGATTCCAGAATCAAAGACCGATTGTTCCCGGTAGGACGTCTGGACAAGGACACGGAAGGATTACTGCTGATCACAGACGATGGGCCATTGGCACATCAGCTTCTGGCACCGAAAAGGCATGTGCCAAAGACGTACTATGCAAAAGTGTCCGGCATACTGCCAGAGAATGTCTGTGAACAGTTTGCACAAGGCCTGGATATTGGAGACGAGAAGCCGACACTTCCGGCGGAACTTCGGATTCTAGAGAGAGATCCGGAAGGTATCAGCAGTGAGATTGAGCTGACGATTCATGAAGGAAGATTTCATCAGGTAAAGCGCATGTGCCATGCAGCGGGATGTGAGGTGACTTATCTGAAGCGCATTTCCATGGGCACGCTGAAGCTGGATGAAAGCCTGGAAAAAGGAGCGTACAGACAGCTTACTGCGGAGGAGATCGAGAAGCTGAAAGAATAAGAGAACGGAACACAAAAAGGAGCAATAATGACAAATGGATTTTTACCTGTGTCAGCAAAAGATCTGGCACAGCGCAACATCAAACAGCTGGATTTTGTATATGTGACAGGAGATGCCTATGTAGATCATCCATCTTTTGCCCATGCAGTTATCAGCCGGATTCTGGAGCATAATGGTTATACTGTGGGGATCATTGCACAGCCAGACTGGAAAGATGATACCAGCATCACCATACTGGGAGAACCGAGGCTGGGATTTCTGGTATCTGGTGGGAATATGGATTCTATGGTGAACCATTATTCGGTTTCCAAAAAAAGAAGAAAGACGGATGCCTTCACACCGGGAGGCGTCATGGGAAAACGTCCGGATCACGCAACGGTGGTTTACTGCAATCTGATACGGCGTACCTATAAAAAGACCCCGATCATCATCGGTGGTATCGAAGCCAGTCTACGCAGGCTGGCCCATTACGATTATTGGTCAGATTCCCTAAAACGGTCCGTTTTGCTGGATTCCGGGGCAGACCTGTTGTCCTATGGCATGGGAGAGAGGTCGATTGTGGAGATCGCTGATGCACTGAATTCGGGGATTGATATCAAAGACATTACATTTATTGATGGTACAGTTTACAAGACCAGCCATCTGGAGGATGTCTATGATGTAACAAAGCTTCCTGCCTACGAATCACTGGTGGAAGACAAGATGAATTATGCAAGAAGCTTTTACATTCAATATTGCAACACGGATCCATTCAGTGGCAGACGGCTGGCAGAAGAGTATCCGAACGGGATTGCCGTGGTGCAGAATCCACCACAGAAGCCACTGTCTCAGGACGAGATGGACATCGTCTATGGACTGGATTATCAGCGCACCTGGCATCCGATGTATGATAAAGATGGCGGCGTACCGGCGATCGAAGAAGTAAAATTCTCCCTGGTCAGCAACCGGGGATGCTATGGTGGCTGCAATTTCTGCGCACTGACATTTCATCAGGGAAGAATTATCCAGACCAGAAGCCACAAGTCACTGATCAGTGAAGCAAAAAAGTTCATAGAAGAGAAAGATTTTAAAGGATACATCCATGATGTGGGAGGCCCGACGGCCAACTTCCGGCAGCCAGCCTGTGAAAAGCAGCTGGAAAAAGGCGTCTGTGTGAAAAAGCAGTGCCTGTTCCCGAAGCCTTGCAAGAATCTGCGCGTGGATCATTCTGACTATCTGAAGCTGCTGCGTAAGCTCCGTGCACTGCCAAAGGTAAAGAAAGTCTTTATTCGATCGGGCATTCGTTTTGACTATCTTATTGCAGATCCGGATGACACATTTTTCCGTGAACTTATTCAGTATCATGTCAGCGGCCAGCTGAAAGTTGCACCGGAGCACATCTCTGATGCAGTACTTGAGAAAATGGGAAAACCGGAAAATTCCGTTTATCAGCGATTTGTAGCAAAATATCAGAAGCTGAACAAGGCCTACGGCATGAACCAGTTCCTGGTACCATATCTGATGTCTTCCCATCCAGGTTCTACCTTGAAGGAAGCTATCGCGCTGGCAGAATATCTGCGGGATCTGGGCTATATGCCAGAGCAGGTGCAGGACTTCTATCCAACACCGTCCACGATATCCACCTGTATGTACTATACCGGTGTCGATCCGAGAACCATGCAGCCGGTCTATGTACCCAAAAATCCGCATGAAAAAGCCATGCAGCGTGCATTGATTCAATATCGGGATCCGAAGAACTACGATCTGGTCAAAGAGGCGCTGTTAAAAGAACATCGGGAAGATCTGATTGGTTTTGGACCTGAATGTCTGATTCGTCCGAGAAAAAATATCGGTCAGAAACAAAAAGAGAGTGGGCTCAATGAACGACGTGGAAAAGCAGGTCAGCAGACAGGCAGTCGAGGCGGAAAAGCAAGTCAGCAGACAGGCAGTCGAGGCGGAAAAGCAGGTCAGCAGACAGGCAATCGAAGCGGATGGCAGCAGGACACTTTCAGAAGAAATGGAAACGGGCGTGTAAATGATGTTGGCCAAAGCAGTCGTTCAGGTGAAAAAAGGAAGAAAAAGACAATCCGAAACGTGCACCACAAGAATGAATAATCAAAGTTGAAGAAAGGCATATTTTATGGCAAAGATACAAAAAGGGGATTTTGGATATATTAAAAGTCAGAGGAAAAAGAGGGTAGCCATCACAATTTTGATGTTTGCTATTCCGATTGTGATCTTCCTGACCGGACTTTATATCACCCACACAAGAAAAAACATGTTTACACTGGTGGCCATTCTTGGCTGTCTTCCAGCAAGTAAATTTGCTGTGAATATGATTATGATATGGCTTCAGAAGCCAATCAGCCAGCAGCAGCATGATGAAATCGCAGCTCATGTGAAGGACATGACCGTGATCTATGAGGCAACGGTCAGTGCCTATGAAAAAAACACACCATTTGTCAGTATTGTAATCAGTGGTTTGAATATTATCGGCTTTACCCAAAGTCCAAAAGCAGATCCGGCGTTCGCAGAGAAACATATCAAGAAGATTTTACAGGGCAATGGATTTAAATCTAATGTAAAAGTCTTTACTGATCAAAAACAGTTTTTACGCAGAGTAGACGAACTTTATCCAGATCATCTGGAAAAAGAAGCCCAAGTACCATTCACACCAGATGAACGTTATCCGAATGCAACAAGAAATGAACTGGTAAAGGCAGTGATCCTGGCAATTTCAATCTAAAAAATCAACCAAGCCCCGGAAAAGAAGAAATTAGTTGAATTCGCGGTCAAGTACCGTGCATTATTTATTCGGCATCACATGAGGAGTAATAGAATATGCGAGAAATACTGGTGTCCCCAGGCGAAGCGGGACAGAGATTAGACAAGCTTCTGGCGCGATATTTGAATACTGCGCCTGTCAGCTTTCTTTATAAGATGATGAGAAAAAAGAATATCACGCTGAATAGCAAGAAAGCAGTGGGAAAAGAACTGGTGCAGGTTGGAGACAGCGTCAAAGTTTTTCTGAGTGATGATACCTGGAGCAAGTTCAGCACCATTCGTAACCAGTCCAGTACCAGGTCAGCTCATCAGAAACAGATGAGTTCATGGGCGAAGATTCCTCCTTTGAAGAAAGAACAGATCATTTATGAAGATGATCATATACTGCTGATGAACAAGCCAGCAGGTGTTCTTTCTCAAAAGGCACAGCCGAAGGATATCTCGATCAACGAGCAGATGATTGCCTATCTGCTGCAAAGTGGGCAGATTACAGAGGAAAGCCTGCAGATTGTGAAACCTGCCGTATGCAATCGCCTGGACCGCAATACCAGTGGTCTCGTACTGGCAGGAAAAAGCCTGGCAGGTTTGCAGGGATTATCACAGATTCTAAAAGATCGATCTGTGCACAAATATTATGTTGCCTGTGTGGCAGGGCAGATCACGGAAAGCTGCCATATCGAGGGATATTTATTTAAAGAAGAAAAAACGAACAAAGTGAAAATTCTTCAAGAAGAGATACCAGGCGCAAAGAAAATTATAACGGAATATTCTCCAGTGACCTTTCAGCGAGCGAATGCCAATCGACTGTCTGTCAGGTGTGATTCTGTCAGATCGAAGCCTGCTAGTTCTGAAAATTCCAGCTGTGGCATCACCCTTCTGGAGGTGCTTCTGGTGACCGGGCGTTCCCATCAGATTCGTGCGCATCTGGCCAGCATTGGGCATCCAATTCTGGGAGATATCAAGTACGGCGACAGGAAGCTCAACCTTTATTATGAAGAACAGTACCGCATCCGTCATCAGATGCTTCATGCGGAGAAAGTTGTCTTCCCGGACAACTTAGGTGGAGCCCTGGCGCATTTGTCAGGGCAGACATTTACGGCACCATTGCCTGAGGAATTCCAGCGGGTGCTGAAGGGAGAAGCATAAGATGGCAACATGGAATTCCCGGGGCCTGCGAGGCTCTGTACTGGAAGATCTGGTCAATCGTTCTAATGAAATCTATCTGGAAAAAGGGCTGGCTCTGATTCAGAAGATTCCTACGCCGATTACACCGATTCAGATTGACAAACAGAGCCGGCATATCACCCTGGCTTATTTTGAACAGAAAAGTACGGTAGACTATATCGGTTGTGTACAGGGAATCCCCGTATGTTTTGATGCAAAAGAATGTATCAGTGACACGTTTGCACTACAGAATCTGCATGATCATCAGGTGCGGTTTATGACTAATTTCGAAAAACAGGGCGGTGTGGCATTTTTGCTGATTTATTATAGCAGCCGGGATTTATTTTATTATTTGCCTTATCGGGATATGATGGAGTTCTGGAACCGTAAAGAGTCTGGCGGCCGAAAAAGCTTTCGGATCGAAGAATTAAATATGGATTATACACTGACACCGAGACAAGGTATATTTGTTCCGTATCTGGATGGATTGCAAAAAGATCTGGGACAAAGGGAATGACCCCGGAAATAGCAAGTAAAAGATTTACCACTGAGGGATTGACAAGAGAGTGACTGGCTTTTATAATAAGACGGTAATTTAACGAATTAGCACTGTACTATAAGAAAGTGACAATGAGGGTAATTGCTCAGAATCGTGAAGGTATTGAGCAATTATGCGAGGAGAGTATTTATGGAGAGATTATTGCATACGCCGGATGGAGTCCGGGACATTTACAATGATGAGTGTGAGAGAAAGGTAAGACTTCAGAACCGGCTTCATGAAGTATTGAAGAGTTACGGTTATCGGGATATCGAGACACCGACCTTTGAGTTCTTTGATGTATTTAATAAGTCAGTAGGAACCACCCCATCCAAGGATCTGTACAAGTTCTTTGACCGTGAGGGCAATACTCTGGTCCTGCGTCCGGACATTACCCCGTCCATCGCAAGAGCGGTATCCAAGTATTTTCAGCAGGAAGAAGGCGAGATCCGTCTCTGCTATCAGGGAAATACCTTTATTAACAATTCCAGCTATCAGGGAAGACTGAAGGAGACCACTCATCTGGGAGCAGAGTTCATCGGAGCAGACTCCCCGCAGGCGGATGCAGAGATTGTGGCCATGGTAGTAGACTGCCTGAAAAGTGCAGGACTGGAGGAGCTTCAGATTAGCATCGGCCAGCTGGACTACTTCAAGAGCATTTTAAAAGATGTGATCATTGACGAAGAATCTGAAGGCAGATTAAAGGACTTCATCGCCAACCGCAATATCTTCGGCGTAGAATCCATTCTGGACCAGCTGGAGATTCAGGGAAAAGTACGGGATGCCCTGATGGCTCTGCCGGAGCTGTATGGATCGGTAGACATTCTGGAGAAAGCCATGGACTATGCGACGAATAAAGAGGCACAGGCCTCCATTGTGAGATTAAAAGAGATCTACCGTATTCTGGAATACTACGATGTAGCTCAGTATGTCAGCTTTGACTTAAGCATGCTTAGCCGCTATAATTATTACACTGGTATTTTCTTCCGGGGCTATACCTACGGAAGCGGAGATGCCGTAGTCAAGGGCGGTCGATATGACAATCTGCTGAAGCACTTTGGCAAGGATGCACCGTCCATCGGATTCGTAGTGGTGATCGATGAACTTCTGTCGGCACTGAAGCATCAGAAGATCGAGACAGAGCCACTGGAAGAGATCCTGACCGTTCCTTACGATGCACCTCATGAACGTGTTGCGGTACAGCTGGCCATGGCCATGCGCCATCAGGGCAAAAAAGTCATTCTGAAGGAATGTACCGGCGACTTCGGACCGGAGCAGGCGGCCGCTTTGAATAAATTGATGAAAACATACCTGTGATGCCGGAATTGGACAACTATTACACACAGAGATCATGTATAAGCATGATTGTGTCACAGAAATTACTCTACACAACGGTAACGAGATACAGTATTATATAGATAACAGAGGAAACAGATCATGCGATATTTGACATTTGCTTTAACCAAGGGCCGGCTGGCGAGGCAGACCCTGGCACTTTTAGAGCAGGTAGGTATCACCTGCGAAGAGATGAAAGATACCGATTCACGAAAGCTGATTTTTGTGAATGAAGAACTGAAGCTGAAGTTCTTCCTGGCAAAGGGACCAGATGTTCCGACTTATGTAGAGTATGGAGCAGCGGATATCGGCGTAGTGGGAAAAGACACCATTGATGAAGAGAACCGCAAGCTCTATGAGGTACTGGATCTGGGCTTCGGCAAATGCCGTATGTGCGTCTGCGGACCGGCGGAAGCAGCCGATCTTCTGAAGCACCAGCAGCGCATCCGGGTAGCCACCAAGTATCCTCGGATTGCAAAGGAATATTTTTATAATAAGAAATGCCAGACCGTAGAGATCATCAAGCTGAACGGTTCCATCGAGCTGGCGCCGATCGTTGGCCTGTCTGACGTGATCGTAGACATCGTGGAGACTGGTTCCACTTTAAGAGAAAATGGCTTGCAGGTGCTGGAAGAAGTATGCCCGCTGTCAGCCAGAGTTGTGGTGAACCGGGTGAGCATGCAGATGGAGAGCGAACGGATTACAGAGATCCTGAACAAATTGAAATGCCAGAGTCAGAAGTCATAAAAACAAGACGTGCCTGTCACGGAGCAATTCGTTGGCATTGATTATAAAAGCAGAGGAGACATACAGACATGAGAATCGTAACACTGACACAGGAGTCTAAGCAGAATCTCCTGGAGGATTTATTGAAACGAAGCCCGAACAACTATGGCGCCTATGAAGAGAAAGTAGCTGCGATCGTGGATGATGTAAGAAAACGCAAAAACGAAGCCGTATTTGAATATACCGAGAAGTTCGATCATGCGAAGATCGATGCGTCCAATATCAAAGTAACAAAAGAGGAACTGGAGGAAGCTTATACCCAGGTAGATCCGGAGCTGATCGAAGTGATCCGCAAGGCGCTGGTGAATATCCGCTCCTATCATGAGAAGCAGAAGCGCACCAGCTGGTTCGACAGCAAAGAGGACGGTACCCTGCTGGGACAGAAGATCACACCTCTTGCCAGAGTCGGTGTCTACGTACCTGGCGGCAAGGCAGTCTATCCATCCTCTGTACTGATGAATATCGTACCTGCCAAAGTAGCCGGTGTAGGCAAGATCATCATGACCACACCGTGCAATGCAGAAGGAAAGGTCAACCCGACTACTCTGGTGGCAGCCAACGAAGCAGGTGCCGATGAAGTCTACAAAGTAGGCGGTGCACAGGCCATCGCAGCACTGGCATTTGGTACAGAATCCATCGAAAAAGTCGATAAGATCGTAGGCCCAGGCAATATCTACGTAGCTCTTGCCAAAAAAGCAGTCTACGGATTCGTCAATATTGATTCCATCGCCGGACCAAGTGAGATCCTGGTGCTGGCAGATGAGACTGCCAATCCAAGATATGTGGCAGCAGACCTGCTGTCCCAGGCAGAACATGACGAGATGGCATCTGCCATCCTGATCACCACCAGTATGGAGCTGGCGAAGAAAGTATCCGAGGAAGTAGATGGATTCGTGGAAGTCCTTTCCAGAAAAGACATCATCACCAAATCCCTGGAGCAGTTCGGCTACATTCTGGTGGCAGAGACGATGCAGGATGCCATTGACGCAGCCAATGAGATCGCATCTGAGCATCTGGAGATCGTGACAGCCAATCCATTTGAAGTCATGACCAGGATCCGTAATGCAGGAGCCATCTTCATCGGAGAATACAGCAGCGAACCACTGGGCGATTACTTCGCAGGACCGAATCATGTGCTGCCGACCAACGGTACATCCAGATTCTTCTCGCCTCTGAATGTAGATGACTTCGTAAAGAAGTCCAGCATCGTATACTACTCCAGAGAAGCACTGGAAGCTGTACACGAAGACATCGAGAAATTTGCAAAGGCAGAGCAGCTGACCGCGCATGCTAATTCCATACACGTGAGATTCGAGTAAGATAAAAAAGCCAGTGGCGTATGCCACAAATGAACAGGAGGAACATCATCATGGCAGAACGCAGTGCAGAAATCAAACGTTTTACTTCCGAGACAGAGATCCGTCTGAACTTCTGTATCGACGGACAGGGAGACTTTGACCTGGAAACCGGGATCCCTTTCTTTGATCATATGCTGAACGGGTTCACCCGGCACGGATTATTTGACTTAAGCGGCAAGATCCGGGGAGATATCGAGGTGGATTCTCACCATACGATAGAAGACACCGGCATCGTTCTGGGAGAAGCGATCAGGGAAGCCATCGGTGACAAACGGGGCATCCGTCGCTTTGGACAGGCCATTCTGCCTATGGATGAGGCATTGGTACTGTGCGCCATCGATCTCTCCGGAAGACCTTACTACAGCTCAGATCTGACCTTTACCTGTGAAAAGATCGGAGATATGGATACCGAGATGGTACGGGAGTTCTTCTATGCTATCTCTTATTCCGCAGGAATGAACCTGCACTTTAAGCAGCTGTCCGGTGTGAACAACCACCACATCGCAGAGTGCGCGTTCAAGGCTTTTGCAAAAGCCCTGGATATGGCTACCAGTCTGGATGAGCGCATCACCGGTGTGCTGTCCACAAAAGGAAGTCTGTAAACGAGAAAGGAAGTCTGTAGAATATGAAAGAATCCAATGTGAAGAATTTGCTCGCACATATTTTTATGAAAAATGGAAAAGCCGTGACCGGACTGACAAATTTTCAGATTCTTGGAAAACGTTCCATTCCGGAACTGGCAAAATACTATGAGCATAAAGGGGCAGATGCCCTGATCTTATTCGACCTGGCAGAGTCAGAGGAAGAACACCGGCTTCACCAGCGGATCATCAAATGTCTGTGCAGTCGCAGCCAGATCCCGATCCTGGCAGGCGGCCACATTGATGATATCCGTGATATGGAAGAACTGATGAATATGGGATGCGACAAAGTCTTCCTGAATATGTCCAGGGAAGAAAATCGTGAACTCCTGCATCAGGCGCAGAAGCAGTTTGGCAAAGAGCATATCGCCGTCTGCATCAATGACTTCACTTTCCCGGAGGAAGAAAATGCCAAAATCGAGAAATATGCAGACGAAGTCATTCTTCTGGGAGACAACCGCCATCTCTATGAAGCGGTTCGCAGTCTTCCGGTGAACTGCATTCCGCTGATGGACATCATTGATTATCAGAGAGTCTATGTTTTATTAAAAGAAGAGAATGTATCTGGGATCTCTGGCAATGTGATCTCCAATACAGAAGTAGATCTCTTTGAACTTAAAGATCTGCTGCAGATGAAGGGGCTGAATATGCGGCAGCAGAAGTCTGCCATCGCCTGGTCTGAGTTCAAGCTGAACAGTGACGGCCTGATTCCTGTTATCGTACAGGATTATCGCAACAATGAAGTCCTGATGCTGGCGTATATGAACGAAGAAGCCTTCGACAAGACGGTCAAGACCGGCCGGATGACCTACTGGAGCCGGAGCCGTCAGGAGCTGTGGATCAAGGGAGAGACCTCCGGCCACTTCCAGTATGTAAAGCGCCTGTCTATAGACTGCGACAACGATACTCTTCTGGCTTACGTAGTACAGGTGGGGGCTGCCTGCCATACCGGCAATCGCAGCTGCTTTTATCGTGATCTGGTTCGGAAAGAATACGATGAGATCGATCCGATGGATACCCTTCACCATCTCTACGAAAAAGCAAAGGATCGGAAAGATGCGTTAATTGATCATCAGGCTGTGAAAAAACAGGCAGCAGATGTACTATATCACATGACGGATCTGATGGCGGAATATCAGGTATCCTGGGAAGACGTGACAGAAGAGATCAACCGTAGAGAACGAAAACATAAAGAAAAATAAAGTGTATATAAATAAGTACAAAATAATTATTGCATTTTAGACAGAATATGGATATACTTAATTTGAATTTTTAATTTAAAAAGCGAATGTAAGGCAAAATGACCGAAAGGTTATGACGCAAAACTACAGGGCCTGACAGTGACCGTACTTTTCTGACAGAAGTGATTTTCGATCGGGGGGGGGATTGGTAACAATGGCAGCCAGTTGCATTTGCAGACAGACTTGCCATGACATTGGAATGGTCTGATGATGAGACAGAATATTTGAGAGCTACAGGAGCGTCAGAACAATGATGCTCCTTTTTCATGCCACAGAGAGGATGATAGTTTGGCAGTTATAGATTTTCATTCACATATCCTGCCCGGTATAGACGACGGTGCCAGGAATATTGACAGTGCACTGGCGATGCTGGAGCAGATACAGACACAACAGATAGACATCATGGCAGCAACTCCGCATTTTTATGCGGCAAAGGACAGAATCGACACGTTCCTGAAGAAAAGAGAAACAGCCCGTGATGTCTTTATTCATGCAGTCAGAGAACATGGGATGAATGCTGTTCCGCAGATTCTTCTCGGAAGCGAAGTGGCATTCTTTGATGGGATCAGCAGAGCGAAGGAGATCGAAGCTCTGACTCTGGAAGGCACACGACTGCTTCTGCTGGAGATGCCATTTGTACCATGGACGGATCAGAATCTCATAGAAGTGGAAAGGCTGATCAAAGAGAGAGACCTGCATCTGATGATCGCGCATCTGGAACGGTTTCTGTGGATTCCGGGCAACAAGAAGTAGGTACAGCGACTGATGGAGCTTCCTGTGACGATACAGCTGAATGCAGAATGTCTGCTGGACTGGAGACATCGCCATACATTGCTGAAGCTTCTGAAAGAGGGCAGAGCCCATGTGCTTGGCAGTGACTGCCATGGAGCCCATCACCGGGTGCCGAATCTGGCAGAGGGACGGGCAGTGATCGAAAAGAAGCTGGGCCGATCCATTCTGGATCAGCTGGATCAGAGAGGAACCACACTACTAGAGGAGGTAAGGACAGATGAGTAAGAAGACTACGAACATCATCAGCGTGATATTATTTCTGGCACTGGAAGCACTGATGGTCTGTGAAGTAAACCATCCGGCAGGTGGAGCAGCAATGCTTGCTTCCATGATGCATTAGAAGGGACAGAGCAGCTATGACCCAATACCGAAGCAGAAAAGAAAAAAAGAAGGAACTATATAAGAAGCTTGGGCTGGCAGCAGTGGTGCTGGCAGTGGGAATCGGCGTAGTCGCCGGAGTCCTGGGTGCCGCAGACAAAAAGCTGCTTCAGCATGAACAGACAGAGACCAGGTCGGAGGACATCGTATACAAGGGCAAGACCTATACGCCAAAGGGAAATCTGGAGACCTACCTCTTTTCCGGTATCGATGCGACAGGCACCGTTGCCGAGCGGGATGCGAAGAACCTGGACAATGTGATGTACTGATCCTGCTTGTCCGGGATCGCAGTACCGAGCAGTGTAAGATTCTGACCATCGACCGGAATACCATTACACCGGTGCAGTTCTATGGGGAAAACGGAAGCAATCAAGGCACCGCTGAGGTGCAGATCTCTCTGGCACATTCCATGGGAGCTGACCATTCCAGTGCAGAAGGATGTGCGGAAAATACCATCGAAGCGGTATCCAACCTGCTGGGAGGAGCTCAGATTGATGGATATTCTATGGTAAATATGAGTGCCATCCAGATCGTCAATGATATGGTAGGGGGTGTCACAGTCACCGTCGAGGATGATTTTACCGGTGTAGACGATACCCTGAAAAAAGGAGAAACGGTTACACTGACTGATACGCAGGCAGAGAACTTTGTCAGGGGACGACGATCCATGAAGTAGGATGACACCAACCAGAACCGTCTGGCACGTCAGTCACAGTACGAAGAAGGATTGAAGGCCGCCTTTGCAGCAAAGTGCAGTGAGGACAATACCTTCCCGCTGGATTTCTACCATGGTCTGGAAGCATATATGACGACCAATATCAGCGCCAGAAAATTCAGCCGTATTGCGTTGCTGATGATTGACGATCAGGAAGAGACACCTGTGACCATGGCACCTATGGAACGGATGAGGATGAATGGCAGACTTTCACGCCGGACGAGGACAGCCTTCAGGAAGCCATTCTGGAACTGTTTTATAAAGAAACATAAGTTGGATATACAAGATCCAAACTAAAAAAATACATGAGGAGAACATCAACATGAACCATGAACAAATGAATGATGAGATGGAGATCGATCTTCTGGATTTGGCCTATATGCTGCTGGACAAATGGCATTACCTGCTGCTTTGTCTGCTGGCAGGAGCATTGCTCCTCAATGCCTTTTCCTTTTTCTTCATCGAGCCAACCTACGAGTCCACATCCAAGCTGTATGTGGTATCCTTCCCAATCAGGTGGCCGATAATCTCATCCAGATGATATTCTGCAATGATCTTACGAATCACAATGAATGCTCTGATTCTGAGACAGGCACTCCGGTCAGATTTTTCATTCATCTCTGGAAGTTTAGCCTCAGGGAAGTATTTCAAGTAATTAGTATTAGGATACATCGTCTCTGACGAAGCATTCAAGCACTTACCAATTGTTGTATTCTTCGGAATGGTATAATGCTTATCTGAACTATACTTGTGGTCGTAAGCATAGTAAATATAGGTTATTCCCCGGATCGTTTTTCTTGTGATTCCATGTCTGAAATCTGGAATTTTGACCTCATAATCAAAATACATGGCGCCCTCCAAACGAGAGTTAATTAACTCTCTATTATTATAGCACTATTTTCGAAAAATGATTACAAAAAGTGATGGATTTTAGCTTAAAATCAATGTTTCTGTGTTTATGTAACTTCGGCATTCAGAAACGAGAGTTAATTATCGAGGAAGTTCACAGTAAAGTTCTTAAAAGAAGCTGAAACATATTACTTGGCAACGGTCGAAGGCGACCAGCCGAGAGTGCGTCCGTTTGGCACGGTACATATTTTTGAAGGCAAGCTGTACATCCAGACTGGCAAGAAGAAGGATGTTTCCAAGCAGTTGCATGCCAATCCGAAAGCAGAACTGTGTGCATTTAAAGGCGGCGAGTGGATTCGCGTCGCTGGCCAACTGGTAGAGGATGACCGTGTGGAAGCAAGACAGTCCATGCTGGATGCGTATCCGGGTCTGAAGAAGATGTATGCCGCAGATGATGGCAACACTGAGGTGTTCTACTTCAAGAATGGTGTGGCTATCATTAGCTCTTTCACTCATGAGCCGAAGGTAATTAAGTTTTGATGATGTTGCCGTGTGTGGAACACATGCTCCTCTGTGCGAAAAAGAAAATTCTGTTATTGATAACAAAATAATGTTACTAATAATAGAATTCTTGAAATTGTGTGGTAGGTGATGCTTCTGTTTGCCGGTATCGTACCCCGGAAAGAAGAAATTCTTAAGCTTCCGTGGTAGCTTTAAAATGTAAGCAGTGACTTGTAATTTTATTATTTTTAACGTATAATAACAATAGAGAAGCGATATACTTCTAATAAGTATCGAGAGGAGGCGGAAAAGTGGCTTTAATTAATGAGGTATATGAATATATAGAAAACAAGTATAAGCCGAATGAACCGATTTTTTTAGCGGAATTAGATATTCCCGACATGAAACCGGTATCTGTTCGCCAACAAATGAAGAAGCTGACAGAAGAGGGAAGACTGAAACGGTTTGATGCAGGGATATATTATATTCCAAAAAAATCAATGTTTCGTTCCGGTTCAACCCTGTCGATAGATGAGGTTATTCGAAAAAAATATTTGCAAGATGGTGTTAACCGCTGTGGTTATGTTGGCGGAATTCTCTTTGCAAATCAGCTTGGTCTGACTACACAGGTTCCAGCTTTGTATGAAGTATATACAAATAAGGCAACAACAGAATATAGAGAAACCAAGCTGGCAAACTTACGTGTTATACTTCGAAAACCATATTGTGAAATTGATACGGAAAATGCGGAAACACTTCAATTTCTTGACTTGATAAAAGAAGTTGTGGATATTTCTGAGGTGGATGGAGAGGAGCTGACAAAAAGATTACTTGGCTATATGAAAAAGAAAAATATCGGATTTGAAAGCATGAAACCATTTCTACCGTATTATCCGGATCGCATTTATAAAAATATGTATGAGGTTGGGTTATTAAATGGCGTATCTGCATGAAGATAAAGAAGAATTTATAAACGCTGTCAATTTGGCAAGCGAATATTTTCATATCCTTCCGGTTATCGTGGAGAAAGATTACTATGTGACCATGATTTTACGGGAATTATCGAAGCGACAAGGGTTTGTTGTGTTTAAAGGTGGAACATCGCTTTCGAAATGTCATAAAGCAATCAAACGTTTTTCAGAGGATATTGATATTACAATTGATTCAAGGTTGTCACAGGGGCAGATGAAAAAGTTGAAAGAAGTTATAAAGGATATTGCAGCTGAGTTAGGGCTTGCAATTCCCAATATCGGGGAAACACGCAGCCGCAGAAGTTATAATCGATATATTCTGGAATATCAGTCAGCCCTGTCAGAACCTGATGATGCCGTTCAGAGTTCTGTGCTGATGGAGACATCTTTTGCGGAAATAGCTTTCCCGACAGTTATTCTTCAGGTTCATAGTTATATCGGTGATATGATGACGAAAGAGGCTCCAGATGAACTGGAAAATTTCCACCTGGAACCTTTTGAAATGAAGGTACAGGGACTTGACCGTACTCTTGTGGATAAGGTTTTTGCTATTTGTGATTACTATATGCAGGACAGAGTAAAAAAGCATTCACGGCACATTTATGATATTTATAAGCTGCTTCAAATCGTCCCGCAGACAGAAGAGTTTAGAGCACTTATTCAGGAAGTGCGCAGTGTTCGTGCTATGACAAATATCTGTCCATCTGCTCAATCGGAAGTTAATGTGTCAGAGATGTTGAATTTTTTGATAGAGAATGAAATTTATAAAGATGATTATGAAAAAATTACTGCTCGTATTTTGGAAGAAGATGTAAACTATGAAACTGCGATTGAGGCTGTAAAAAAGATTGCGGCATCAGGAATGTTCGAATAAAGTTTTTTAGTGTTTGGGCGGAATGGGAGTTGATGAAATTGGAAAGTGCGACAGAAAAAATTTTTACTTGTGATGCTTGTAAATACACATTTTCAGCAGCCAAATACGAGAAACGTTGTCCAGATTGCGGCAAGCTGCAAGTGAGGTCAGCTTCGCTAAAAGAGATAGACGATTATATACAAATTCAAATGGAAATTGTACAGGCAGAAAATCATATCCTTTAGAGGAATCTGCTTGCGTTAGTCTTTGTAATGAGTAGCAATATCTTCAATATCACAGTCGAGAATGTTGCATAATGTATTGATGGTATTTATGCTGACACCTTCATTATGCTGAAGTCTGGACAAAGTGTATACAAGAGATATATTCAGGAGAGATTAGAAGAAAAATTCGCACGCAATCGTCCCCGGAAAAGAAGAAACAAGCTGAATCCGTGGTCAGGTATCGGGGAGCCGTTCAGATTTGCCTTTGGAGGCGCCATCTCTTGGACGGGTATGAATCAGAACAATGCCAAGGGCTACACAGATCATGGAAAGCTGTTCATTAGAGTAGGGAGATCCGTTGTCTACCAAAAGCTTGTCAGGAAGCTTCCTGTATACTTTAAAGAGTAAAGGAAATTGACCAAAAAGAATACCTCAAGTAAATTTAGATTATTACTGACCTGGCAGTTGGTAAAATCTAAAAACACAAGAGGTATTCAAGATGAATGTTAAAACAAGAAAATCAAAAAATCAAGTAAATGTAGAAAATCAGGTAATTAATCTTTTGTCAAAAGAAGAATTGAGCAAGAAAATAGAGGTGATTGAAAAAGAACTGAAATAAAATCAATAGATTTAGGCTTGACAGAATAAGAAAAAATAAAAAGAAAAAACAGCAGATAAAAGTTTACTAAAAGATTTGTAAAATCTAGACTGCAAGGAAGCAAGAACGCAAAACTATAAAAGAAGGACGCAGAAAAGGGGTATTTTCTGCGTCCATGAACGATTACAGCAAACTCTTCGAAAAACGAAGGTTTGGCGAAGAAAAGTCATTTACAGAGGAGTGCTGCTTGATAAAAAGATTTTTTGCTGGTAAGATAATTGTAAAAGAACATTTCCAAACAATCCGAAAGCAAGTGATGACTGATGGATATGTTCTATGAAGTAAAAGGTGTCAGGCACTGGCCAAATGTTTATATGGCAAGTTATTATGGGGTAGAGAGTATAGAAGGTGTATCCAAATGATCCGTGTTCATGTGGAAGCGGAAAGAAATTTAAGAAGTGTTGTGGAAGATAACAGGAAAACAGAACAGGTGGGGCAGTGTATGGTTGAAAGGCTAAAACTTCCAATTGGAATTGAGAATTTTGCAGAGGTTCGAAAGTCAGGATTTTATTTTGTAGATAAGACGAAATTGATTGAGGAGCTTTTAACTCAGTGGGGGCAGGCGAATCTCTTTACGCGTCCGCGGCGTTTTGGAAAAACACTGAACATGAGTATGCTGCGGTATTTTTTCGAGATTGGCACGGACAAGTCATTGTTTGATGGGCTGTATATTTGTGGAAATAAGAAACTGTGTGAAGAATATATGGGAAGATTCCCGGTAGTGACGATCAGTCTGAAAGGTGTAAATGCGACAGATTATGAAAATGCGAAAGCACAGCTTATCCGGGTTATAAACCGGGAGGCACGGCGCCTGCAATTTCTGGAAGACAGTGAAAGATTAAGAACATCCGATTTGAAGCAATTTGACAGGCTGTTGGATAGCAGCATGGATATGGCAACGTTAACGGACAGTCTGAGGGAACTTACGGAACTTCTGGAGAAACATTATCAGAAAAAGGTAATTGTTCTGATTGATGAATATGACGTACCGCTTGCTGAGGCAAACGAGCATGAATATTATGATGAAATGGTGCTCCTGATCCGAAATCTTTTTGAAAATGTATTGAAGACGAATGACAGCCTGAAGTTCGCGGTATTGACCGGATGTCTGCGAGTGGCGAAAGATAGTATTTTTACAGGATTGAATAATTTTAATGTGTATTCGATTACGGATGTAGATTTTGATGAGAATTTTGGATTTACGGATGCTGAAGTAAAAGAATTACTGAAGTATTATGGTCAGGAAGAGCACTATGAAACGGTGAAGGAATGGTATGATGGATATCGTTTTGGAAATGCCGAAGTATATTGTCCATGGGATGTGATTAGTTATTGTGATCGACATCGAAACAATCCAACACTGCCGCCGGAAAATTACTGGTTGAATACCAGTGGGAATGATGTTCTGGAGCATTTTATAGATAGTATTGGTGAACAGAAAAAGATAACGCGAATGGAACTGGAACAACTGGTGAATGGAGAAAGTGTACAGAAGGAAATCCGACAGAATCTTACTTACAGGGAACTTTACGAGTCAGTTGACAATCTCTGGAGCACGTTGTTTATGACGGGCTATCTTACGCAGCGTGGAGAGACGAATGGAAATCGATATTATCTGGTAGTGCCAAACCGAGAGATCAGAAACATTATAACAGAACATATCCTGGAATTATTCAAAGATAATGTAGAAAAAGACGGCCAGATGGTAAATGAATTTTGTAATGCATTACTCCAGGGAAAACCGGAGAAGGTAGAGCAGATTTTTACGGAATATATGAAGAAGACCATTAGCGTCAGGGATACATTTGTACGGAAGCCTACAAAAGAAAATTTTTATCACGGTATTTTACTTGGAATTTTAAGTTTTAAAGGCGGCTGGATGGTTTCATCGAATAAAGAGTCTGGAGATGGGTACAGTGATATCCTGATCAGAATCGATGATGTGAATATTGGGATTGTGATAGAGATCAAATATGCACAGGATGGAAAAGAAGAAGCAGAGTGCAAAGAGGCGCTGAGGCAGATTATAGATAAACACTACACGGAAGCATTGGAACGGGATGGAATTCATAAAATAATGAAATATGGTATTGCCTGCAATGTGAAACGGTGCCGTGTGATGTTGGAAACGATAGGATAAGGAGGGGTATTATAACCGTACATCCGCATCCGTAACGGTCCTTGATTGTTTTTTGCAAGACCTTTTTGCATAAAATTGCAAAAACTTTTTGAAGGTCGTTGCAGCTGCATTTTGTAGGTAATTGCAAGCCCGGCTGGAAGTCATGGTACCTGCCAGCTATTTAAAAGGGCATTGCAGACATTCTTTAAATATTTTGCCTGCGTAGAAGCAGACTTTACTTTAGGGCAATTTACCCATTCTGACTGTTGATCTTTGAAAGTGTTTCATTAATGCTGGATTCCCGTAATCGGTTATTGATACCAGGAAACAGGATCAGTTCTACATGATGGGTCAGCCTGCCGATCAGTGCCGTTGTCATCCGCTGGTCGTAAAGAGCATTCACCCATTGGGAGAATTCCAAGTTCGTATTCAGGATGACAGACAAGTGAAATCCGTGGTCGGGTACCGGGCAGCCGGGCGTGAACCGGCCCCGAAAAAGAAGAAACAAGCTCCTTTCTTTATACCAAAAAGGTATGATATGAATATGAAATTAGTATAGCGACTTGACGGATAATAGGACAAAGCATATTGAATTATGTACAGATTGTACTATAATAAGAATGATGAAAAACACGTGGGAGGTGTTGTTATGTTAAGTTTTATTATCTGTTTTGCCCTGCTGCTGGGCGGATACTTTGTCTACGGCAAAGTGGTAGAGAATACCTTTGCACCGGATGACAGAGAGACACCTGCAGTCAGGATCAATGACGGCGTAGACTACGTTGTCATGCCACAGTGGAAGCTGTTCCTGGTACAGTTGCTGAATATTGCAGGACTGGGACCGATCTTCGGTGCTATGCAGGGTGCCCTCTGGGGACCGGTAGTGTTCTTATGGATCACGTTTGGTACCATTTTTGCCGGTGGTGTACATGATTATTTCTCCGGTATGCTTTCTGAGAGAAATGATGGAGCATCCATTTCTGAGGTATGTGGTATTTACCTTGGCGGTGTGATGAAGAACATCATGCGAGTATTCAGCGTGGTTCTGCTGGTTATGGTAGGTACCGTATTTGCAGTTGGACCTGCTGGCCTGATCGTGACACTGCTGAAGAATGCTGGTGTTGGCGGAGCTATGGCCAGTGTAGAAGTATGGCTGTGGATCATTTTGGCATACTATTTTATTGCTACCTTTATTTCCATTGATAAGATCATCGGACGTATTTACCCGATATTCGGTATCTGCCTGATCATCATGGCAGTGGGCGTTATCATTGGTATATTCACCAATCCGGCATATACCATTCCTGAGATCTGGAGCCACTTTACCAATATGCATCCGGATGGAAAACCGATCTGGAGCTTCATGTTTATTACCGTAGCATGTGGTGCGATCTCTGGTTTCCATTCCACACAGTCACCGTTGATGGCTCGTTGTATGAAGTCTGAAAAACAGGGACATTTCGTATTCTACGGTGCCATGGTAGCAGAAGGTGTCATCGCTCTGATCTGGGCAGCAGCAGGCTGTGCAGTATACGAAGTAACCGGTGGACTCAGCACAGGATTAAAAGAGATCCTTGCAAATGGTCAGTCCGCAGCGATCTATGATGTATGTATTAAGACAATGGGCTCTGTAGGTGTGGCTCTGGCTATGATCGGTGTTATCGTTTGCCCTATTACTTCTGGTGATACGGCTTTCCGTAGTGCCCGTCTGGTACTGGCTGACTGGTTCAAGATCGATCAGAACAAGATTCAGAAACGTCTGGTACTCTGTGTGCCGCTGCTGGCAGCAGGTGCTTTCATCGGACATCTGGATTATGCGATTGTATGGAGATACTTCAGCTGGACCAACCAGACTCTGGCGATGATCGTATTATGGACCGCAAGTATGTATCTGTATCGTGAACAGAAGAACTACTGGATCACAGCGGTTCCGGCAACTTTCATGAGTGCAGTATCCATGACCTATTTTGTATGTGCATCTGAGTGCCTGGGACTTTCCACCACAATTGCATATCCGGCAGGAATCATTCTGGCAGCACTGTTTCTGGGTATCTTTATTCATGCAACAAAGAAACCTGTGAAAGCCGCATAAAAATCATGTAGCCGGGAAGAACTCGACAGGAGACAAATCAGCTGATTTATACAGATCAGGCGGGGGAGGGACTCTCGCCTGGTCTGTTTTTAATAAAGCTTTGACATGGAGTGTCGGATACCGTGCACCAGATCAGAATAAGTGAAAAGAGAGAACAGATCATGATGTTAACAAAGAAGCTTGGAGCAATATCGCTCCCGGAGGAAGAAATAAAGCAGGATAAAAAGAATTGTCGGAAGTTTGGACCATGCGGTGTCGGAAAGAAGGCACTATATCTGAATAGCTTTTATATTGATCGTCAATATTATGTGCCAGTCAAATCGGTTACCAGAATTTTTAAAAGAGTGGCTATGAGCAAAGGCGGGTTTACCGGAAAGGGAATTTTTGGCACACTGCCATATCTGGTGGTGGAGTATGATAACGGAAAGCAAAAGCAGTGTAATTTTAAACATGAAGAGGATGTAGATCGTCTGCTTGCTTTTGTGGAAACAAATTTTCCCAATATTCCACTGCATAGTGTGGAGGCAGAACGAAAGCTGGCTGAGAAAGCCAGACGGCTGGCTGAAAAGAAATATGTATCCAATCTGTCAGACGAAGCAAAAATGAGTATTCAGAATCTGGAGCAGGCAGAAAAGTATCTTCACAGAAAATCAGATCTGTATATGGATTTAAGTCAGTCAGCCAGGAAGAAGCGTATTTATGATCGCAGTAATCCGGCTTACAAATGGGTGGCACTTGCGATTACGGTGATGGGATCAGGGGCATTTGCTTATGGTGTTTATTCACTGATTACCCATGCAGGATTTGGTATTTACTTTTTGTTATTTGGTCTGGCAGCAATTTTTCTGTTTGCAGGAGCCAATGTTTTGCCAACATCAAAAAATAACAGAAAGTATCTGGAACAGAAACTGAAAGATTCCATAAATGCTATGGAACATTATATACAATCCTGTCCGGATTTCCCGGTTCCGGCTTATTATGCCCATCCAGTCGTTTTGAAACGTATGACGGAGATCTTAAAGGAAGGACGTGCAGAGAATCTGGAAAGTGCTCTTCAGGTACTGAAGCAGGATTTAAAGGCATTAAATTCAAATGTCGTGGTAGAGCAGGAAGAATACGATGAAGTAGTGGCGATTAAATCAATGTTTCTGGTTATGGATTATAAATAAAAGAATAAAACACAGCAGCTGTATGAGAAAAAGCATCTATGGCTGCTGTGTTTTTTTATGCAGGAGGAAAATCTGCCCGAATGCACATTGGCAGCATCTTTGTTCTTATGTTAGAATAAAATCAGGAAATAAAAAGCTGTGGTTACTGTGGAAGTTATGAGGTTACATAATGGAACTGAAAAAAAATATATTATTCGGTAATCAGTGTCTGTCTTCTTATCTGTGCAGCGGTAAGCAGAGAACTTGCAAGAGAAGAAGATGGCATTTTGCTGGAAACAATCTTACAGTTCAGTCGTCATCTGATTCATGCCGGACTGCTGTTTATCTGGATGAGTACCATAAAGCAGCGGATTATGCAGGCTTCTGTCAGACGTTATCTGCTGGCAGCTGCCAGTCTGTTAGTACTATGGCTGTACATACGAACCTGCAAATGGATGTTTTTTCCAGCTGATAGCTGGGCGAACCGATACTGCTGGTATGCATATTATATAGCATTGATCTTTGTGCCATTGTTTGGCGTATTTGTCATTCAATATCTTGGAAAATCAGAGGACTATGAATTACCTGGAAAATGGAAACGGATGTATCTTCCGGCCATCCTATTATTATTACTGGTATTTACCAATGATCTTCATCAACTTGTTTTTTGCTTTCCGGACGGTGCAGCATTGTCAGACAGATATTATACATATGGTCCAGGTTATTTATTGGTTTCCGGATGGAGCATTTCGCTTGGATTGTACTTTGTTCTGTCATTGCTGTGGCAATGCCGTGCGCCTGGCAGACCATGGTTTCGAAAAATTCCGGTTTTTGTCATGCTGTCAGAAGTTGTCATTACAGTTTTGTATTGCATGAATATATTGAAGTGTGATGTGACTGCACTGAACTGTGTTATGATTGTTCTTTTGCTGGAGAGCTGCATACAAAGTGGATTGATTCGTTCGAATTCCCAATATGACCGTTTGTTTGAAATTGCAAATATTGAAGCACATATTGCAGATGAAAAAGGAAAGATACGTTATGTATCCGGTCAGGCACAACAACCGGAAGCGCAAGTCCGGACCTGGATGACCGGTTTGGAACATGAGGGTATCGTCATGGATGGAAAACGGCTGAAATGTGGTAAGTTAACCAGAGGATGGATCCTCTGGTGGGAAGATATCTCGGAGATTCTGGCGTTTACAGACGCTCTGGAGAAGGCGGGAAAACAATTATCGGAGAAAAACGATCTGATGAAGGCAGAACTGGAGCTTCGAGAAAAGAAGTTGCAGGTCGAAGAAAAAAATCGTCTATATGACCGTATGACAGAAGAAGTCACAGGACAGTTAGATCAGGTAGAACGGTTATTAAAAAAGAAAGACGAAAAGGAAGAACAGAAGCAGCTGGCGCATATTTGTGTGTTAAGTGCTTATATCAAACGGAGATGCAATCTTGCATTAATTGCAGAGAATACAGCCCTGCTTCAGGCCAGGGAATTAAGTTTTTGCCTGAAAGAGTCTGTTGAAATGATGCAGCTTTATGGAACCATGGTGTCTATGGACAGCTCTTGCCAGGGAGAAACAAAGGCAGAATATCTGATTGCTGTATATGATACATTTGAACAGCTGATAGAACAGATACTGGATCAGACTGAGGCACTGCTTTTGAATGTTCGTGTGTCAGATAATCAGATTTGTATGAGAATCCAGATGGATCTGGAAAAAGACTGGAACATACCAGAATGGAACCACTGGTATGCAGTGGGCGGAAGTGTGAATATCAGACAACTGGAAAAAACCTGGTATTTAGAATTTACAATAGAATCAGATTTGGTGTGAATAGAGGAGAATTTGAGCATGACTACGGTATCACAAATGTCAGGAGTTACAAGGGGAATGATTCTTCTGTGTCTGTACGGGCTCTTTCTGCTTCAGTTTGGATGCATGCTGACAGGGGTATGGAAGAAAGAAAAACCGATACTGAGATTCTGTCTGAGTATTTTAGTGATAACAGGAATCATATTGTTATCATTTCGATATGTAAATCAAAAACTCTTTTTTAACAGGTTATCAGATGGAAAGATCTTAGTGATGAAAATCAGCCAATTACCTTCCTGTGTAATCATAATCATACTGTTAAGTCTGACAATGCTGACAGGCAGGATGATCTGGCATGTAGTTCATTATGAAAGAAATACACTGACAAAATCTGCTATAAAAGAAAGTGTGGAATATCTTCCGATGGGACTCTGTTTTTTTACAAAACAGGGATTTATATTGTTGTCTAACTGGAAAATGGAACAGATATGTCAGGAATTGACGGGAAAGGATCTTCAGAATGGAAATGTTTTCTGGTCCAGATTATCACGAGATCAGATAACCAATCTTGCAGAACCGGTATGGCATGAACGAACACATTGCCTGCGTATGAAAAATGGAGAAATCTGGTCTTTTGAAAGACAATTGCTGAAAATGGATACAAAAAATGTGTGGCAGCTGACAGCTGTAAATATTTCAGAATTGTATCAGTTATCTCAACAGTTGAAAAGGGAAAACAGTCAGCTTACAGAAATGAATCAGAGACTGAGACAACATGGTGAAAATATGGATGCATATGTGCGCAGCCGTGAAATTCTGGAAACCAAGATCCAGATTCACAAAGAAATGGGGCAGGCGCTCCTGGCATCCAGAGCATATCTGACACAGACCGAATCCGTTATCGAAAAAGAAAGTGTACGAAAAAGATGGGAATATGTGGTATTGCTTTTGAAAAAAGAAGCAGAGATTTCAGAAGAAAAAAATGAATGGAAGCAATTTGTAAAAACGGCAGAAGATGCAGGTGTGAAGATTATCGTATATGGAGATATTCCAACAGCAGAAAAGACACTGGAACTGTTAATGGCTTCTGCGGCAGAAGCACTGACAAATGCTGTGCGCCATGGTGGAGCAGATCAGCTGCAGATTGAAATACAGCATGACACCAGATGGCATATATTTTTTACAAATAATGGGAAAAAACCAGAATCCATCGTGACAGAAGGCGGCGGACTTGGTTCTCTGCGTATTCGCCTTGAAGAAGTCGGTGGAAGTATGAATATTTTTACAAAACCAGAATTTGTTCTGGCAGTCACTTTGCCGGAGAAAGGAAGAGAACATGATACCAACACAGGTACTGATTGTAGAAGATGATCCTATGACCAGAACATTGTTTGAAATTTATCTGAAAAACAGTGAGCGGTATGTGCTGGCAGGATCAATTGAAAGCGCATCTATGGCAGAATTGTATTGTCTGACTAGGCAGGTAGATCTGATTATTATGGATGTCTGTACGGCATTTCATGCAAGCGGACTTATTGCTGCAGAAAAAATAAAGAAAAATCATCCAGAAATCAAAATTTTAATGGTGACCAGCCAGCCGGAATGTGATTTCATTCACCGTGCAAAGGAAGCAGGAGTAGATAGTTTCTGGTATAAAGAACCTTCTTCTGAAGTGATTTTAGATTTGATAGAACGCACAATGAACGGGGAGCATATTTATCCTGACAGTACTCCGCACCGGAAGATCGGCGGGGCGCTCAGCACAGAATTTACAGAGCAGGAACTGAAAATTTTAAGAGAGCTGACCAGTGGGGACACGGATGAGGAAATTGCGGCAAATCTACATCTGTCTATTTGGACCGTGCGGAAATATGTAAAGATTATGTTGGAAAAAACACAGTTTAAGTCACGGACGCAGCTCGCTGTAGCTGCAAGAGAAAGTGGTCTGGTTATTAAAGGGTACTAATATTAGGATAGATAGCTTTATTCATTTTTTTTATAATAAAGAAAAAGGTCCAGGGAGGTGTAGTGTATGGGTATTTTAGGAAAATTATTTGAAAAAAAGGTATGTGATATTTGTGGCGGTGAAATTGGAATGCTGGGGAACAGGAAACTGGATGATGGAAATCTGTGCAAAAATTGTGCCAAAGAACTTTCACCATGGTTTTCTGATCGCAGACACAGCACAGTGGAAGAAATTCGTCAGCAGTTAGCTTATCGGGAAGACAACAAGAAAAAAGTCCAGATGTTCCAGATCACCAGAGATTTTAAAGGCAGCAATGCGCATGTGTTTATTGATGATCAACACGGATGGTTTACCATCGCATCCCGGATCAATGTAGAAAATAATCCGGATATTCTGGAACTGTCTCAGATCACAAGCTGCCGTCTGGATGTGGAGCAGGAACGTACAGAGGAATTCTACGAGGATAAAGAAGGAAATGAACAGAGCTACGATCCGCCAAGATACAACTATTCTTATGATTATAAAATAGAAATCGGTGTTCGCGCTCCATGGTTCAATGAAATGAGAATATCGCTGAATACATTTTCCATCCCGGAACATGACAGGGGACGAATTCTCGATACAGAAAATCTGGGTAATCAGAATGTAGCCGCACTGACACAATGTCAGCAGACATACCAGCAGCCAATGGGACAACAACCGATGTACCAGCAGATGGGGCAGACAGGTTATCAGCAACAGATGAATACTCAGCCAGCTGCAAGCATCAAATGTGACAAATGTGGATGGACGCCAACAGATATGACCAATATTCCGAAGTTCTGTCCATTCTGCGGAGATCCAATCGACTGGAATGATCAGATCATGTAATGCATCAGAAGTAACAGATAGAATCAAAAAGATGAGGTGATGAAGTATGGCAGACACAATGGAATATAAGTGTCCATCTTGCGGTGGATCAATGGAGTTTGACAGTAACACCCAGAAATTAAAATGTCCGTTTTGTGCGACGGAAGTAGGAATCGATGAATGGGAGGATGTTCAGGAAGAACAGACCGGTATGCAGCAGAGGGATACCTGCTGGGAAGCTATGGGAGGCGATTCTTCCTGGACCCGTGAAGAAACAGCAAATATGGCTGTCTATTCCTGCCAGTCCTGTGGTGGAGAGATTGTCGCAGAGAAAACGACAGGTGCAACTGCCTGCCCATATTGTGGAAATCAGGTAGTTATAAAAGGTACATTTTCGGGCGACCTGAAACCGGATTATATTATACCGTTTAAACTGGACAAAAAAGCGGCAAAAGCAGCCTATAAAAAACATCTTACAAAGAAAAAATTCTTGCCTGGAATTTTTGCAAAAGAGAATCATATCGATGAAATCAAAGGTGTGTATGTACCGTTCTGGCTGTTTGATACGAAAGTCCATGCAGATGTGAACTATGAAGCAGAAAAAGTGAAAGTCTGGACATCCGGTGATACCGAATATACCGAAAGGGCAACTTATGATTTGGGAAGAAGCGGATCCCTGTCATTCGAGCACCTTCCGGTAGACTGTTCCAGAAAAATGGATGATAAACTGATGGAATCTATTGAACCTTATCAGTTTCAGGATGCTGTTCCATTTAAGGCCGCTTATTTGTCCGGATATATGGCAGACCGATACGATGTCGAAATGACAGAAGGGCGAAAACGGGCAGAAGAAAGAATCAAACGAAGTGCAGAAGAAGCGTTAAAACCTGGAATTTCAAAGTATGATTCTGTAGTCACCATGTCCAGTGATGTACATATCATAGATGCCAGATACTGGTATGTGTTGTATCCGGTATGGATTCTAAATACGACGTGGCAGAAAAATCAATATATTTTTGCCATGAATGGACAGACCGGAAAAATGGTAGGAGATCTGCCGTTTGACAGAGGCGCATTCTGGAAATATGTGGCATCCAGAGGCGTTGCAATCGGAGCTGTACTGTATGCGCTCATGTGGATGATTATATATATGGTATAGGAGGGCAGACAGATGAAGAAGACTATTTCAAAAATAAAGCTCTTATTGTCGATGGCACTGATATTGATGATACTTTCTGGAAGACTTGTAAACGTAGATGCAATGTCTTCAGACACACAGTCAACACAGCCAAAAGAGGCATCGTCCGGTGAACGTCTGAAAGATGAAGCTGGTCTTTTAAGTGACGATGAAGCAGACAGTCTGCTGGCGCAGCTGGATGAGATCAGTGAAAGACAGAATTGCGATGTCATTGTCGTAACGGTGGCATCTCTGGATGGCAAAACAGCGGAAAGCTATGCAGATGATTATTTTGATTTCAACGGTTATGGACTGGGTCAGGACGGGGACGGAATTCTTTTGCTTTTGTCAATGGAAGACCGCGATTGGGCGATTAGTACTCATGGTTTCGCAATTACAGCCTTTACCGATGCAGGCCAGAACTATATGACAGATCATTTTTTATCTTATATCAGTGATGGAGAGTATGCACAGGGATTTCAGAAATATGCAGAATTATGTGATCAGTTCCTGACGCAGGCAAAAGAGGGAGAACCTTATGATACAGACAATCTTCCCAAAGGTTCTGTGGCATTTATCTGGCTTCCGATAGATATTGTCATTGGCTGCATTATCGCTTTTTTCAGGGCACAGGGTAAGAAGAAGCGTCTGAAGACAGTAAGAAAAAAAGTGAGTGCAAGAGATTATATCGTACAGGGAAGCCTGAAAGCCAGAACCAACAGAGAAATTCTGCTCAACCGTACAGTTTCGTCCAGAGATATCTCAAGTTCGGATAACAGTTCTTCTGATTCCGGTGGCGGAAGCAGTACTCATACCAGCTCGTCCGGTGAAACTCACGGAGGATCCAGTGGAAAATTTTAATGTAACTGAGGAGAAAGTATAAAAAATGAATCCATATCTTGGAAATAATGCAAAAAAAGTGAAATTATTATCCTATATGATCAGCATTTTCTGTGTGCTTTGCGTAGCTTCATCTGTTCAGGTTGTGAAAAAAGATATCTGTACTGGAGAAGAGCTTTCTGGTATCATAGCAGGACTTGTGCTTATGGGACTTTTCCTGTGGCCGATTCTTCGTACCGTTCGTAAATTCATATGTTATCGAAGAACACAGAAGATCGCAGGCTGGTTATCTTATTATGAAGAAGCGGAAGTCAGTTTTCAGAAACTGGAGACGGAACTCGGACGTCATGTACCTGCTCAGATAAAATATCTGATTCGGAGGGGATATCTGCAGAACCTGAAGATAGATATGGAGAAAAAATGCATAGAGATTATGGCGCCGAACAAACAGGTAGAAGAACAGATCTATGAGGATCGGATTTGTCCATACTGTGGAGCAAATAACAGAACAGTAAAAGGTCGTGTAAGTACCTGCGAGTTTTGCGGACAGAAGATTTAACAGATGAGAGAGTTCTCCCACTGCTAAACAAAATACAGGAAATTTTCATGAAGAAGGGAGGAGGCGTATGATGAAAAAAACATGCTGGTTGTTTATGATATTGATATTGCTGTCAGGAGTGTGTGTATCGGCAGAAGAAGAAACCATCTGGAACTTTGACAGTGAAGCGTATACATTGCGGGAATATATGGGTACAGACACGAATGTAGTGGTTCCGGATACACTGGATGGAGTACCCGTCAAAGTACTGTACATGAGTTGTCTGGGAAGTTCAGATACGCTTACCTCTGTGGTTCTGCCGGACAGTGTGACGGTACTTCGAAACGGTGCTTTAAGCTTCTGTGAGAATCTGACACAGATTACGTTATCCGAGAATCTGATCAGTATTGGGCGTGGGTGTCTTGGCAGTAACTATGCACTGACAGAGATCACCATACCGGCATCTGTCTGTTATATGAGAGGGGATCCATGGTATGACACTCTGCACAGAGTCGGAGAAGAACCATCGTTAGTAAAAATGCCATATGAACCATTGGCGGAAGACAACTTTGAATTTGATCCGGATACCAGAACGATTACAGCATATACCGGAACAGCAGTGGATGTGATTATACCGCGCACGATTGGTGGAGTGCCGGTAGAAAATATTTCCTATAATGCGTTTGAATGTGCCAGAGATTATCTCACTTCAGAGATGGCAACGAATCAGGAAGAGGGCGACTGGATTCCAATGCGCTGTCTGATCCTGCCGGAAACACTGAAATCCATAGAAGACAGTGCTTTTATGGATTGCCACGATCTGGAAACAGTCATCTGCTATGCACCGTTAGAAAATACCAATAATGGTGTATTCCAGGAATTACAGGGACTGAAAACAGTGATCTTTGTGAACGGAGTCCGTCAGATGGATAATTATCTGTTTAATTACTGTAAGAACCTGAAAACTGTATGGTGTAAGAATCAGGTAGAACGTATCGGAATGCAGTGTTTCGGAGTAACTGGTCTGGAACAGATTTGTGTGAATGCAAAGGATATTGATTACAGTGCTTTTATCGGATCTGAGTCATTGAAAGAAATTCATATTCGCAGTGGAGTGGAGCGTTTGAATCTGACAGCATTTGGAATGCTGTCAGGAATCGAAACCATCTGTCTGGAAGGGATAGATCCAAATGTATTGGAAACAGACTGGGTAAACTTAGAGAACAGCAGTGTTACCATTCTGGTACCGGAAGATACTACAGATGAACAGATGCAGCTTCTGGCACAGAAGTTCCAGGGATCTGCGATTATTACAGATGCGTCCCAGGTAAAGAGAGGTACCTGTCAGATGCCGGAAAATCCAATGCCGGATATCGCAGAGATACTCAGTGCGTATGGACTTTCCTGACGGAATATGACGGATCATTCATAAAACGGTAATACCTGCTGCCAGATAAAAGAAATCTCTCTGGCAGCAGAAAATAAAAAATATATTTCATTATTAGAAAGGAGATGTGTACACATGACAAAGAAGATGGGAGTTTTTGCGGTAACAGGAATGATGGCTGCTATGATGGCAACAGGAGTATTGGCTGAGGATCTGACCAAAGAAGATGTATCTGGTCTCTGGTATATTACAACAATGGAGATCGAAGGAATGAATATGAGTCCGGCTGATATGGGTCTGGAAGCCACATTGGAATTTGGAGACGATGATACCTGGGAAATGACTATGTCCGGTGAAGATCCAGAACAGGGAACCTGGGAACTGGCAGGAGAAGAGATCATTATGCATTCGGATACAGCTGAGGATGTCAAAATGGCGATCGATGAAGAAGGACTGTTAATTGGTGATATCGACAGTACGATCATGACCTTCAGCCGAGAAAAACCGGAAGCAACCGACTGGTCATCCATCATCGGTAATCCTGTGACAGACGAAGTGGAACTAAGCGACTTTGCAGGCACCTGGAAAATCATTGCTGTTGAGATGGATGAGATGGTAATGTCTTCTGACACCTGGGGAATAGAAGCTACATTAGTTGTGAAAGAAGACGGTACAGCATCTCTGGAATTAAAGGATCAGTTTAACGATGAGGAATCGACAAAGACAGAGCTGAAGGGTACACTGGAGGATCAGACATTGAAACTGGAACTCATTGATGATAGCGAGAGTCATTTCGGTCTCTTCCTAAGCCCGGATAATCTGTCCCTGAATCTGCAGGATACTGGACTTCTGAAGAATATTGATTATATTGATTCAGAAGAAGAAGGTGCTGAACCAGAACCAAATTCTATCGTATATTTTGAAAAAGCAGAATAAACCGGAACAATCGATCATTTAAGTAAAGAATATTTTGAATAAGTAAAGAAACAGGCGGTGATTTCACTTGATTATGGAATCGCCGCCTGTTTTAAAATGAGAATAATATAACACAATTTTGGTGATCAGTGACATTTTTTTATATTTGTGATAGAATAAAAATTATATTTAAAATCAGTCAGGAGTTTCTTATGAATGTGATGCCAGTATCAGAAGTGATTGCTAAAGTAGCGGAAGTTTGCAAAAAAAACAAAGTGAAGAGACTGGATCTGTTTGGTTCTTTTGCAACTGGGACAGCAACGGATACCAGTGATATTGATTTTGTAGTGTACGGATGCAGGGATTTCTGGAAATTGGAAAATGACATTTCACAGATTGATACACTTCGAAAAATTGATCTGTTTGATTATGATTCTATAAAAAATGAATATCTTCTGGAGGATATAAAAAAATATGGAAAGCAAATTTATTAATCGTTACCATACATTTTGCAAAAGTTTAAATAATCTGGAAAAGAGTAAACATGCGGATCCAAAACAGGAGTTTGTTTTAGAAGGTACAGTATTGAATTTTAATCTGACGTTTGATATTTCCTGGAAAGTTATGAAGGATATTCTGATAAAGAAAATGGAAATATTGGATTTTGCCGTAGGTTCACCAAGAGAAACCTTACAGCAGGCATTTACCAATAAGATTATAGATGATGACAGATGGATACAGATGCTGCGGGTTCGTAATCAGCTGGCACATGATTATGATGGTACATTTGCAGAGGAAAAGTTTCAGGATATTATTCATATATATTGCATGTTATTTGAAAAATTAAAAGATAATGTTGCAAAATATTATACAGAATAAAAATGGAATGAGAGGAAAATGCACCAGGTGAAGCAGCTACTAAAATGAAGCCAGAAAGTAAAGAAGGGGGAGCGTATTTGCGAAAGAGAACATGGAGCATTGGCGTATTGCTGTTACTGGTTGTTTTTTTGCTGACCGGATGTGGCAGAGACACTCCGGAAATGGAATTTGCCAGTGCAGATGAGGCGAAAGAAGCATTGAATACGGCGTCTACCATCGAGATCTATACGGATCTGTATTCCAAACGCAGAGGAACAAAGATCCTGGCAGATGGAAAGGCAGCCGGTTATGTGAAGTGGAATACGGTCTATATAGATGATCAGGAATGGTTTTCTGTTGAGTATACATCTGACGTAAAAGGCGAAAAGTCTTCTACCGGATACGGCTATTATGACGCAGAGGGGAACTGCCTGGGATATGCACAGGAACGGTATCTGGATCTGGAGGATGGCAGCAGGGAGCCATTTCTGGTTTTTCTGGATACAGATGGCACGATGCTGGACTATTTCGGCAGCAAAGGAGCATGGGAACTGTATGACGGAGACGGCAACCGGATTGGAACCGGAAGGATCAGCAGAGATGGCGTAAGTCTGCTGGAAATCAATTATACGAATATTTACCGGACTGTTTTTTAAATTGATCGAACAGAAGCGGCGTACATAGATTTTATGGATTTGATGGCGATGAATGAAGTTCTTCAGTCAAATGAACGTTTTATTGATGATGATCCGGTAAATACCGGTGTACAGATCTATGAAACAGTGGCATTTATAGCGATATTGATTATGGCTATTGGTGGAACGCAGTGGAAAAAGAAGCGAAAAGAATAAGGCAGTCATGAAAAAGGAAAAGTTAATGGTCTTGCCCGGATTCGTCCGGGCAATATTTTTGTTTACTGAAAATTTTGAAATGCTTGAATTCCAGTTGTAATCCGTATATAATAGGAATACTGTGAAAAAACAGGTTTTCACTTGAACCCGTTATTAGGATGATTTCTGAAAGGAAAATTATGAGAAAGTTAGCGTTAAGCGATGAGATTTTACTGAGCATTGAGAAGCCGGCGCGTTATATCGGCAATGAAGTGAACTCAGTGATGAAGGATAAAGAAAAGATTGATGTCCGGTTTGCCATGTGTTTCCCGGATGTCTATGAGATCGGTATGTCCCATCTTGGCATTCAGATTCTCTACGATATGTTTAATAAGAGAGAAGACATCTGGTGTGAGCGTGTCTATTCACCGTGGGTGGATCTGGACAAGGTGATGCGGGAAGAGAATATTCCGCTGTTTGCATTGGAGTCCCAGGATCCAATTAAAGACTTTGATTTTCTGGGGATTACGATCCAATATGAGATGTGCTACACCAATATTCTGCAGGTCATTGATTTGAGTCAGATTCCACTGCGGGCAAAAGAGCGAGGAGAAGACTGTCCGATTGTCATCGGAGGTGGACCATGTAGTTATAATCCGGAGCCGTTGGCAGAATTTTTTGACCTTTTTTATATTGGTGAAGGGGAAACCGTATATTTTAAACTGATAGATTTATATAAAGAATGCAAAAAAGCCGGAATGGGAAGAACAGAGTTTTTATATCGTGCATCCCAAATTCCTGGTATCTATGCACCGATGTTCTATGATGTGACTTATAACGAAGACGGAACCATTGCAGATTTTGCACCGAATCGAGAGGGTGTACCGGAACAGATCGAAAAACAAATTGTAATGGATTTGTCGGATGCCACCTATCCGACGGCACCGATTGTTCCATTTATAAAGGCTACTCAGGATCGTGTGGTTCTGGAGATTCAGCGGGGATGTATTCGAGGATGCCGTTTCTGCCAGGCTGGTATGCTGTATCGTCCGACCAGAGAACGTGATGTGGAAATGCTGAAAAAAACAGCGATTGCTATGCTGGAATCCACAGGGCATGAAGAAATCTCTTTGAGTTCCCTGAGCTCCAGTGATTATTCACAGCTTCCGGAACTGGTAAATTTTCTGATCGATGAATGCAGACAGCGAGGAGTAAATATATCCCTGCCTTCTCTGCGAATTGATGCCTTTTCTCTGGATGTGATGAACAAAGTTCAGGATGTGAGAAAGAGCAGCCTGACCTTTGCACCGGAAGCAGGATCTCAGAGACTGCGTGATGTGATCAATAAAGGACTGACCGAAGAGATCATCATTAAAGGCGCAGGAGAAGCCTTTGAAGGTGGCTGGAATAAGGTAAAACTGTATTTTATGCTGGGACTGCCGACAGAGACAGAGGAAGATCAGAAAGAGATTGCTCATCTGGCTGAGAAGATTGCAGAGCGGTATTATGAGATCCCAAAGGATCAGAGAAACGGAAAATGCCAGATTACCGTCAGCACATCCTTCTTTGTACCGAAGCCGTTTACTCCGTTCCAGTGGGCAAGAATGTGTACCATTGACGAGTTCCTTGGCAGTGCCAGAACGGTAAATCATGAGATCAAGGATCAGTTAAATAAAAAGAGTATCCGCTACAACTGGCATGAGGCAGATGTCTCCGTACTGGAAGGTCTGCTGGCAAGAGGAGACCGAAAGGTGGCTGAAGTGTTGAAAGATGTGTATGAACACGGCGGCATCTATGATGCATGGTCAGAGACCTTTGATAATCAGAAATGGGTGGATGCCCTGGAACGTACCGGTACGGATATGAATTTCTACGTACATCGGGAAAGAAGTCTGGAGGAAAAGCTGCCATGGGATTTCATTCAGATCGGTGTAACGAAAAAGCATCTGTTAAAGGAATGGGAAAGAGCCCGGCAGGAAGAAGTAACCGTGAACTGCCGTCAGAAATGCGCCGGCTGCGGTGCAGCATGTTATAAAGGAGGTGTCTGTTTTGAAAATCAGAATTAAATTTGCCAAACAGGGTGTGATGAGATTTATCGGACATCTGGATATCATGCGTTATTTTCAGAAGGCCATGCGCCGGGCTCATATCGATATTGCGTTTACCGAAGGCTTCAGCCCGCATATGATTATGTCTTTTGCAGCGCCTCTCGGTGTGGGACTGACCAGTAACGGGGAATATATGGATATTGAGATCAAGTCTCCGATTGCTTCTGCAGATGCTGTGAGACAGTTAAATGAAGTCATGGTAGAAGGAATGGAAGTCTTAAGTTTCCGTCAGATCGAGGAAGGCAAGGCGGGAAAGGCCATGTCGCTGGTGGCTGCCGCAGATTACACCGTATCTTTCCGCCCGGGTTATGAACCGAAAGAGGGCTGGCAGGAACGCCTGGAAGCATTTGCAAAAAAAGATTCCATTGTCATTTTGAAAAAGACAAAGAAGAGTGAAGTAGAGACCGATATCCGGCCGATGATTTATCAGTTATCTGTGGATGGAGACCAGGTGCATATGACACTGGCTACCGGAAGTGCAGCTAATTTAAAGCCGGAACTGGTGATGAGTGCGTTTTTGAAAAACGAGGGTTCTGAACTGGATTCCTTTGCTCTGTCTGTGAACCGTGATGAAGTCTACGCAGATACGGGAACAGAAGAAGAACGTAAGCTGGTGTCTCTGGAAAGTCTGGGTGAAGACATTGTCCTCTAAGTTAATCATTACCCCTTATCATGAAGGACTGGCCTCTGTCACATTTTTGGACCGTCATCCTGTTGATATTTGTCTGGAACAGCCGGAAGCCGGATATCAGGTTGGTGATATCTATATCGGAAAAGTACAGAATGTGGTAAAAAATATCCGCTGCGCTTTTCTTGATCTGGGAAACGGTGTAACCGGATACTATCCGCTGAATCAGCGAATGACACCGATCTATACGAAAAAAGGAGCTTCCCAGAATATTCAGCAGGGAGATGAGCTCCTGGTACAGATCAAAAAAGATGCGGTAAAGACTAAAGCACTGGCTCTTTCCGCAGAATTGTCAGTAGCTGGAAGGTATCTGGTAGCTGTCATAGGCAGCCGTCAGATTTCCGTCTCGTCAAAGTTAAAAGCCATTGGGGACGGTGTTAAGTGGCACTCTCTGCTGCCGTTGGAAGACGGCATTGGCTGGATTGTCCGTACGAATGCACAGGAAGCCACAGAAGAGCAGATTCTTCGGGAAGTGAAGTATCTGCAGGGATATTGCAGGAAACTTACGGATACTGCCATACACCGTGTCTGGGGAACCTGTATGCACAGTACCGGAGCTGAATATCTGGATCTGATCAAAGGAGCCAGAGCCGGAGACCTGGAGGAGATCCTGACAGATTCCAGAGAAGTGTATGAAAAGGTACAGACTTATCTGGAAGGATTCCAACCGGAAGATCTGGACAAACTGACCTTTTACCAGGATAAGCTGCAGCCATTATATAAAAAATACCCGGTGGAAGCCTCCATTGATGAGGCATTGCGGGAACGCATCTGGATGAAGTCCGGTGGTTATCTGGTGATTCAGATGACAGAGGCACTGACCAGCATTGATGTGAATACCGGAAAGTATGATGGAAAAAAGCAGTCGGAAGAGACTTTTTTAAAAATAAATCTGGAGGCTGCAAAGGAAGCCGCCAGACAGATGCGGCTGCGGAACCTGGCCGGCATCATCATCATTGATTTCATCAATATGAAAAAAGAAGAAAATAACGAATGTCTGTTATCTGAAATGCGAAAGTTTCTGAGACAGGATCCTGTGCTTACCGTTCTGGTAGATATGACTCCGCTGGGACTGGTGGAGATCACCAGAAAACGAACCAGAAAAACGGTTGCAGAGCAGATGAAAGCGCTGGAATCCGTCTCCGAAAAAAGATTGGAAAATTGAAAAAAAGACATTGACAACCGAAAAGAGTTGTGCTAATTTATAGGAGTATGCCGCATAATGAGGTTCAAATGCTGCGATGCAGCTACCGTATTTAGCGAGTAATGATAATAGGAGGTGCCATATGTACGCAATTATTGCAACAGGTGGTAAACAGTACAAAGTAGCCGAAGGCGATATCATTAACGTAGAGAAGCTTGGTGTAGAAGCAGGTGAGACTGTTACTTTTGATCAGGTTCTTGCTGTAAGCAATGATGGTCTTAAAGTTGGTGCTGATGTAGCAGACGCTACAGTTACAGCTTCAGTTGTTAAGAACGGCAAAGCGAAAAAGGTGATTGTTTACAAGTATAAGAGAAAAACTGGCTATCATAAAAAGAATGGTCACAGACAGCAGTACACACAGGTTAAGATTGAAAAGATCAATGGTTAATCTTTATGATTAAGATTACTGTGTATAGCAGACAGGATCAGTATACAGGGTTCCGCAGTGAGGGACATGCAGGATATGCAGAGGAGGGATATGATATTATCTGTGCCGCTGTGTCTGTATTGTCAGTGAATCTGGTGAATTCCATTGAGGAGTTTACAGAAGACGGGATGGACGTGACGTCCGGTGACGGACTGATCGAACTGAGATTAGATGGCGAACTTTCCCAGGAAGGTCAGCTTCTGATGCGGGCTTATATATTGGGAATCCAGTCTGTACAGAAGACTTACGGTAATGAGTATATTGAATTAGTATTCAAGGAGGTGTAGGACATGTTAAATATGAACCTTCAAATCTTCGCACATAAAAAAGGTGTTGGTTCTACAAAGAACGGTAGAGACTCCGAATCTAAGAGATTAGGTGCGAAAAGAGCTGACGGACAGTTTGTAAAAGCTGGAAACATCCTTTACAGACAGCGTGGTACAAAGATCCATCCAGGATTAAATGTAGGACGCGGTGGAGATGACACATTATTTGCTACAGCAGATGGTGTTGTAAGATTCCAGAGAAAAGGAAGAGACAAGAAGATCGTTTCTGTCATTCCTGTAACAGAAGAGTAAAAAGTTGGCTTCAAATCGTTTCGGTTTGAAGCCATTTTTGTACGGAGGTAAAATATGTTTGCAGATAGAGCGAAAATCACGATTTGTTCCGGCAAGGGCGGCGATGGACATGTCAGTTTTCGAAGAGAGTTATTTGTAGCAGCTGGCGGACCGGATGGCGGTGACGGAGGCAAAGGTGGTGACGTCATTTTTGAGGTAGACAAAGGAATGACGACGCTGGGAGATTACCGTCACAAGCACAAATTCAGCGCACAACCGGGTGAGAATGGCGGAAAATCAAGATGTCATGGTGCAAATGGCTCCGATATAGTATTAAAGGTTCCGGAAGGAACTGTCATTAAAGATGCAGAGAGCGGCAAAGTCATTGCCGATATGTCTGGCGACAATATGAGACAGATCATCTTAAAGGGTGGAAGAGGTGGCTTGGGTAACCAGCATTTTGCTACTTCTACTATGCAGGTGCCAAAGTATGCACAGCCAGGTAAACCGGCACAGGAGCTGGTGGTATCTCTGGAGCTGAAGGTGATCGCAGATGTGGGACTGGTAGGATTCCCGAATGTGGGTAAATCCACACTGCTGGCTCATGTTACCAATGCAAAGCCAAAGATTGCCAACTATCATTTCACCACATTAAGCCCGAATCTGGGTGTAGTAGACCTGGATGGCAGCGGCTTTGTCATTGCGGATATTCCTGGTCTGATCGAAGGCGCATCCGAAGGTGTGGGACTGGGACATGAGTTTTTGCGTCACATTGAGCGTACCAAGGTCATGATTCATCTGGTAGATGCAGCATCTACCGAAGGAAGAGATCCGATTGAAGATGTTTACAAGATCAATGAAGAATTACGTGCTTATAATGAGGAGATTTCTAAGAGACCGCAGGTGATTGCAGCGAATAAGATCGATGCCATTTATACAGAAGATGGTGAGGATCCGGTACAGAAACTGAAGGATGAATTTGAGCCACAGGGTATCAAAGTATTCCCGATTTCAGCGGTAACCGGAAAAGGACTGAAGGAATTGCTGTATTATGTACGGGATCTGTTAAATGAACTTCCACAGGAACCGATGATATTTGAACAGGAATTCTTCCCAGATGAAGTGCGGATTGATGATAATCTTCCATATACCGTTACGAAATCTGAGGAAGACGATCATACCTACATTGTGGAAGGACCGAAGATTGAAAAGATGCTGGGTTATACCAATCTGGAGTCAGAAAAGGGCTTCCTGTTCTTCCAGAATTTCTTAAAGGATACCGGTATTTTACAGGAACTTGAAGACGCAGGCATACAGGAGGGCGATACTGTCCGTATGTATGGTCTTGCATTTGATTATTATAAATAGAGGAAAACAGCATGACAAGTAAACAGAGAGCATATTTGAAAAGTCTTGCGATGACCATGGATCCGATTTTCCAGATTGGAAAGGCCAGCCTGACACCGGAGAACACCAAAGCGATTGCAGAAGCACTGGAAGCACGGGAGCTGATTAAGATCAGCGTGCTTCAGAATTGTATGGATGACCCGAAAGAACTGGCTCAGATGGTAGCAGAACGTACCAAGTCACAGGTGGTACAGGTGATTGGTAAAAAGATCGTATTATACAAAGAGGGAAAAGAAAACAAAAAGAAGATTATGCTTCCAAAATAATGAGGGGTAAATCCAATGAAGAGAAAAATAGGTATTTTAGGTGGAACATTTGATCCCATTCATGTGGGCCATTTAATTCTCGCTGAGAGGGCCTATTATCAGTTTGGCCTGGATGAGGTGATGATTATGCCATGTGGCAATCCACCACATAAAAAGAATCTGGGTGACCGGGCATCCCTGGAAGAGCGCATTGAAATGGTGCGTCTCGCCATAGAGGATAATCCGCATCTGGTGCTATCTCTGGATGACGCCCATGAGATGGGGTATTCCTATACCAGAGAGACACTGGAGCGTCTGACTGCCCAGAATCCAGATGTGGAGTACTATTTTATCATGGGAGCAGATTCCCTTTTTACTTTTGAAGAGTGGAAGGATCCGGAGCGGATCTCGCAGCTGGCTGTTCTGGTGGCCGCAGTAAGGGATCATGTCAGTGATCAGGCTCTGGAACTGCAGATTCAGCATCTGTCACAGAAGTTTGAGTGTGATATTCGCATTTTGGATGCACCGAATATGGATCTGTCTTCCAGAATGCTCCGTGAATGGATCAGAGAGGGAAAAAGTGTGCGGTATTATCTGCCTGATCCGGTCATTTCTTACATTAAAAATACAGGCTTGTATCATATGTAAATGCAGAACAAACTTTAGGAAGTGTGAGATCTAAGATGAGTTACAATTTTTCAAAAACAAAAAAAACATTGCGGAAATATCTGGATCGTGACCGTTTTGAACACTCAGAAGGAGTCATGTATACAGCAGCAGCACTGGCAATGCGGTATGGAGAGGATCTGGAAAAGGCTCAGATCGCCGGAATTCTTCATGACTGTGCCAAGTGTATGCCGGATGGCAAGAAACTGAAGATCTGTGAGAAGAATCATATCGAGATTACAGAAGCAGAAAAGATGAGTCCGTTTCTGCTGCATGCAAAGGTGGGAGCCTATATTGCAAAGGCAAAATATGATATCGAGGATACAGAGATTCTGGATGCAATCGCATGTCATACCACAGGCAAACCGGCGATGACACTTCTGGAGAAAATTATCTATATTTCGGATTATATTGAGCCGATGCGAAATAAAGCATCCAATCTGGAAGAGGTACGGAAGATGGCCTTTGTAGATCTGGATGAAGCATTGTTTAAGATTCTTTCCGATACCCTGGTGTATCTGGAGAAGTCTTCCAAAAAAATGGACCCGATGACCATGCAGACCTATGAATATTATAGGGCGCAGAGAGAATCTGCACAGTAAAGGAGCGCAGAATGGAAAATTTAAAATCAAAAGAAATGGTAAAGCTTGCAGTACAGGCCCTGGAAGATAAAAAGGGCGAGGATATCAAGGTCATTGATATTACAGAAGTATCTGTACTGGCTGATTACTTTATCATTGCCAGTGGTACCAATAAGAATCAGGTGCAGGCACTGGTAGACAATGTTGATGAGACACTGGGAAGAGCAGGTTACGAAGCAAAGCAGATGGAAGGATATGCGACAGCAAACTGGGTATTGCTGGATTATAATGATATCATTGTACATGTATTTGATTCAGAAAATCGTCTGTTCTATGATCTGGAGAGAATCTGGAGAGACGGCAAGACCATTTCACTGGATGAACTGAAATAGATTTGTTGGAAAAATGAATAAAGACCACATGGAAGGATCTTAATGGATATCGCTTCTGTGTGGTCTTTTTATTCTGTCAGTGAAAGAATCGGAATACGCCAATGACCTTCCCGAGGATCTTCAGATCGTCTTTTACAATGATCGGCTCCATGGTATCGTTCTCTGGCTGAAGACGATAATAGCCATCTTCTTTGTAAAAGGTCTTAACAGTAGCGCTGTCATCAATCAAGGCTACTACAATATCTCCGTTCTCTGCCGTGGACTGCTGTTGCACCAGAATCTGATCTCCATCCAGAATCCCCGCATTGATCATGCTTTCTCCTTTGACATTCAGCATAAAGGTCTGACTGTTCGGCATGAACTCGGCGGGAATCGGGAAATAATTCTCCACGTTCTCCACTGCAAGGATCGGTTCACCGGCGGCTACACGGCCAACTACCGGAACATTCACCAGTTCTCTTCTGGTAAGATTAAAGTTATCGTCTACGATCTCGATCGCTCTTGGCTTGGTCGGATCACGGCGGATATAGCCATTTCGCTCCAGGGTCTCCAGATGAGAATGAACAGAAGAAGTGGACTTCAGATTCACAGCTTCACAGATTTCACGGACAGCTGGGGGAAAGCCACGGTTAATAATTTCACTTTTAATATATTCTAAGATCTCAGTCTGCTTCGGACTGATTTTTCCATATGACATGTATTGTGTCCTCCCGAACATGTATTCTGTTATCAGTATATAATATTTTGTATGGAAATGCAACTATGAGAAATACGCTTTGCGAGTTTCTCAAGTTATCGCAGCAGTCGCCAGGGTCTTGTGCCGGCACAGACTTTGGCTCATTGCCCGCAAAAAAATGCTTGAGAATTTGAAAAGAATAGTGTAAGATAAAAGAAGTTGTACGACTGGCGGATGAGCAGGGAAAACCTGCAGGGAGTACAACGTTTGAGAGCCGACCGCCTGGGTGACGTCTTTTTCTAAGTGCGTCCCCAGGTTTTTTTATTGCAAAAAAGACTTATTTTTACTGGAAAAGGCCGGGCAGGGAATATGCACTTGAATTCATACTGAAAGGAGAACACTTATGAAAATGTTATCACTGGAACAGGAATTGAAAGGAAATGCTTATCCTGGAAGAGGAATTGTTATTGGAAAATCGGAGGACGGCAAATATGCAGTGACGGCGTATTTTATCATGGGCCGCAGCGAGAACAGCCGAAACCGTGTATTCGTAACCGAAGGCGATGGAATCCGTACACAGGCCTATGATCCATCGAAGCTGACTGATCCGAGCCTGATTATTTATGCACCAGTTCGTGTACTTGGAAAAGAGACAATTGTAACCAACGGAGATCAGACAGATACGGTATACGATGGTATTTCAAAAGGGCTTACTTTTGAGCAGTCTTTAAGAAGCCGGGAATTCGAACCGGATGCACCGAATTATACACCACGTATTTCCGGTATGCTGACGGTAGAAAATGGCAGGTTTGATTATCAGATGTCCATTTTAAAGAGCAACAACGGCAATCCTGCTGCCTGCAACCGATATACTTTTTCTTATGAAAATCCGGTAGCCGGTGAGGGACATTTTATTCATACTTATCTCTGTGACGGCAATCCACTGCCAAGCTTTGAAGGAGAACCAAAGCTGGTAGCAATTCAGGATAATATCGAGATTTTCACAGAGCTTTTATGGAACAGTCTGAATGCAGACAATAAAGTTTCCCTGTTTGTCAGATATATCAATATTGAGACAGGAGAATATGAGACGAAGATTGTAAATAAAAATGAAGCATAATGGAATAGGAGCGAATAAGTTCATGAAAGAATTACAGTTAAAATATGGATGTAACCCGAATCAGAAGCCTTCCAGAATTTACATGAAAGAAGGAGAGCTGCCAATTACCGTATTATCCGGAAGACCAGGATATATCAATTTTCTGGATGCCTTGAATGGCTGGCAGCTGGTAAAAGAACTAAAAGAAGCAACAGGGCTTCCGGCAGCTACCTCATTTAAGCATGTATCACCGGCAGGAGCAGCTATTGGACTGCCACTGACGGATACACTGGCAAAGATCTACTGGGTAGATGACTGCGGTGAACTTTCTCCATTGGCCAGCGCTTATGCAAGAGCCAGAGGCGCAGACAGAATGTCTTCTTTTGGAGATTTTATTGCACTTTCCGATACCTGTGACAAAGACACTGCCATGCTGATCAAACGTGAAGTGTCTGATGGCGTGATTGCACCTGGTTATACCGATGAAGCACTGGAGATTCTGAAAGCAAAGAAAAACGGCAACTACAATGTGATTCAGATTGATCCGGCATACAGACCTGCACCGATCGAACATAAAGAAGTATTTGGCATTACTTTCGAACAGGGACGTCAGGAACTGCCAATTAATGATGAACTGTTATCCAATATTGTAACAGAAAATAAAGAGCTGCCAGAAAATGCGATCCGAGATATGAAGATTGCTTTGATTACGCTGAAATACACGCAGTCCAATTCTGTCTGCTTTGTAAAAGATGGACAGGCTATCGGTATTGGAGCCGGACAGCAGTCCCGCGTACATTGTACCCGTCTGGCTGGTCAGAAGGCAGATAACTGGCTGCTCCGCCAGAATCCAAAGGTTATGAACCTTCCATTCAAAGAAGGTATCCGCCGTGCAGACCGTGACAATGCCATTGATGTCTATATCGGTGAAGAATACATGGATGTACTGGCAGACGGCGCATGGGAAAAAGTATTTACCGAAAAGCCGGAAGTCCTCACCAGAGAAGAAAAACGTGCATGGTTAGATCAGATGGACGGTGTGACACTGGGATCTGATGCATTCTTCCCATTCAGCGATAATATTGAACGTGCCCATAAGAGTGGTGTGAAATACATTGCACAGCCAGGTGGATCCGTCAGAGATGATCTGGTAATCGAATGCTGTAACAAATACCAGATGGTCATGGCATTTACCGGAATCCGGTTATTCCATCATTAAAAAATTACCCCAGTGCTGCGGCACTGGGGCTTTTTATTCTCCGCTTTGCACCAATTTTCAGACGATTTGTCACTGCTTTTGTCACTGTTAATCCATTTTGTGATAATCAAGAATAAACGATGACAAATGATGGAAAAAATGCTATGATACCAGAGAGTAAGTCTGATAGGACATGAGGGAGAGAAAGATGGACGAAGAACATAGCAGAGAAAGCCTTCCTGAAGATGGAATGGATGCAGAAAATACCAGGGAAAAAGAACATGGAACAGAAGAAAATTCCGTTACAAAAAGTATAACGGAAACAGACAAGCCGGTTGTACGGGAAGCATGGAACACGGTATACAGTCGTGAAAAACGTCTTGAGGAATTGCGCAGAAAGCGCATGGAAGCAGCTTCACAGAAAACAAATAAGGCGAAGGAAGAACCTCAAAAAGACATTCAGGATGATCATTCAGAATCAGATACAGAGATAGAAGAAAATGAGAATAAAACGGTATCTGATTCAGCGACAGATACAAATGAAGTAACAAAAACGACAGATTCTGACACAGGGGAGAACACTGAAACTCCAAAAACGAAAAAGAAAATAAAAAAGACTGTTTCAGGAGATCTGGATCTGAGAAAGATTAAGAGACAATTCAGAAGGAATGTGAATCTGTGGAAGTCTGAACGGGAGATGCAAAAGAAACGCCATGCCAATATTCGCACAGAACTCACGCCGCAGGAATATGGCAGGTATCTTGTCCGTGAATGGTTTGGCGGAGAATGGAAGACCAGCATTCTTACTCCGATTCTTGGTGTGGGTATAGTGATTTTATGCGTCAATGTGATCCATGGAGCAGCTGGTTATGTAAAAACGGCTCCAGAAACAGAAATCGAAACCGAATCAGAAACAGCTTATGTATATCCGGAAAAAGATATTACCATAGGAAGTACAGGATGTATGCTGCTTCATTCTCCATTCATTGATTCTTATCCGGATGCAGAAGGAAATTACGATTTTTCTACCATCTATAAATATATTACGCCGTATTACAGTGCACCGGATTTTATGACCTGCGAATTTGAAGGGGCACTGGCCGGACCGGAAGCCGGATATTCCGGATATCCGTTGTTCCTTTCACCAGATATAATTATTGAAAACATCAAAGACAGTGGTGTAGATCTTCAATTTCTGGCTACCAATCATATTTACGATGGCGGTTCAGATGGATTCCATCGTACCATGCAGGTCTATGATGAAAAAAACATTGCATTTTCTGGTGTTCGGGAAAAGAATTCTGATAAGCAGTATGTGGTGGAAGAGATCAATGGTGTGAAAGTCGGATTCATTGATTATGTCTATGAGACTGACGGAACCGGTACCAATCTGAATGGAATTCCGCTGGCAGAAGAAGACTGGGATCTGGTGAATTCTTTTGATTATAATGATCTGGACAGTTTTTATAAAGAAATACAGAACAATATTGCATCTATGAAGTCAGATGGTGCCCAGTTCATCATTGCGCAGATGCATTGGGGCATTGAATATCAGCTGGAGGAAGCGGACTATCAGGATGAGATGGCGCAGAAACTGTGTGATCTTGGCGTGAATGCAATCATTGGCGGGCATCCTCATTGTGAGCAGCCGATCGATGTGCTGGATACTTCCGATGGCAGTGGACATATGTTCTGTATTTATTCAGAGGGAAATGCACTGAGCAACCAGCGCACATACCTGATGGATGAGATGCCAACCGGACATACGGAAGACGGAGCTATGGTGACACTGACTCTACATCAGAACAGCGATGGCAGTGTAGAGATCAAAGACATAGATTTGCTGCCAACCTGGGTGTACCGTTATCAGGATAATGACGGCTCCAAGTATTATATATTGCCACTGGATGATGTGGCGAACATTGAAAAGACAACCGGCATCAGTGATATTCAGCAGGAAGCCCAGGATTCCTATGACCGTACTATAGAAGAACTTGGCCCTGGACTGGAAAAGGCAAAACAGGTATTTGGTGGAAGCAGCATATCAACAACCACAACGGGTAATACATCTGGAAATACAGGAAGCAGCCTGTTGAATCTGGGTGTGGAATAAAAAGCAAATACATAATCTATGAGATCCCTCAGTCAGAAGGCTGGGGGATTTTTTGTTGCATATCACAGCAAATGTTCTGTGAAATTTTCTTGAATCTTCTTTTCCGCTGTCGAATCGGTTCTGGCTATCCGATACCAGACGGCAGAATCAGCTGTTTGCTTCTTTTTCAGAGCGGAACTTTTTCTGCGTAATTAGTACATGCTTAAAAGTCATCTTGCACGATAAATAAACAAGAACGAATGTTCGAAAACCAATTGACAAACATATGTTCTTGCAATATAATACATTCATACAGAACAAATGTTCTTATTTGGAATGGGGGATGAAAAATGAGTAGAACAAAAAAATTAAGAAGAAAACAGATAAAGAGAAACAGACGAATATCCTTATGCATGTCCATATTGTCTGTTTCTTTCTTATTGGCTATATTTTTCTGCAATTTTCAGGTAGTTGCAGAGAAGCCTGCTGCTTTTAAATATTATACTGAGGTTCGAGTGGATCGTGGAGATACCTTGTGGAGTATTGCAGATCGCTTCATGTCAGAAGAATATACATCCAGAAGGGCCTATGTGAGTGAGATTCAGAAGATTAATAACCTGGGCTGTGAACTACAGTATGGACAAAAGATACTCGTTCCGTATTATTCGGAAGATAAAAAATAGCTGTAGATACTGGCGATTGCGGATAACACTATGACTTCCGTTTTTTTATTTGAGTTTCAAAACTTTTATGTGACAAACATAGCTGTCTGTGATATTATAAAATATATAAGCGAAAATGACTTTTGCAGAAACGAAAGTATCTTCAAATTTTATTTTACGAATATACTTCCTATCATGAAACTAATTGCCTGTAAAGTTAATTGCTAATATTTTTTCGTTATTACAGGTACAATAAGAATATGTAATAGCGGAAATGAGGTATAGTTACTTGCAGATAGAGAAGTATATTGTGGATAAAATAACATATTTATGTGAAAAGCGTGACATTACAGAAAGCAAAGTAAAAAAATTATAGCATTTTGTCCATGTTTTGTGTTATTCTGTTTATGTACAACTATGATCTTTTATGATTAAATGATGATAACAGAGAACATCATGAAGATCTGAGATCACAGGAGAAAAAGGAGGAACCGATTATGGCAATTTTGGTAACAGGTGGTGCAGGATATATTGGAAGCCACACTGTAGTAGAACTTCAGAACGCAGGTTATGATGTAGTAGTTGTAGATAATTTAAGTAATGCGAGTGAAAAAGCGCTGGACAGAGTCAGTGCAATCACAGGCAAGCCCGTTACTTTTTATAAAGCAGATATCCTTGACAGAGAGGCAATGAACGAAGTATTTGACAAAGAGCAGATTGATTCCTGTATTCATTTTGCAGGACTGAAGGCAGTAGGAGAGTCAGTAGCAAAGCCATGGGAATATTATGAGAATAATATTGCCGGAACATTGACTTTAGTAGATGTCATGAGACAGCATGGAGTAAAGAACATTATCTTTTCTTCCTCTGCAACTGTTTATGGTGATCCTGCCATCATTCCAATCACGGAGGAATGCCCGAAGGGACAGTGCACCAATCCTTATGGATGGACCAAGTCTATGCTGGAGCAGATACTGACCGATATTCAGAAGGCAGATCCAGAATGGAATGTGGTATTACTGAGATACTTCAACCCAATCGGTGCACATAAGAGCGGAACCATGGGAGAGAACCCGAACGGTATCCCGAACAACCTGATGCCATACATCACACAGGTTGCAGTGGGCAAGTTAAAAGAACTGGGCGTATTCGGTAATGACTATGATACACCGGACGGAACCGGCGTCAGAGATTATATCCATGTAGTAGACCTGGCAAAGGGGCATGTAAAGGCTCTGAAGAAGCTGGAAGGGCATCAGGGACTGAATATCTACAATCTGGGAACCGGAAAAGGCTACAGCGTTCTGGATATTGTCAAGAACTTTGAAGCTGCAACTGGCGTAAAGATCCCATATGTGATCAAGGCAAGAAGACCTGGCGATATTGCCACCTGTTATTCTGATGCATCCAAGGCAGAGAAAGAACTGGGATGGAAAGCTGAAAACGGTATCCGTGAGATGTGTGAAGACAGCTGGAGATGGCAGTCACAGAATCCGAACGGATACGAAGACTAAAAACAAATTGACTTAAATGAAATGACCGCTTTCAGAGGGAACAGCCTTTTGAAAGCGGTTTTTTGTATCAGCTCAGATCACGTTTCCGGAACTGGGAAGGAGAACAGCCAAACTGCTTCCGGAACAGACGGCTAAAGTACAGTGGATCATCGTATCCCACCAGATCTGCGATCTCAGAAATATTATTATCGGTAGTTTCCAACATCACCCTGGCATTCATCATCCGTACTGACTGGATGAACTGTGCCGGGGTGGTTCCGGTATAAGCCTTAAAGTTCTTTATAAATCCACCGGTATTGACATTGTGCTCCGCTGCGTAAGCCTCTACACTGATCGGCTCACTGTAGTGCTGGCGGAAGTATTCTACCGCCTCATCCATATCTCGGAAAATCTGCATGCTCTTTTTATGTGGCTTTACAAAGGACATGCGGTGAATACGGATCAGAAGCTCCATAAAATAGTGAACCAGCATTTCTTCATAATCTTCTTTGGTAAGCTGTAATTCCTGTATCACAGACAGGAACAGATTCTTATATTCCATGGAAGTGCCAGTATAAAATACATGAGTGTCCGGGTGAATTCCATAGCGGTTTAAAATATTTTCCACATCGTTTCCCGTAAAATGAATCCAGCAGACCTCTGTCTGATCCACCGCATGATAATAATACAACTGAGGCTCTTTGGGACGATAGATCACCATGTTCCCAGACTCTACAATACGTTCTTTTCCATTTATCATAAAATAGGCTTTTCCTGCTGCCACATAGAGAATCTGATAATCCAGACGGCCGTTTGGCCGGTTCGTTGGCCGTTTGTCCAGGGTATATAGACGGCAGATTCCACAGCTCTCAATAAAAAGCGGGTGCGTCTGATCATGAAAATCCGTTTTCGACTGATTCCAGTAAGCGGAGTTGGTATACATATTGTTAAGATCTCCTTATAAAATTCTATCTTTCAAAATCATATCATTTCAGGAAAAAAATGTAAATGTAGAGGCCAAAGTTCTCTTGTAAATAGTCTTTATGTAATCTTAATACCATATCTGAAATTCTTACACTATTTTAGAATGTGTCTTTATATAATGAACTGCGAAAAGATTTGAAAGGAGTATAAGAGTGTTATGCCAGAGAATATGCACAGGAAAAAACATCTGACTACTTTTCAGGTAATCATTCTTGGGTTTGCAGGTGTGATTTTGCTTGGAGCATTCATACTGATGCTCCCTATTTCATCCGCAAAAGGAGCAGTCACTTCTTTCCACGATGCTCTCTTCACCGCAACATCAGCGGTGTGTGTGACTGGATTGGCAGTCCGTGATACCGGTAGTTACTGGTCTGTTTTTGGACAGGCTGTGATCCTTATTCTGATTCAGGTCGGAGGGCTTGGAGTCGTCACAGTTGCTTCTGCAGTAACGATACTGTCAGGGAAAAAGATTTCACTTATGCAGCGCAGCACCATGCAGGATGCAATTTCAGCGCCTCAGGTAGGTGGAATTGTCCGACTGACCAGATTTATTTTAAAAGGGACATTTTTGATTGAACTATGTGGAATATTGCTGTTATTACCTGTATTTTTCCGTGACTACGGGGGAAAAGGAATCTGGATGTCTGTTTTTCATTCGATCTCCGCATTGTGTAATGCTGGATTCGATATTTTAGGTACAGCAGAAAATACTTATCCTTCCCTTACCGGATATACCGGAAATATCATCGTCAATGTAGTGATTATGTTATTGATCATCATTGGAGGAATTGGATTTCTTACCTGGGAAGATATCTGTACGAACAGGGGGAAACTGAAACGTTATCGGATGCAGAGCAAAGTTATTCTTGGCACCACCTTGGTCCTGATTATCCTGCCGGCTCTGTTTTTCTTCTTTTCTGATTTTCAGGAAATGCCTGCCGGCAAACGTTTTCTCGCTTCTCTTTTCCAGGCGGTTACACCAAGAACTGCCGGATTTAATACAGAAAATCTTTCCAATATGACAGAGGTATCAAAAGCAGTCATGATTTTGCTGATGCTCGTTGGAGGCTCTCCTGGTTCCACTGCCGGAGGCATGAAAACAACCACATTTACGATCCTCATATTGAATACAGTTGCTACTTTTCGCAGCAGGGAAGAAGTGAGTGCTTTTGGCCGCAGAATAGACTGTAATGTGATAAAAAATGCGGCAACGATCGCTATGATGTATCTGGGACTGTTTTTAGGTGGTGGGTTTCTCATCAGTGTTCAGAATGGAATACCGCTTCTCGACAGTCTTTTTGAAGCGGCTTCTGCTGTGGGAACAGTAGGACTGACGCTTGGAGTGACACCAGGACTGCATCTTGCTTCCAGGTATGTGCTGATTGTGTTGATGTATCTGGGACGGGTCGGCGGACTGACACTGATCTATGCGGTATTTTCAAAAAAGAAAACAGGAAATGCAAAATTACCATTAGAGAAAATAACAGTTGGATAAAATGGAGATGAGACAGACATGAAAAATATATTACTAATTGGACTGGGACGCTTTGGAAAACACATTGCCCTGCAGATGAATCAGCTGGGACATGAGGTGATGGCAGTAGATGTCAATGAGGAACGAGTAAATAAAGTCCTGCCTTTTGTCACCAATGCACAGATTGGAGATAGTACCGATGCGGAATTTTTAAAGTCTCTTGGAATCGGAAACTATGATATTTGCTTCGTGGCCATTGGAGGAGATTTTCAGAGTTCTCTGGAAACAACCTCCCTGTTAAAAGAGCTTGGAGCGAAACTGGTTATTTCCCGTGCAGAACGGGATGTACAGGAAAAGTTTCTTTTGCGTAATGGTGCAGACAAAGTTGTCTACCCGGAAAAACAAGTGGCAAAATGGGCTTCCATCCGTTATACAGATGATCATATCCTGGACTATATGGAAGTCGATGCGTCCCATGCTATATTTGAAGTAGAGGTACCGGAAACATGGGTGGGAAAAACCATTGGTGAACTGGATATTCGCAAAAGACACAATATTAATATTCTTGCAGCAAAAAAGGACGGGGAAATCAGTATCACCATATCGGCAGATACGCTTCTTACAGAGAATGTCACCCTGCTGGTTCTGGGAGAATACAAAGAAATTCGAAAATGTTTTCATATCTAATGAGAAGGGGTGAAAAAGCGTGCTGGATATTTTAGTTATAGTCGGTATGATTCTATTTGGTGGTTTTGGATTCTGGCTGGTGAGGAAATGGGACATCATTCAAAATAAATATAAAAACGAAAAAAATAAACTGGATTTGTGATAAAATTTCTGTAGAATAGTATTCATAACAAGATTTGAAAAATAAGGTGGCTAAAAATGAATTCTCATATACCTGACGAAAAAAAGCAAGAGACAGACGAGCATATTCTCGTTTGTCTGTCGGGATCTCCATCCAATGAAAAAATTATAGCTACTGCAGCAAAGATGGCCTATACCTTCCATTCACGCTTTACAGCGCTTTATGTACAGAATGGAGTCAGACAGGAACACTCTGATCAGGAGAGATTGGAAAAGCATATCCGTTTTGCTGAGAAGATGGGAGCTGAGATTGTTATGACGCACGGAGAAAACGTGCCGGTGCAGATTGCAGAATATGCACAGCTATCCAGTGTAACCACAATTGTGATAGGACAGAGTAATGTCAGACAGAACCATATTTTCAGCAGACAGACACTGACAGAAAAATTGATATCACTGATCCCGGACATTGATATTCATATCATTCCGGATACGTTCGGCACTGTAACTTATCACAAGCCACATTTCCCCCTGTATACGGAAAAGCCATCTGTGAAAGATATACTAGTGACCATATCGATCTTTGTCGTGTGTACGCTGATTGGTCTGGTATTTCAAAAGCATCATTTTACCGATACGAATATTGTGACGACCTATATGCTTGGCGTATTGCTTACCTCCATTTTGACCAATGGATATCTCTGCAGTCTTGCGGGTTCTTTTTTAAGTGTCGTGTTGTTTTGTTTTTTCCTTACAGCGCCAAGGATGTCTTTTCAGACCTATGCAGTAGGATATCCTGTGACCTTTCTGATTATGCTGATCTCTTCGGTACTTACCGGAACACTGGCAGCAAAATTAAAAAATCATGCAAGGCTTTCGGCCCAGCTGGCTTTTCGTACGCAGATCCTGTTTGACACAGACCAGCTGCTGCAAAAAGCGAAAAGCAGTAACGAGATCTTAAGTGTAACCTGTACGCAGCTGGTGCGCCTGCTGAATCGCAGCATTGTGGCCTATGTGTCAGAAAATGAAGTATTATCCGATGGTATGGTATTTCATAGCCAGAATCAGGATGAGGAAGAAGAAAAAACGAAAGCAGAAGAGCAGCTTCTGGTACAGACGGAAGCAGAAGCTGCCAGATGGGTATATGAAAACTGCCAGCGGGCAGGGGCAACTACCAGACATTTCAGTAATGCCAGGTGCCTGTATCTGGCTATTCGTATTGAAGATCACGTATATGGGGTTATTGGAATTCCCGTACAGAACCATCCGCTGGATTCTTTTGAATATAGCGTGTTGCTTTCTGTGATAAATGAATGTGCGCTGGCTATGGAAAATTCCCGGAATGCACTGGAAAAAGAAAAAAATGCTGTATTGGCTAAAAATGAACAACTTCGGGCAGATCTGCTGCGTGCGATATCCCATGACCTGCGAACTCCTCTTTGTTCGATATCCGGGAATGCAGATATGCTTCTGAACAATGGAAACGGACTGGATGATGCCACCAGGCAGCAGATTTATACGGATATTTATGAGGACGCAGAATGGCTGACCGGGGTGGTAGAAAATCTGTTATCCATTACCAGACTGAATGATGGACGTTTGAAATTCAAATTCACAGATCAGCTTCTGGATGAAATCATTGCGGAATCTCTGCGTCATGTCAGTCGTAAACACGAAGCATATCAGATCCTGACTGAGTGCGAAGAATTGCTTCTGGTACGTGTGGATGTGCGGCTTATTATTCAGGTGCTGGTGAATCTGATCGACAATGCCATAAAGTATACACCGCCAGGTTCCGTGATCCGCATTTGTGGGAAAAAGATAAATGGAAAAGCGGAGGTTTGCGTAGAAGATAACGGAGCAGGCATCTCCGAAGAAATGAAACCGCATATATTTGAGATGTTTTACACCGGGAAAAATACGATTGCAGACAGTCAGCGAAGCCTGGGACTTGGACTGGCACTTTGCAAATCGATCATTCAGGCGCATGATGGAAATCTGGTTCTTACGGATCATCATCCACATGGATGCATCTTTACTTTTACATTACAGCTCAGTGAGGTGATATTACATGAATAAAACAACGATACTGGTTGTGGAAGATGACCGCCCTATCCGCAGCCTGATCATTACAACCTTAAAAACCCATGATTACAAGTATCTGGCAGCAGAAAACGGTGCTACCGCATTATTGGAGGTATCCTCCCATAACCCAGACATTGTGCTGCTGGATCTGGGGCTTCCAGATATGGAAGGCGTCGATATCATAAAAAAGATCCGTACCTGGTCCAATATGCCGATCATTGTCATCAGTGCAAGGAGTGAGGATACAGATAAGATCGAAGCACTGGATGCAGGAGCAGACGATTACATCACCAAACCATTTTCTGTAGAAGAACTGCTGGCGCGTATTCGGGTGACACAACGTCGTCTTTCCATCATTCAGGCTGGTGACAGCCAGGAAACATCTCTGTTTCAGAATGGGGATCTGAAAATCGATTATACCGCTGGCTGTACCTATCTAAAAGACACAGAGTTGCATCTGACACCAATTGAATATAAGCTGCTGTGTCTGTTATCGCACAATCTGGGAAAGGTACTAACACATACCTATATCACTCAGCAGATATGGGGAAGGACATCCGAAAATGATGTCGCATCCCTGAGAGTCTTTATGGCAACGCTGCGAAAAAAGCTGCAGCCGGATAAAAATGGAGTACAGTATATACAGACCCATATCGGTATCGGGTATCGTATGCTGCGGATCGAAAGCTGAGACGCATTATTCCAGTTCCCGTAATTGCTCTACAATAAATTCATTGAAGGACTGTTGTTTCATAGAAGTATCTGTCTATGGAGAACAGTCCTTCAAGTTATGTTATAGATTTTTTGGAACCATTTGGCATTTTTCTGCGTCTAATAGATAGAACAGTTAAAAACCTGTTCCTGTACGTACAGATTTTCAGAAGGGAGAAGGAAAATGGAGAAGTTAGTCAATATGGCAAAAAGAGGTGATACAGAAGCTTTTACACAGCTGATGCAGTCTCAGATGCAAAACATGTATAAAACTGCCAGATCCATTTTATCACAGGATGAAGATGTGGCAGATGCTATTTCAGATACCATACTGGCCTGCTGGGAACAATTGGGGAGTTTGAAGCATGATGGATATTTTCGTACCTGGATGACGAGAATTCTGGTTAATAAATGCTATGACCTGATCAGAGCAAATAAAACAGTAGCATGGGAAGACTATATCCCAGATCCGGCGTACCGTGAGCAGGAGTATGAAAATATTGAATGGAAACAGACGTTAGATTCTCTTTCAGAAAAATATAGACTGATTATGATGCTGTATTATGTAGAAGGATTTAAAGTCAGTGAAATCAGCCAGATACTGGATCTTTCAGAAGGCACGGTAAAAAGCAGACTGTCCAGAGGGCGTGACCGCCTGACAGAAGCTTTTGAATTACGGCAAAGGAGGGCAAATTAATGAAGAAAAATGATACGATTTATACATTGCAGCAAAATATTGAAATCCCTGATATTGTAACAGAAAAAGCAAATATGGCATTTGAACAGATCCGAAAGGATGCCGGCAGCAGCGATAAAATCGTAACGTATCAGAAACCAGTAAAAAAATCCCGGAAAAAATATATGGTTGCGGCACTCATTGCCACGCTGACTGTTGGTGCAGTATCTGCCTATGCCGCTTATACAAACTGGAGTCATGGAATGAAAGAGGAACTGCGTATTTCAGAGGAACAGCAAAAGAATCTGGAAGCAAATGGCATGGCAGCATTTTCCGATGCATCCGTCACAGATGCAGGTGTGACAGTAACAGCACAGCAGAGTATTACCGATAATTATTACACCTATCTTTCCTTTAAGGTAGAGGGCTATTCTGTTGAAAAAGGGGTGCAGCCAGACTTTGAAACTATTTCAGTCACCGTAGACGGACAGGATGTCAGCTGGGGCGGCAGATTCTATGATGGAATGATTTCGGGCAATGATGGAATGGTTGTGAATGCATATGGGTCAGCACCGGAAACAGAGGCCGATGGCTCCATGATAGAAAATTACGTGATGGATGATGGCAGTCTGGAGTATCATATGATACTGAAGAGCCATGAAAAAGGATTTTTTACAGGCAAACAGCTGCATGTAGAATTAGAGAATCTTGGAACTGTGGCAAAGGCGCAATATTTCCCTGATATCGAAGGCAACTGGATACTGGATATGACACTTGGCGGTGCTGATACAGCTAAATACATAGAAACCAATGAAAAATTAGGTGATACGGAAACAATTGTCACAGGAGTAGAACTTTCACCGGTTTCCATGCGCATCACATATGATTTTCCAAAAACAGAGCCACGAATGGAAGAATTTGAGGATGAAAACGGTGAAATACAGACTGTCGCCTGGCCTGCACAACCACCATTTGCTTTTGGAATCCGGTTAAAAGATGGTACTGTGATGAAATATATCTCTGCCGGTAGTGAAAGCACGGGATATACAAGTGAAGAAGGTCAGGAATATGTTGTGTCATTCCCACTGGACCGGGTGATTGATCCGGATCAGGTAGAAACAGTACTCTTCAGCGAATACGATGAAGAAAATGGAAAACAGCTCACTTACGAAGTACCATTAAAAGCGAATTAACATTCATAAATCATCTGGAAAACTTACAGCAGTAATGATACAATAGTCGAAATAGGAGAGGAGCAGTTAGGCACATGACTTTTTCAAAGAGAATCAAAAATTTAAATCGTTATCAAAAATGTTTTTTATTGATTATGTTATTGATGTCTCTGGTATTTACGATATTGTATCCCATTACCATCTCCAGAGTAGGTTATGAATATAAGAATTCTATTTTTGTTCCGATACAGGAAAACAATAATATCATATATTCAGGTAAAATTCATGGGACGCAGGCACATTGACGGCAATATCATTGATCCAAATGAACCATCTACGGGCAACATACTGGAGCTGATGAATGATCCTGTGCTGACACATAAAGGAAACTGGACGGCATGGCTTGGTGCTTTGATTATTAGTATATTCAATGCATTTTCGATTCTGTATGCAGACGAAATCTTCCGCTGGAATCTCGCCTTTCAGATTCGAGATACGGATGGAGCAGAACCATCTGACTGGGAAATTGCAGGACGATACGTTAGTTGGATAATATTGATTCTTGTAGCTTTGATCATATATATAATGGGGTTGAATTAATATCCGTGGCTGAAAATGCAGACTTGTCATTTGTCTGAAACGATGATATAATATCCCATATATCTATTCGACAAACCATAGTTTAACGAATAGATGGATAGTAATTCGGAAAGGAACTTTTATATTTATGGATCAGACATCTATGACATACCATGAGCAAACTGACATTGACAATACCTTACGTTTACGGGAAATTCTGAAAACGCTTCCTCCTTTTGCAAAGGATTATTTCCGGGCCATTGAACCGACCACATCTACACGAACCAGGATTTCTTATGCGTATGACATTCGTGTGTTTTTTCAGTTTCTCTTAAATGAGAATCCTGCATTGAAAGGTAAATCGATATCTGATATTCAGGTATCCGTTCTGGATCAGATCAAGGCTCTGGACATCGAGGAATACCTGGAATACTTAAAAGTATACGGTGACCGGGAAAATCTTCACACGAACGGTGAACGTGCCTTAAAACGCAAAATGGTGGCTCTCAGAGGGTTCTACGCTTACTATTATAAGCATGAAATGATTCAGACCAATCCATCCGTATTGGTTGACATGCCAAAGATTCATGATAAGGCTATTATTCGTCTGGATGCGGATGAAACGGCTATGCTGCTGGATTTTATCGAACATGGCGGTGATGAACTGACCGGCCAGAAAAAAGTCTACTGGGAAAAGACAAAAGTTCGTGATCTGGCATTGATCACCCTTTTACTTGGAACTGGAATTCGTGTATCGGAATGCGTGGGACTGGATTTGAATGATGTAGATTTTAAAAATAATGGAATTAAAGTTGTCCGAAAAGGCGGAAATGAAATGATTGTTTATTTTGGTGAGGAAGTAGAAGCTGCTCTGCGGGATTATCTGGCGGTACGGGAAGGCATCACACCAATTACAGGCCATGAAAATGCGCTGTTTCTCTCTACCCAGCGCAAACGAATCGGCATTAAGGCGGTAGAAAATCTGGTAAAAAAATATGCTTCTCAGATTACAGGAACAAAAAAAATTACACCACACAAACTGCGAAGCACCTATGGTACCGCCCTTTATCAGGAAACCGGTGATATCTATCTGGTAGCTGATGTTCTGGGTCATAAGGACGTCAATACCACCAAAAAGCATTATGCTGCCATGGATGACCAGAGACGCCGCAAAGCTGCCTCTGCAGTACGCCTCAGGGAAGATTAGATTCCCCTATATGATTGCAGTAAAAAAGAATTCCTCTGTCAGATCAAAACGAATCTGGCAGAGGAATTCTTTTTTATTTAATTCTCAAGTATCACTGTGAACGGACCATCATTGATCAGACTGACCTTCATATCTGCTCCGAATCTGCCGGTTTCTACACATGGAATTTGTTTCCGGCATTCAGAAATAATGTATTCATATAATGTATTGGCCATATCCGGAGATGCGGCATCCACAAAACTTGGACGATTACCCTTTTTACAATTGGCATATAGCGTAAACTGAGAAACCAGCAACAGGCTACCATCTACGTCTTTGAGAGCCAGATTGGTTTTTCCATTTTCATCTTCAAAGATGCGAAGCTGAATCATCTTTTTGATCAGCTGATCTGCAATCTCTCTGGTGTCATCTTTTCCGATCCCGATCAGAACCAGAAATCCTTTATGTATCTGACCGATGCAGGTCTGATCTACGGTAACAGATGCCTCCTGCACGCGTTGAATCACAAATTTCATAATGGTTGTACTCTCCTGCAATTATTCCGATAAATGGCGTGGAATCTTTCGCTCTTCTTTCTCTTCCACGAATTTTTTAATCAAATCTACGGTACCATCAATGCCAAGAACAGAGCTGTTCACGCAGAGATCATAGCTGCTGATATCGCCCCATTTTTTGCTGGTATAATAGTTGTAATAGCTTGCCCGCTGCTTATCTGTTTTGGTAATCGCATCCCTGGCTTTAGAAGCGCTCCATTCATGACGTTTGGCGATACGATGAATTCTGGTATCCAGATCTCCATAGATAAAAACAGAGATATGATTCGGAAACGCTTCCAGTGCATAGTCTGCACACCGTCCAACCATAACACATGGACCTTCTTTTGCGATATCTTTGATGGCATTGAACTGTGCCAGAAATACTTTATGATTGATCGGCATACCGGATAATGCAGAAGATGCATATCCCATAGAATACGTATCCATAACCAGAGAATAAAGAAAGCTGTTAGTTGGCTTCTCATCATGATTCTCAAAAAGCTCCTGACAGATTCCACTCTCTTTGGCTGCACGGTCTAATAATTCATTATCATAGCATTTGATTCCAAAAGCCTCAGCAAGTTTTTGCCCAATCTCTCTTCCACCGCTTCCATATTGTCTTCCGATTGTGATGATTGATTTACATGCCATAGTAATCTCCTCCTGCTCTTTTGGATAAATTAATTTCGTTACTATTATACAATATAGGCAGTAAATTGTACAGCAAATTGTACAAAGAATCATACACTTCATTACCTGGCTGAAGTGGTGCGTAATTTTTTTAACAGGTTTTCAAAATATTCTGGCAGTGGAGCTGAGAATTCCATGTACTGACCTGTTCGTGGATGAATAAATCCAAGCACCTGAGCATGAAGAGTCTGTCCCTGCAATCCGGGAAACGGACATTTGGCCGGACCATAGACATCATCGCCCACGATCGGATGATGAATACTGCTCATATGAACTCGAATCTGATGAGTACGTCCTGTCTCCAGCTGACATTCAATATAAGTATAGTTACCAAACCGTTCCAATACCTGATAATGGGTAATGGCTTCCTTTCCATTGCGTGGTTCTATGGCCATTTTTTTCCGGTCAACAGGATGTCTGCCAATAGGCGCATTCACTGTACCATGATCTTCTTTTAGATTGCCGTGAACGATGGCTCGATATTTTCTGGTAATAGAATGAACCTTTAACTGCTCTGCGATGGCATTATGTGCCATATCATTTTTGCAGATCAGAAGACTTCCTGTTGTATTTTGATCAATCCGATGGACAATCCCCGGCCGCATGACACCATTGATGCCGGACAGTTCATCACCACAGTGATACATAATCGCATTCACCAGAGTACCGCTGTAATGACCGGCAGCCGGATGTACTACCATTCCCTTTGGCTTATTGACAACTATCAGATCCTGATCTTCATAGAGAATATCCAGGGGAATATTTTCTGGCAGAATATCTGGAATCACCTGATCAGGAATCGTCAGGATAATCTCCTCCGATCCACTGATTTTGTAATTGGATTTGATCACTTTTTCATCGGCAGTTACCTGGCCATCTTTGATTAATTTCTGAATATAAGACCGGGAAAATTCCGGAAACTGATCGGAAAGGAACTTATCTATCCGAATGCCGGAAAAATCACCGGAAGCTATGAGTCGCTTCTGATCCACGTACCTACCTCTTTTCTGTAATATACGAAAAATAGAAAAATAGAAAGGGTGACATAACAGTCAGCTACATTAAAAACAGGAAAATCAATGATCGAAACATAGAGAAAATCGATCACATATCCATGCCAGAATCGGTCAATCGCATTCCCGATGGCTCCGGATGCCAGCATAATCATAAGAAAACGACAGAAATTCCAATGTTTCTCTGTCGGAATGCGACGATAATAATAAAACAGAACCCCCACCAGAATCACTGCAGCAAACAGAAAAAAGTAACGTGCATTTTCCAGGATTCCCCAGGCAGCTCCATGATTTTCCAGATAATACAGTTCCAATATGCCAGGAAGGATGGAAATACTGGAATTGCCTTTCAGAAACTGAACTGCAGCGAACTTGGTCAGCTGATCCAGTAATATCAGGAGAAATAATGTTGCCAATCCGATGAAGTAAAACCGTCTGTTTTTCTTTGAATCCATCATAATAGTTCTTTAGTTGACATAACAAAGTTATGGCAACTACTCCTTTTCCAGATTATCTGCATTAAGAAATTCAATGGCATCCAGCATTTCTTCATCCGTTACAGTATGATCAATAAATGCCTTTCCAATTCCCTTTAACAAAATGAATTTCACCCTTCCTGCATCCATTTTTTTATCAGATTTGGTAATACGAAGAATTTCCTGACTGTTGATTCCATCTACCAGGAACGAGAGATCGAATCCAACATTCATATCGCGAATCTCGTAGAATTCCTCCGTACTCAGCAGGCCTCTCTTAAAAGAAATATAGGCAGCTGCTACAGACCCCAATGCTACACACTGACCATGAAGAAGTTCCGGGGATTTAACTTTTTCAATGGCATGTCCGATGGTATGACCAAAATTCAGCAGGGCACGTTCTCCTTTTTCTGTTGGATCTTTTTCTACGACTGCGCCTTTAATACGACAGCTTTCCTGAACCATCTCCAGCAATACCGGAAGTTCCCGGTCATTGATCTCCATCATATGATTAATCAGCCATTCATAGTAGTCCGCATTCTTAATCAGACCATGCTTCAGAATCTCACCCATGCCGCAGGCAAACTGCTGTGCATCCAGAGTTTTCAAAGTGTTCAGATTCATATAAACCAGGGAAGGCTGATGAAAAGCACCAACCATATTTTTGTAACTGTCAAAATCTACTCCTGTTTTTCCGCCAATACTGCTGTCTACCTGCGACAACAGCGTAGTTGGCACCTGGACAAAATCAATCCCCCGCAGATAAGTAGCTGCAGCATAGCCGGCAAGATCTCCTACCACACCGCCGCCCAGCGCAAGGATCAGATCCCGGCGTTCAAAATGTTCCAGAATCAGATGTTCATACAAGTCTCTTACGATATCCAGGGTTTTGTTCTTTTCCCCTGCAGGGAAAATAAAACTGGTTAAATGTACACATTTTCCGTTCAGCTCTTTTACGATGTCATCTCCATACAATGGAAATACATTGCTGTCAGAAACAATACAGATCTTTCTGCCGGAGATGTGACAGTCCTTCTCCAGGCAGGAAGCCAGCCCGGCAAAGCTCTGTTCAAAATAAATGGTATAACTCTGGTCTTTTCCCGTTTTTACCAGTAAGGTAGATGCATTTGTTTCCATAGTGTTTCGACTCCTTTTCTTTTATTTATAACGCTGAAGTTCAACAGACAGACGTCCCTTTCGTGTTTCAGAAAGTGTCTGACAATATTTGAACTTGCCATAGCCGCGGACGGATATGATATCATTTTCTTTCAATTTATAGCCATTGGATGTAGTCAGACGACCATTTACATAGACACTGCCATTTTCTACCAGTGATGTCAGGCTGCTTCTGGATGAGTTAAATGCCAGAGACAGAAGGCTGTCAAGCCGCAGAGACGCTACCGTTCCATGAATCGTCTCATAGGACGGATGCCAGGAAAAATCCTTCAGGCCGGTACACTGTGCATAAACGGATGTATGCTTAATATGCGTCAGTTCCTGACAAAGCAGTTCTGTCATAGTGTTATGGCAGAATACATAAGTTCCGTCTTCCGTCAGTAAAATATCACCGATTTTGCTGCGTTCTATCCCAATATGCAAAATTGCCCCCAGAAAGTCTCTGTGTGTCAGTTTATCCGCATATTTTTCATGAAGCGGTAAAATACGGATACAGGAAAAGGGGTACTCCCAGCCATATGGAAGGCTCTCAGGGTCAGTACCGATATCATAAGAAAGAGCATCAGGTATAAATGCTATCATCTGACGCTCCGCTGCTTCATAGCCTCCAAAGAGCCGGCAGGTCACAAATCCCAGTTCTTTTTTGCTGCTATGGTAAATATTCAATTCATTCAGACTCAGAAAGTCACTGAATAATACAATATTACGCTGATCTGCCATGTTTGCCAGATCCAGTAGTCTTCTCTGAAATAAAGTCTCTTCTTTGGTCATAATTAATAATTAATAATTAAAATTCATAGATGGAATATCAAAAGCTCCATTTAAAAGATCCTGAAAATCTCCGGATACATCTACTGATGCAGGGGTAATGATGAATATGTAGTTGCTGATCTTCTGGAGATTGCCGTTGATGGCATAACAGGAACCAGAGGTAAAATCAATGATGCGCTGTGCCAGATCCAGATCCAGTCCTTCCATATTCAGAACAACAGTACAATTGGCCAGCAGAGTCTCCGTAATCTCCCGTGCATCTTCCATGTTACGTGGCTTCACTACACATACTGCCATATCATTGGCTGCTTTTCGTGTACGAATCGGAGAAACCTTGCTGCTGGTAGTAGTGGCCTTTGGTGCAGAGTAATTATTGCTGGTTTTCGGTTTGGAAGAATTCACTGTCTTCAGAGTCTTTACTGGCTGCTTCAGGCTTTTTCTTGCTAATGGTTCTTCTTCGAAGTCATCATCATCTATATCATCAAAAGAATCTGACTGGTTCTTTTTGAAGAAGCTCTTTTTCGGACGCTCTTCTTCATAGTCATCCATATCATCATCTAAAAAATCATCATCGTCATCGTAGTCATCATTTAACTTCATGGCGTTCAATATCTTATCGATAAAACTCATTCTTTTGCTCCAATCTTTTTTCTTTATACCGGATAAGAACGGGCACCGAAAATACCGGTTCCAACTCTTACCATGGTGGCACCTTCTTCAATGGCAACCTCATAATCATTTGTCATACCCATGCTGAGATTGCACATACTTACATTATCAATGTTTCTTTGTTTAATGTCAATAAATAAATTATATAAATTTTGAAAGTGAACGCGGTTATCTTCTGGGTTTTCAACAAAAGGAGCAATCGTCATGAGACCGGATACCCTAAGATTTGGAAAAGCTGCGACCTGTTCAATGAATGCAGGTGTCTCATCCAGCGTCAGACCAAATTTGGATTCTTCCTGTGCCGCATTCACTTCAATCAGCACCGGCATAATCACTTGATGCTTTTCTGCCTCGGATTGAATTGTCTCAGCCAGACGAAGGGATTCCAGTGAATGAATCATGCAGGCTTTATCGATGATATATTTTACTTTGTTTCTCTGAAGATGACCGATCATGTGCCATTTCAGATCTTTTGGCAGAACTTCATATTTTTCCTTCAGCTCCTGAGGCTTATTTTCACCAAAATCAACCACACCGAGAGGAAGAAGTTCTTCAATCATGGATACTGGTTTTGTTTTGCTGACAGCGATCAATGTAACTTCTTTTGGATCTCTTCCTGCGCGTTCACAGGCTGCAACAACCTTCTTTTGTACATCCAGATAATTTTCTTTTATCATAACAGTGACATCTCCTTTTTTCCATCATCATACCACAATGGCATCTTCTTTTACAGTGGATGCATCCAGCGCTATGTGGTCATATTGTGCCAGTCCATAGCTGGAATTACTCTCTACAATACAATATTCCTCATTTTCATCAATGATCGTAATTTCACGAAATACGGCATAACCCTTATTGATGTTGTAGACACCGATCAGAGATTTGGTCTCAGATATCTGATACCGCTTGGAGGAATCCTTCATCAGCACATAATCTCCTTCTTCAAAGAGCCCGGTATCTACATAATAATCGGTATCCGTCTTGTCATATACTGTAGCTGTTATATATTTTGTGATGGCAGAACCATCTGTATCATAGGTCTCTTTAATCAGGCTGATTTCATCCTCATTGTCTTCATTGACAGAGACATATTCTTTCGGAATCCGATAAAATGTCTTCTCCGCAATGGCGGTATTTGGGATCTTCAGCCCACTGGCTTTATTGATCTGAAGCTCAATATCAATAAAACGGTCACCGGCAAAACGGATGACAGAGTTGCTGATATCCAGTTTTCCAAAAAATCCATCCTCATTTTGAAGAATCGAAAAATCTGCGTTAAATGTTGATTTGTCTTCCAGGAAAGTAAAACGTACTGTAGTGGAATCTGCCAGTTCTGTAGCAGTCTTGATATCCAGTGGAATGATCAGAGACCACTCTTCACTGGTGATCAGTTTATAGACAGGATCATTGGCACTGACGCTGTCTTTCATGCGAAGATTGGTTCTTTTGTAATTGGTTTTATTAAAATCACTGAGTCGAACATCATCCGCTGTCTTATCTTCCATACCATCTATAGAATAAACTACAATACCATCGGTATCTGTGGTGATAAGATTCTGACCGGTATAGCTGGACGAAGTCTGATTCTGTGTATAAGTTTCAAAGATAGCGGTCTGTGCATCCGCTTTAAAATTATATACGGTCTGATAATCCATGGAAGAATAATTCGTGGAAAAGCTGGACGCTATATTACGAAAAGAGGAAAAATCCGTGTTATCCTGTGCAGTACCCTGATCAGCCGCCGTCTGCTCAGTGCTCTCCTGGGTGTCTGTATCCGCAGAGGAAGCATCCACCGACTGTGTACCAAGTTCAGACTGGGGAGCACTTAATGCTCCAAGCGAGTAGATGGCGTTCCCAACTCCCACTTTGCTGTTCTCCCTGGCATAATACTGAATATCTCCACTGCCGGTGCTGTATACGACCTTTTCCGATTTAAGCGCCAGTGCAGTATATTTATAATTACCGGACAGCGGACCTGCAGTGACTTCATATGCGGTCACATGCGGGGAGGTCAGATACATAATCAGGCAGATAATCATATAGACAAACAAAATTCCAAACATGAAAGTTCCAATATTTAGCATGGAATGATGATTGATTTTTACAACTTTGCTTTTTCTGGGTTTCCGTATAGCCATTCTTACTCCTTACATTCAAATACATCTAACGTAACTGTTCAGTACCTTCACAGTGGGTTCTGAATAGTTACCATCCAACAATAGAATACACGCTCTGCGAACCTTCTTCTATATGTCATGAAAAAAATGCCGGATAGACATTATCCGGCATTTTCTCTTTTCTGATACACTTCGTATATGTAGTAAAATGCAACTAGTTGATCACTTTACTCTTCATATCTTCCGGTAACTTAGCCGGATCCATAGAAATGCTTAATACAAATGTTACATGATATTTCTCACCAATAGCTTCCAGCTTGGATAAAGTAGCACTGATATCAGCACCTTCCAGTTTGGCAACTTTCAGAAAACTGTCAAGATACATCTGTTCAAGATCGTGATCCTGGGAAATTACACCACATATAAATCCAATAAAGTTGTCTGCATTGTCAATCATGAATTCAGATGCATCAATGAGACGAACCTTGTTATTTAACTCGTACATATGTTTTGAATTTTTGTCCAGGTAGACAATATTACCGTGTACAGATTTTATTTCAGAATTTACCTTGTCCAGTAAACACTTTGTTTTTCCGTTTCCTTTTTCTCCAGCGATTATCTGTATCATCGTAATCTCCTCCTTCGGTTTCGTATATGTAAAATTATACTGCATTCATTTCTAAATTACAACTGTTTTTTGTTAATTATTGACAGTAAATCATTCATGTCACTGTACAGATCATCTTTCGTATCTGCCTTCATAATAATGCTGAAATAGGAGTTTCCATAAGGGTCCTTGGTAAGCAGAGAAAGGCAGGCGCCAGCTTCATCTGTGGTTCCGGTCTTGCCTCCGAAGACTGTTACGTTGTCCGGCGGAGTTGCTTCACCAGTAAAATAATAGTTGGTAGCAAACCAGGTACGCTCATACTGCTCTCCGTCTCCGGCTGTATAAGTAACCGTGTAACTCTGCTGGTTGATAGCATCGGTAAAGGTACTGTATTTGATGGCCTCATTAAAGATCAGATACATGTCATATGGTGTCGTATAATGATTCTCATCCTGAAGACCATGCGCATTCATGAAGTGTGAATTCGTTGCTCCTATCGCAGCGGCTTCCTGATTCATAAGAGATACAAAGCCCTCCAGACTGCCTCCCACATGCCATGCAATCGCATTCGCTGCATCATTACCGGAAGCAAGCAGCATACCATAAATCAGCTGCTTTAATGTGTACTGATCCCCCAGCTCCAGATAGCAGACAGAAGATTCCGGATCAATATCCAGTGCATTCTCATCAATTGTAATGACATCATCCAGGTTGCCATACCTGATAGCAACCAAAGCGGTCATAACCTTGGTCAGGCTGGCCGGATATAAGCGTTCATGTACGTTTTGCGCAAACAGCACTTCATGCGTACTCAGATCCATAATCGTGCCAGCCTCTGCAGTCTGAAGATTCTCATCTTCAAAAGCAACATCTCCGGCAGTAACACAAAGGTCTTTTGTAAAGGGTTCCGCTCTCTGACCCTTCTGTGGAGTCTCCAGCACACCGTAGACCTGACTGCTCATGTCATAGGGGTTCGTAAAGCTGATCTCATGAGATCGGAATAAAAAATAAAATACAATAAATCCAATCAGAACGATCAGGCAGATCAGTAACAGCAGAAAGCTCAGTGCCTTCCTGCGCTGACGCCTGCGGATCTGCATTCGTCGTTCCTGTCTGGTAAGTTCTCTATCTGTACATTTCACGCCACTCTAACTCTCCTCTGTCAAGGGATTTAATCAGCATCTCAGCGGTGGCAAGATTGGTTGCCAGAGGCACGTTGTACGTGTCGCAAAGCCGAAATACATTTTTAATATCCGGTTCATGCTTTTTTGGCTGAAGCGGATCGCGCAGAAAGATCATCAGATCCAGCTGGTTATGCTCAATCTGGGCTGCAATCTGCTGAATACCACCAAGATGCCCGGCGATATATTTATTAATATTCAGGGAAGTGGCTTCTTCGATCAGCCTTCCTGTTGTGCCAGTGGCAAATAAGGTGTGTTTGGCAAGTATACCACGATATGCGATACAAAAGTTTTGCATCAGTACTTTTTTGGAATCATGTGCTACTAATCCGATATTCATAACAGTACATCCTTTCGTTAATATTTTTTAACCTGAAGTCCTACATTCAATACCAGCCCGATACCAACAAACAGTGTAATCAGGGAAGAAAGACCGGAACTTACAAAAGGAAGCGGAAGTCCCGTGTTTGGCATCAGTCCTGTAGCAACACAGATATTCATGATACTCTGAAGAGCAATCAGTGCACCCATACCACAGCAGAGAATCGAGCCAGACCTTTCTCTTGCTTTTTGTCCTACACGGATGCATTCAATGGCGATAAGCATTTCCAGAATGATGATGATACAACATCCAAGAAATCCAATCTCTTCGCCGGCAACGGCAAAGATAAAGTCTGTCTGTGCCTCTGGAATAAAGTTACCGTTTTTTACAGATTCAATGGCTGTGGTATCCAGTCCCTTTCCATAGAGCTGACCGGAGCCGATCGCCATAATGGAATTGACCTGCTGTGCCGCATCGGAAGGATATTGATCAGGATACAGCCACGCGAGAATTCGCCTGATCTGGTATTCCTTAATCAATGTCTGTCCAGGTTTTAAAATCATACTGATCAGTACCGTAAAAGCAGGTACCAATACAATCAGTATACCACCGATTACTTTATAGCTCAATCCTGCAACAAAATAAATTACAGAAAAAAGTATCAGTACCAGAATCGTGGTAGAAAGGTTCGGCTGTTTGTAGATCATGACCAGCGGTACTGCCAGAATCACCAATGACTTGATGATTGTTTTGGGACTGCTGATATCATCCTCATGCCTGGCAAAATATTGAGCATAAAACATAATCAGAATGATCTTCATAAAGTCAGAAGGCTGGATCTGAATACCACCGATTACCAGCCATCTGGTAGCGCCATTGACATTTCGTCCGATGACAAAGATTGCAGCCAGCATCAAAAGCCCGATAAAATAGAAAATCCAGTAAAACTTCAGAAGCCAGGTGTAATCGATCAATGATACAATCACCATGGCAATCAGTCCAAGGATCAACCCAATAATCTGTTTACTCTGTACGTCACTGTCTGCACTTCCGATGATCATAATTCCCAGTACGGTCAGTGCAATGACCCATAATACTAATCGAAATTTGTAGTCTCTTAATCTATATTGTTTAATCATGTTTTTTTCCTGTATTTGTCATGTTTTATACGTTTTTCGTAACTGTTCAGTTTCCTCACAGTGGGTTATGAATAGTTACTGTTTTTCCTCAAAATATGTTTCAGCCTCTGCAAAAGTCCCTCTTCCTGGCTCAGCTCCGGGAAGGATACCGGCTCTCCCATGATACGCCGGGCAATATTCAGAAACTCCTGCCCTGCCAGAGAATCTTTTCCTGCGAGGGGCTCTCCCTGATTCGTTGCAATCACAATGTCTTCCTGATCAGCAAGGGTGCCAATCAGTGGTATCGCCAGAATCTCTGTCACATCTTCCACGGACATCATTTCACCTCTGGCCACCATAGCAGGACGAATACGGTTGATCACCATTTCCGTTTTTTTCATCTGTGCAGCTTCCAGAAGACCGATGATCCGATCGGCATCCCGTATGGCCGAAACCTCCGGTGTGGTCACTACAATGGCTCTGTCTGCCGGTGCAACAGCATTCTGAAAGCCCTGTTCGATGCCGGCCGGGCAGTCGATCAGAATATACTCAAAATGCGCCCGCAGGTCATCCGTAAGCTTAATCAGCTGTTGTGGGGTAATCGCCGACTTATCCCTTGTCTGTGCTGCAGGAAGCAGATAGAGACCCGGATAATGCTTATCTCGTACCAGAGCCTGCTTCAGGCGGCAGTTCCCTTCTGCTACATCAATCAGGTTGTAAACAATCCGGTTCTCCAGTCCCATGACGACATCCAGGTTCCGAAGGCCCAGGTCTGTGTCAACTACTACACACTTTTTTTCCATTCTGGCAAAGGCGGCGCCAAGGTTGGCGCACAGTGTGGTTTTTCCCACACCACCCTTTCCAGAAGTAATGACAATCACTTCACTCATGCGATATCCTCCCATCTTCTATACGGGGATTTCCCGTTATCTGTCTGTGGTATCTTCGCTTCACTGTCTTTTGCAGATCTGTCAATTAGTCAGTACGTGCACCGGAAATGGTTCCACCGGAGTAAACGGATGCATGTCCGGTAATCAGAGTATCTTTATCAGCCAGATCATAGATATAGCGGATCATATCCTTTGCAAGAAGAGACGCATTCGCTGATGTATAACCGTTGGTGATACGGCAGGCAATGGCGATCTCCGGATTATCATAAGGGGCATAACCGATGAACAAAGCGTGGCTGGGTACACCGGTTTCTTCGGCGGTACCCGTCTTACCGGCCATATCGATCTCGATATCCTGCCAGTAAGTGTTCTGCTTAATCATCTGGTTCATACCGGTATGGATGGTGTTCCACAAGCTGTCTGTGGCTTCTACATTACTGTGAACCACCGGTTCTTTTTCCATGATGGTTCGTCCGGTAGAATCTGTGATCTTGTCAACCAAGGTCAGATCATAGCAGGTACCACTGTTTGCAATCGTTGCTGCATAGCGGGCCAGCTGTACTGTGGCATAAGCGTTGTTACCCTGTCCCATGGCAGATGGTGCTTCTGCCTGATCAGAAATACGTGGTGTACTTTCATCCATTTCGATACCAGTCTCCTGATCAAATCCGAACATGGAAGCATACTTGGCAAGTTTGGCAATACCTGTGGCATCATCCGATTCTCCATTGGTTCCACCCAGATTACCAAGACGGACACCAACTGCATTGAAGAAGTAGTTACAGGACTCCTGAATCGCAGTGGCCAGACTAACTGAACCATGCATACCAGGATAAATCCAGCATTTAATGGCAGGATCCACATCCTCGAACTTACCGGTACAGTTGATGGTTTCCCCTTCTGAGATGACACCTTCCATCACACCGGCTACAGAGGTTACAATCTTATACGTAGAACCCGGAGCCGTCAGCTCCTGAGTCGCTTTATTATAAAACGGACTGGACTTGTCGGTTACCAATTCCGAGAAGTATTCTTCGTCCATATCATTGGCCAGACGATTATTGTCATAACCAGGATAAGAAATACATGCCAGTACATTACCATTGTTCGGGTCTGTGATAACCATGGAACCGGAGCACGGTGATAATCCCAGTGATGCCGGTTTGATCTCCAGATTATAGATCTTATCCTTGATAAAATCAAAGGAATAGACACTGCCATCGCCCAGCCCCTGATAGGTGGCATCATCCGGTTCCAGAATACCCTGATCATACAACAGCTGGCATTCGATCTGCGGACTCAACTGGTCGTTTTCGATCATATAGCGGTATACGATCTTACTGAAGTTGTTATCGTCTGTCACATACTCTGACAGATAATCACACAGACTGGAGAAGATCTCGTCGCTGTCCAGGAACTGGGTATCCGTACTGATCTGGGTAATATCCATCCAGTCTTTCGAGATCGCATACGTCAGATAATCCCGCAGGCTGATGCTTTCATCATTGGTCCAGGCCAGATAGGTGCTGTCGGTGGTATCGATAGCATCTTCCCGGATAATGCCAAGTTCTGTCATTGTTGTATCCAGCAGATATGTGATATAAGCCTGCATTTCTTTGCTCAATTCACTGTAAGGCTTTGCCGAATCAGATAACAGTTCTGCTTTCAGGTCTGCAAACAGTTGTTCCTTCTTATCCAGGAACATATTGTAGACCTTTTTCTCCAGCTCTGTTGCTTCACTGGAACGCAGATGGGATACACTCAGTACATTATTCTCAAATAATGCATAGTAAATATCATAAACCGGAATAACAATTTCATTGGTACCTACCTGAGAATTATCAAATTCTTTATAATCCCATGTATTTGACCACACAATTCCGGCAACGTACTGCTCCAGCAGCTGATAACCGGCTTTCTGCCAGTCCGTCTTCAGAGTCAGATAGATATCATCACCGGTCTGTGGATCTACCTGTGAGTCTTCCTTTAGAACCTTACCAAGGTTGTTTACGTAGACCGTTTTCTTGCCGTCCACACCCTGAAGTTCTTTTTCATAGTACTGCTCCAGCCCGGCCTTACCAACGATATCTGTGGTATCGTATTTGTTCTCTCCAGAATCTGTATTCAGTGACTGAATTTCTTCTGCCGAGATCTTACCGGTATATCCAATGATGTTGGCATAATACAGGCTTTCGTTGTATACACGGATGGAACTCTCCTCAACGTCTACTCCAACGTAATAGCCCTTACTCTCCATCAGACTGGACATGGACTTATCCGAAATATCCTTTGCAATTGTGGTAGAGATATACTTCTGATAGTTGTTCTGATTGATGGCACTTCGCATGGCGATGATCTTCAGGGCATCCTCCTGTGACAATGTCTCCGGAAGACCATACTGAGCCAGTTCTTCTGCCGTATAAGGCTTCTCCAGAGAATCTGAGATTACCCAGAATCCATAATCGCCATCTCCACCCAGTTCCTTTACCATGTCCTCCGCAGACACTGCTTTCTGGGCAGGTGTCATATCCGCCGGGTCTGACTGTCCGTATACATCGGCACGGAAACGAAGCAGATTGGTACCACTTTTTGTATATTCATATTCTCCCGCATCATTGATCCTGATAGCAAAATCTGTATACACATCATCACCGTTGGCATACAGAATCTGCATGATCTGATACAGATATCCGTTGATGGTCAGGTTCTTTTCTCTGGTGGTTTCATAGCTTCCCACATCCTGAAAAGTCACGTCATAGGCCAGCTTATTATAGGCCAGCAGATTTCCGTCACTGTCATAGATGCATCCTCTGGTACTTGGAATCGTGGTCTCCCGGGTGATTTGAAGATTATAATTATCCTGATAAGATTCTCCGTTGATGATCTGCAGATCAAATAACCGGCGAACCAGCACAAAAGCCATCACAACCAGCAGAATGGATAAAATCACTGATCGTGACTGAAAAAATCGTGAAAGAATTTTCTTAAGTTTTTTAAACAAAGCTGTCTACACTCCTTTTTGCCGTTTTTTCTATTTTCTTATTCAGAAACAGAAAAACTCGATAAAGCACTAAAGTTACTAAAACGGTATAGATCATCTCTGGAATGATAATCCGCTTTAAATAAAAAAAGAAATCAACTCTCCCCCTCAACAGGAACTGTGCCACATAGACAATCAATCCATAAGCCAGATCACCTGCGGCTGTCAGGAGAACCGGCATCTTTACATCATCATCATAAAATATCTGATAACAGTACCCGCACAGATACCCAATATACATATAGATAAAGGCACGGAAGCCAATCACATAATAGCCAAGCACCATGCACAGCATATCCATCAACAGCCCGGAAAAAAATCCAATGAGCATACCCGACTTTTTCCCACGCATCAGACCAAATGATACCGTAAAAGAAATCATCAGGTTTGGTGTAATAGATGCAATGGATATAGCCGGCATTAACGTACACTGGAGAAGCAGACAGATCAGCATCAGGAAAAAAATACTTACGTTCGTTCTCATCTTCTATCCTCCAACCCTATGATTCTGCCTTCTGCTTCAGATTCTTAATCACCAGAACTTCTTTGATGTCCTTAAAATCTACGACGGTAGATACCAGACCGGAATGAGTCAGATTGTTGGAATCCACTCCGATTTCCGATACGTATCCGATCAGAATTCCCGGAAGAAAAATGTCACTGATCTGGGAGGTCACTACCGTATCTCCCACTTTAACCTTAGAGTCTGGATCATTCAGCTTTACCAGACGCACTGTTCCTTCATCGGTCAGAGAAAGATCTCCGGCAATGATACAGGTATCTTCTGTTTCACTGATCTGTGCACTGACGTTACTGTAATCATCTATAATAGAACGAACCGTTGCCCAGTTCGGTCCCACGTCCGTGATGATTCCGACCAGACCGGAACCGGCCATCACATTCATATCCACGGCCAGTCCGTCATTGGATCCTTTGTCAATCGTAAAGGTACTGAACCAGTTGGAGCTGTCGTCTTTAGAAATCACTCTTGCTCCCACTTTTTCATAAGTCTCATACTTATGATCCAGTTCATACAGATCCCGCAGGCTGTTTAACTCATCTTTATCCTGCAGAAGTTGGGTATTCTCAACAGTAAGCTGATCTACCTGGCTTTGCAGCTCTTCGTTCTGGGCTGCCAGCTTCAGGTTGTCCTCAAAATAATCCATCTTTCCGGAAAACCATCCCCCCACATGATTGATACCGCTCTGTATCGGCGTCAGTACCACGCCAACTACATCTTTCACCGGACTGTCTGTGAATTCCAGCGCAAAACTTACGATAATCATAATGCCGCAAAATAAAGATAAAAAGAATAGAATTAATTTACTTTTGGTGTGTTCTTCCATTGTATTTTTCTTCATAATAACCTCTTATATAAAACTTCCTGTCAGATCCCGTAAAGAATAAGTATAGTTTTTCACCAGATCTTTTTGATTCATAATTGCCTGAATCCCCCGTAAGGTCGTCAGTCCAGGCTCTGGGACCAGAGACACCGGTACATGAACCTGTCTGCGGAAATAATCAGACAGATTAAATATCATGGCAGAGCCTCCTATAAGGCAAAAACCTGCCTCCAGAATATCCTGATGGAACTGCGGCGGAAGCCGGTCGATCATGCCACGCAATTCTTCTGCAATCATCTGAATGGTATGTTCCATACAGATACTGACTGCCATAGAAGTAACCTCTGCAGTCATTGGATGTCCTGAGACCGTACTGATACCATACACTACCATAGAATTGGCCGGTCCATCTCCTACATAAGCCAAAGCCGTCTTCAACCGGACTGCCGTCTTCTTTCCAATATGAATATGGAACATACGGCGACACATGGTAATGATGTCCTCATCCAGCTGGTCGCCTCCAATCTGAAGCGTCTTACTAATCAGGATCTTTCCTCCGGCAACCACAGATACTTCTGTCGTTCCTGCTCCCATATTCACCAGCATACTGGCTCTTTGAGAATCCATAGAGACTCCTACACCCAGATTATCCGCAATGCCCTTGTCTACCAGATAGATCTTGTTCTCCGGAACAATATTGATCAATACGGTGTAATAAGCCCTTTTCTCTACAGCAGAAATATCCCGTGGTACCGCTATAAATATGGCAGGACGGCCGGACAGAATAGACTTGTGTTTTTTTAACAGATGTGATAAGACGATCTCCGCATTTCTGGCTTCTGCAATCACCCCGCGGGCCATGGGACAGGCGGCTCTGACATTCATGGGTGTCTTTTCAAACATCTCATAAGCCGCATCTCCAATAGCAATCACCCTTTTTTCATCACGGATCGCTATCATATTTTTTTCACAGACTGTAAATCGATTTTTTTTATCACAGATTTTGATGGTGTCTGTACCAAAATCTATACCAAGTGCATGATGAAATGCCATGTTTTACCCCTTGTTTTTTACGTACCGTCTGGTGTCTCCTCGTCTGTGAATGCATGATGTTCACAGAAACTATAATAGCACTGATTACCAAGAATAATGTGATCCATCAGCGGAATTCCAAGAATGCTTCCAGCCTGAGCCATACGCGTGGTAATCGCAACATCCTCCTGACTGGGAGTCGCATCACCGCTTGGATGATTATGCAGCAGAATAATGTATGCTGCATGATTATGCATGGCTTCCAGATAGACTTCTCTCGGCGTAATCAGTGATTGATTCACGGTACCTTTTGTAATAATTTTATCTCCCAGGAGATGTCCTTTGGTATCAAAAGACATCACAAATACATGTTCCTGATCAGAATGACGAAAATCTTCCATATAGTATTCGGCAATCTCCAGTGCACTGCCAAAAGGATGCTTTTTTCTTGCTCCGGCTTTGGCCATTCTCCTGGAGAGTTCTGCGATGCACTTGATCTGCAGTGCCTTTACTTTTCCGATTCCCTTTATCTGACAAAGTTCAGGAATACTGATTTTGTACAGTCCGGACAAATCTTCTCCTCCGGACTTTTGTAATATTTCACATGCCAGGTCCACCGATGTGCTGCCACCTGTTCCTGTGCGTAAAATGACAGCCAGCAGCTCTGCATCGCTTAAAGAATCGCAGCCATAGCGGCTGCATTTCTCATAAGGACGCTGGTCTGCAGGCAGTTCTTTGATGGTATATTTCATATCATTTTTTGCATTCCCGGCATGATAATCAAAAATATATTATCATAAACCCTATCAAATGTATAGGTTCGAATCCTTAATTTTTCCTATATTTTTTGATGACTGCCTCAGCAACTTTCATGCCATCCATGGCTGCAGAGGTGATTCCTCCGGCATATCCGGCGCCCTCTCCGCAAGGATATAGCCCTGTCAGACTGGACAGGAACCGCTCATCACGTACAATACGTACTGGAGAGGAAGTCCTGGATTCTACACCGGAAAACAGCGCATCTGGTCTGGAAAATCCATGAATCTGCCGTTCAAATCCATGTACCCCTTCGATCAGAGACTGACTGATGATTTCCGGAAGTACTTCCCTTAAATTGCCAAACTGCCAGTTCCCTTTGATACAAGGTGTCACATCGCCAAGTCCCGTGGATGTTCTGTTTTCACAGAAATCTCCCAATAACTGCACAGGCACCTTTCCGTTACCGGCCTGCCAGGCTGCTTTCTCCAGATCTCTCTGAAATTCAATTCCGCCCAGTACTCCTGCATGGCCAAAGTCATCCGGTGTTACCGTTACGATCATAGCGCTGTTGGAATTGCGGCTGTCTCTGGCCCGGTAGCTCATACCATTTACCGCCAGGCGTCCTTCTTCTGAAGAAGCATTTACCACGTAACCGCCCGGACACATACAGAAGGAATAGACGCCTCGTCCATTTGCCAGTTTTCTGGTCACTTTATAATTGGCTGCTCCAAGCAGCGGATGGTGCTCCTGCCCATACTGGGACAGATTAATCATAGACTGTGGATGTTCAATCCGAAGTCCCACCGCAAAAGACTTGGGCTGCATCAGAACCTGATGTTCATGAAGCATGGCAAAGGTATCCCTTGCACTATGGCCAATGGCCAGAACCAGTGCTTCACATGGGATCTCTTCAGTATGATTTACACAGACACCGACAAGCTGCTGATCTTTGATTTTCAGATCGGTAACCTTACATCCAAAACGTACTTCTCCTCCAAGAGAAAGAATCTCCTGTCGAATATGTTTTACTACATTTCTAAGTACATCCGTTCCGATATGTGGTTTGTTCACATATAAAATATCCGGGTCAGCACCGGCTTCTACGAAGGTTTTTAATACATAATGATTTCTCCCACAGGCATCTTTTACCAGTGTATTCAGTTTTCCATCGGAAAACGTACCAGCGCCGCCTTCCCCGAACTGTATGTTCGATTCCGTGTCCAGAATTCCATTTTTCCAGAATTGTTCTACCGCTGTAGTTCTTTGATCCACATCAGCTCCCCGCTCCAGCACCAGCGGACAGTAACCTGCTCTTGCCAGCAGCAGCGCACAGAAAAGACCTGCAGGGCCAAACCCGGCAATTACCGGGCGATGAGGAAGCGTTTCACTTCCCCCATCTGGCATCTGATATGGAGAATCCGTAACCTGACTAATGGTTATATGCTGCTTTTTTTTCAAAACCTGCTGCTCTTTTGCCAGACAGAAGTCTACCGTCAGTACATAATATAAATCTGGCTTTTTCCTGGCATCCAGAGACTGTTTGCGAACCCGTAATTCTTTGATATCCGAAGCCTGGATTTTTAGTTTTCTGGCAATCTCTTTACGTAAAAATGCTTCATCATAATTCAGCGGTACCTTTAACTGCTGTATTCTAATCATGGTCTTCTCCTTTTTTGTGACTGGTAACTTTTACAGCGCTGCTCTTCCCTGCAAGATATCCGGTGGACCATGCCCACTGCAGGTTGTATCCTCCGCAGATACCGTCTACATCCATCAGTTCTCCTGTCAGATACAGACCGCTGATGATGCGTGATTCCATCGTGCACGGATCAATCTCAGAAAGAGTCACCCCACCTCCACATACCTGTGCCTGCTCAAAGGATCTGGTTCCGGTTACGGTAAGTGGCAGATGTTTGATCATCTTACAGATACGCTTTATCTGCGTTTCGTCCGGTCTGTCAGAAGCTTTCCTGATCTGACAGAGTTCCAGTATCACAGGAATCATTTTCTTCGGAAGGATACCGGTAAGACGGTCCCCAATGGATTCTTTCTCCTTCTTTTTGTACAAAAGGTCAAATAACCTTTCCTCTGTCACCGAAGGCAGACAGTCTACGCTTACCTGCACACGGCCCTTTTGCTGCAGCGTCGCGGATGCATATCGGCTGAGCTGAAATACTACAATCCCAGAGATTCCATATTCCGTCCACTGTAGTTCTCCCGATTCAGAAAATTGTTGAACCGTAGATCCGTCAGAAGGCCAGATCTCCATGTCTATTACTGCCCTGGTACGGAGACCAGCCATTTTTTTTACAAAAGATTCCTGGCATTTTAGTGGTACCAGCGCTGGAAATGGTTTTTGTATAGTATGTCCACACATCCTGGCCAGCGCATAGCCACTTCCATCCGATCCGGTAGCCGGAACTGCCTGAGAGCCACAGGCCAGGATCACCGCATCTGCTTCATAGTGCCAGCTTTCTGTATAAACCGTCCATTTACCCTCTTTTTTTTCTATCGCAGTTACTTTTCCCCGGCATTTTAGCTTTACAGAAAGCTTCTGAATCTCAAGAAGCAGACGGTCAGCCACGGAAGATGCCTGATCCGTCAGCGGATAAACCCCACTGCCCCGGTTCTGGAGCAAAAGTCCCATTTCTTCAAAGAACTGCATGGTACTGTGATGGTCGAACTGTGACAGCACCTGCTGACAGAACATCCTGTTCCCACCACGGTAACAGTCCTCTCTGGAAAAATCCAGACTGGTAAGATTACATCTGCCATTACCGGTCATTAAAAGCTTTTTTGCCGGCTTGTCCATAGCTTCCAGAACGGTAACGCGAGCCCCCTCCCGGGCTGCTGCAATGGCTGCCATGAGACCGGAAGCTCCGCCACCGATTACAATGATTGATTTCATGTTTTATCCTTACCTATATTGTTACGTTAGAAAGATCTACAAGGTTACGTTCTTTCATGCGCTGCAGAGACTTCAGAATTCCCAGCTTGGCATGCTGCCAGGTCAGTCCGCCCTGAAAATAGACTGCATAAGGCGGTTTGATTGGACCATCTGCACTCAGTTCAATAGAGGATCCCTGGATAAAAGCCCCTGCTGCCATGATGACATCACTGTCATAACCAGGCATAGCCCATGGTTCCGGTGTTACATAGCTGTCCACCGGAGCCGCTGCCTGAATCCCCTCACAGAAAGCAATCACACCCTCCGGATAGCCAAATTCTACAGCCTGAATAATATCATGACGGCTTTCTGATCCATCTGGTATTACATGAAAGCCCAGTTTTTCATAGATATTTGCTGCAAAGATAGCGCCTTTTAAAGCCCCATTTACCACGGTTGGAGCCAGGAATAATCCCTGAAAAAAGTCTTTATTTACACCAAGGGAAGCACCTACTTCTTTTCCAAGTCCAGGAGAAGTCAATCGATAGGCACAATTTTCAATGCAGGCACTGGTTCCTGCAATATAGCCGCCGATTGGTGCCAGGCCACCGCCTGGATTTTTAATCAGAGAGCCAACTACCATATCCGCTCCAAAATCACTTGGTTCCATCGTTTCTACGAATTCTCCGTAACAGTTATCTACCATAACGATGATGTCAGATCGAATGGATTTCACAAACTGAATGGCTTCTGCGATCCTGGAAACAGACAGAGAAGGACGAGTCTGGTAGCCCTTGGAACGCTGAATTTCTACCAGTTTTGTTTTGGAAGAAATGGCTTTTCGGATTCCTTCAAAGTCAAATTCTCCTTCCGGTGTCAGATCAACCTGTGCATAAGCAATGCCATATTCTGCCAGAGATCCGTTGGATGGACGGATACCGATGACTTCTTCCAGAGTATCGTATGGTTTCCCGGAAATAGAGATCATCTCATCACCTGGACGCAAATTGCCAGCCAGTGCCAGTGCCAGTGCATGGGTTCCACAGGTAATCTGTGGACGTACCAGTGCTGCTTCTGTGTGGAAAACAGCAGCATAGACACTTTCAAGCGTTTCACGTCCCAGATCATTATATCCATACCCGGTACTGCCCTGGAAACATTCTGCGCTGACCCGGCATTTCTGCATGGCACCGATCACCTTCAGCTGATTATATTCTGTAACCTCATCGATCTGAGCAAATCGCTTCTTCAATGTTTTCTCAACGGCATTTCCAAAATCCAGAACGTCTTTGTCTACGCCCAGTTCCTGATACATGCCTGTGATTGTTTCTGTATTCATAATTTTCTCCTCGTCTGCTGTTGGATTCTATACCGTCTGTTCCGGTAATATTCCTTTTTGCTGTAATGTAGTTATCATAAATTCCAGGATGCTGGTTTCTTTTCTCTCAAAATCATCTTTGGATATCCAGGTAACATCCCGTTCCCGCTTAAACCAGGTAATCTGCCGTTTAGCGAAGTGACGGGTATCCCGTTTGATCCGATAAATGGCTTCTTCCAGAGAGATTGTTCCATCCAGATAGTCCAGAATCTCTTTGTAGCCCAGTCCCTGCATGGATACCATATCTCTGGTATAGCCTTTTTTCTTCAGGAATGTAACTTCCTCTGCCAGCCCATCGTCAAGCATCTGATCAATACGTTGATCAATGCGTTCATACAACTTTTTTCGTTCATCGTTTAAGACAAAATAGGCAAAATTATAAGGGGATTTTTTTTGCCGCTCCTGCTCGTTGTGTTCGGAGATTCTCGTCCCGGTTTCCTGGTAAAACTCCAAAGCCCGAACCACCCGTTTTACATTGTTGGCATGGATATCTTCTGCTGATTTCGGATCTACTTCTGCCAGTTTCTGATGTAAATATTCTGCCCCTTTTTCTGCTGCCAGAGCCTCCAGCTGCTGCCGGATAGCAGGATCTCCTTTGTTTTCTGTAAAATCTATATCATACAATAAGGCCTGAATATAAAATCCGGTGCCGCCTACCACGATGGGAATATGTCCATGATCATAGATCTGCTGCAAATACTTTTTTGCCATCTGCTGAAAACGCACAACATGGAATTCTTCGTCCGGTTCTAATTCATCAATCAGATAATGGGGAACACCCTGCATTTCTTCCGGACGAATTTTGGCCGAACCAATGTCCATACCCTTGTATATCTGCATGGAATCTGCTGAAATAATTTCGCCTCCAATTGCCTGTGCAAGATGGATGGACAGCGCCGTTTTCCCCACTGCAGTTGGACCGGTTAAAATCACTAATGGTTGTTTCATCGTTTCCATTGATTTCCTTTTCATTTCTTTTATACAATTCGTTTGAATTTCTTTTCAATCTCATGCCTGGACATGGAGATAATCGTTGGTCGTCCGTGAGGACAGTGGTATGGATTCTCCAGTGTCATCAGTTCATCGATCAGGGCATGTACTTCCGAAACAGACAGCTTATGATTACCTTTCACAGCTGCCTTGCAGGACATGGCAGCTACCCGGTCTTTGATAAGATCCACGCTGGCACTTGCCGGCTGACTCTCCAGCGCATCCAGCATCTCAATAAATAGATCGTCTTTGGCAATACCGAACAGATTATCCGGTACTGCTCTCAGGGCATATTCTTTGCCTCCAAATTCCTCAATCTCAAATCCAATCTCCTGGAAATAAGGCATATGTTTCTGCAGCGTCTCTGCTTCCTGAATGCTTAAGGTCAGTATCACCGGCGGATTCAGGATCTGGGAGGTATATTCCCGCTTGTCCATCGCTTTCATGGTTTTTTCGTATAGTACCTTTTCGTGTGCCGCATGCTGGTCAATGATAAAAAGATTATCCCGGAATTCAATCAGCCAGTAAGTATCAAACAGCTGTCCGATAATCCGGTGTTCTTTTACATTCTGACGGTCCAGCAGTTTTTCTGAAAAGAAATCCGATTCTTTCACGCTGCTGTTCGCCATCTGTTCCATTTCCATAGAATATCTGGCAGCCGGTGAAGTCTGTGAGTCTGTGGCTTCTGATGATACAGCAGACTGCATCGCCCGCTCAGATCTTTCTGGCTGCCAGGATGGTGCCGTATAGGACGATGTAATCTCCCGGATAGCCCTGGTATCTTCTTCGCTCAACTGCTTTTTTACAGGAACAGATGTCTGATGCGCCAGGAGACTTAATTTCTCCCGCGATGGCTGTGCCTCACGTTCCTGTATAACACTGTCTTGTCCAGATACCATCTGCATGGAAGAAATACGATTCTTTTCGAATGGTTCCGGCAGACTTTCTTTTTTCTCCTGTATACACTCTTCTTTTTCTTCTTTTCCCACACTGACCTGAACGATCATCTCTTTATGGGAAAGCGTATTTAAAATCGTATGATAGACATCCTCATACAGTTTTTCATTTTCCGCAAACCGAAGCTCCATCTTTGTTGGATGGACATTGATGTCCAGCATCTCCGTATCGATTTGGAAATGCAGTACGGTAAATGGATATTTATGCTTCATCATAAAGGACTGGTATGCATCCTCGATCGCCTTGGATATAATTTTACTCTTAATATACCGTCCGTTTACGAAATAGTTTTCAAAGTTTCTGTTTCCCCTGGAGATCACCGGTTTCCCAATGAATCCTGTGATCTTCATTCCATTTTCAAAGGTTTTTTCCACTTCCAGAAGATTATTTGTAATATCTCTTCCGTAAATATTATAGATAATATCTTTCAGCCGGTGATTTCCGGAGGTATGGAGCTTCACCTGGGAACCGGCAATAAATTTAAAGGATACTTCCGGATGGGACAGCGCCATGCGTTCCATCAGTTCGCTGATATATCCCGTTTCAGTCTGAGGGGTTTTTAAAAACTTCTTTCTGGCCGGCGTATTGTAGAAAATGTTCCGTACCAGAAATGTAGTGCCGGAAGGCGCACCGATCTCTTCCAGACTCTTTTCCTTTCCTCCTTCGATCAGATAGCGGGTACCGGTCAGACTTTCCGGTGTCTTACTGATCAGTTCTACCTGGCAGACCGCTGCAATACTGGAAAGTGCCTCACCACGAAATCCCAGGGAGGTGACATCCAGCAAATCTTCTGCCGTTCGGATTTTACTGGTTGCATGACGTAAAAAAGCAGTTGGAATCTGCTCTGCTTCAATACCGGAACCGTTATCTGTGATACGGATAAAAGAGATTCCTCCCTCTTTGATCTCAACAGTAACAGCCGTGGCTCCTGCATCAATGGCATTTTCCACCAGCTCTTTTACAATAGAGGACGGTCGTTCAATGACCTCCCCGGCTGCAATTTTATCAATGGTCTGTTCATCTAATACGACAATTTTATTCATGTATCAGCCCTTCTTTACCATCTGTTCTTTAATCGGTTCTGTAAACGATTCAGTACATTCAGCGCTTCTATCGGTGTCAGAGTGGAAATCTCGATTTCTTTTAACTCATTCAGGACATCCTCGTCACTGACGGTATCCATCAGCGTCATCTGTTCCAGATCTACCTGGTCGTACTTCTGGACTTTGCTTTTGGACTTTTTCTCCTGTGCAATCTCACTGACAGTCTCTGTAATGTCTGCATCGCTGAGTTCCTGTACCAGTTCCTTGGCACGTTCAATGACACTGTCCGGTACACCGGCCAGCTTGGCTACCTGAATACCGTAACTCTTATCAGCACCGCCCTTGACAATCTTTCGTAAAAATACAATATCATCGCCTTTTTCTTTTACGGCGATACAATAATTATTTACATTGGAAAGCTTGCCTTCCAGTTCGGTCAGCTCATGATAATGAGTGGCAAATAAAGTCTTGGCTCCAAGAAGCTTTGGATTGCTGATGTGCTCTACTACCGCCCATGCAATACTAAGGCCGTCAAAAGTACTGGTTCCACGACCGATTTCATCCAGAATCAACAGACTGTTGGAGGTGGCATTACGCAGAATATTGGCAACTTCCGTCATCTCTACCATAAAGGTACTCTGACCGGAAGCCAGATCATCGGATGCTCCTACACGGGTAAAGATCCGGTCTACAATGCCAATTTTCGCACTGGATGCCGGCACAAAGGATCCAATCTGAGCCATTAGCACAATCAGGGCAGTCTGACGCATATACGTAGATTTACCGGCCATATTCGGTCCGGTAATGATAGAAATACGATTTTTGCCATTATCCAGCAGGGTATCATTGGCAATGAACATATCATGATCGATCATTTTTTCAACTACCGGATGACGTCCGTCCTTGATCTGAATCAATCCTTTGGTGTTCATCTTCGGGCAGACATAATTATTGCGTTCTGCCACCAGAGAAAGAGATGCAAATACATCCAGTGCAGCAATCGCTTTTGCTGTCTTCTGAATACGGATGATCTCTGCTCCCAGTTTATCTCTCACTTCACAGAACAGATTATATTCCAAAGCCACCAGTTTGTCTTCTGCTCCCAGAATCATGTCTTCCAGTTCTTTTAGTTCCGGCGTGATGTAGCGTTCCGCATTGGCCAGTGTCTGTTTTCGCATATAGTGTTCCGGAACCAGGTCCTTATAAGAATTTGTCACTTCCAGATAATAGCCAAATACCTTATTGTACTTGATACGTAGATTTTTAATACCTGTTGCTTCCCGTTCTTTTGCTTCCAGCTGTGCAATCCAGGTCTTGCCTTCTGTCTTGGCATTACGAAGTTTATCTACTTCTTCATGAAATCCTGTTTTGATCATATCCCCGTCTCTGACAGAAATCGGAGGTTCATCCATAATTGCCTGATCAACCAGTTCATACAGATCCTGAAGCGGATCCAGATCCGTCTGAATCTCCTTTAGCAGATCTCCCTGAAAATCATCCAGCAGACAGCGGATGGCCGGAAGCATCTCCAGAGAACTCTTAAAGGCAATCAGATCCCGTGGATTTGCTGACTGGTAACTGATCTTACTGATCAGTCGTTCCAGGTCATAAACAGGATTTAAGTATTCCCGGATCTCTTCTCTGGCTATGGCATTCTGGTTCAGTTCTGATATCGCCTGCTGCCGCTTCTCGATCTCTTCCAGATCGATCAAAGGCTGTTCAATAAAACTACGCAGCATGCGGGCTCCCATGGCCGTCTTTGTCTTATCCAGCACCCATAACAGGGAGCCACGTTTCTGTTTTTCACGTAAGGTCTCGCAAAGCTCCAGATTGCGGCGGCTGGAGCTGTCAATTAACATGAACTTTCCAGTAATATACGGTGTCAGCTTCGTCAGGTTAGAAATCGATGTTTTCTGTGTCTCAATCAGATACTGCAATAAAGCACCTGCTGCAATCACGCCACAGTCAAAATCATCCAGTCCCAGACCAGAAAGCGTACTCATATGAAAATGATCCATCAGTGCCTTTTTACAAAGCTCGTCGTCAAAATACCAGCTGTCCAGAGAATACACCGAAATACCCAATCTGGTACGGAAATCTTCCACATCAATTCCACTGACATAAAAAGAATGATTGCAGATAATCTCTGACGGTGCATACCTGGAGATCTCGTCATTTAGTTTTTTGGCAGAATCTACTTCGGTTACAAAATAAACTCCGGTGGTGATATCTGCCACAGAGATTCCATATCTGTCTGCTGTATATACAATAGACATCAGGTAATTGTTTTTTGTTTCATCCAGCGCCAGAGCATCCAAGGTAGTACCAGGTGTCACGATACGAATCACTTCCCGCTTTACAATTCCTTTTGCGGTCTTTGGATCCTCTACCTGCTCACAGATCGCCACTTTATAACCCTTGGATACCAGTTTATTCAGATAACCGTCTACGGCATGGAACGGAATACCGCACATTGGCGCACGTTCTTCCAGTCCGCAGTTCTTACCGGTTAATGTGATCTCCAGTTCTCTGGATGCAGTAATGGCATCGTCAAAGAACATTTCGTAAAAGTCACCCAGTCGGTAAAACAGGATGCAGTCCCTGTACTCTTCTTTGGTCTTCAAGTATTGCTGCATCATGGGTGTCATTGTATTTTTGTCACTCATTATTTCTTCATTTCTCCCATATAATAAAAGCCCTTACATTCTGCCAGATAAACATCTACGATCTTTCCGATCAGATCAGCTGTTCCCGGAAAATGTACCAGGAGATTGTTGCTCAATCGTCCGGTCACCAGAGAGGCATCATGATCATTGATCTCTTCTACCAGTACCGGCAGGGTCTGACCGGTCAGCCGGGCAGATTCTTCTCTTGAGATTTCCTGTACTTCTTTTAACAGACGGTCAAAACGAGGCTTTACAACTTCTTCCGGCACCTGATTGTCCATTTTGGCAGCAGGTGTACCGGTACGTTTGGAATAGATGAAAGTAAAAGCACTGTCATAGCGAACTTTTCTTACCACATCCAGTGTTTCTTCAAAGTCTTCTTCTGTCTCCCCCGGGAAACCTACAATGATATCGGTAGTCAGGGAAATATCCGGTATCGCATCTTTTAATTTTTTCACCAGTGTCAGATACTGTTCTTTGTCGTAATGACGGTTCATAATCTTTAAAAGTCGGCTGCTTCCTGACTGCAGAGGCAGATGCATGTGCTTGCAGATTTTCTTCGAATGCGCCATCACCTCAATCAATTCATCAGATAAATCCTTGGGATGGGAGGTCATAAAACGGATACGTTCCAGCCCTTCAATTTTTTCGATTTCCTGAAGAAGCTGTGCGAACGTAACCGGCTGTTCCAGATTTTTGCCATAAGAGTTCACATTCTGTCCCAGAAGCATGACTTCTACCACTCCATCCGCTACCAGACGTTCTATTTCCCGGATGATATCCTTCGGTTCTCTGCTTCGTTCCCTGCCGCGAACATACGGAACAATACAGTAACTGCAGAAATTGTTGCAGCCAAACATGATGTTCACCCCAGACTTAAATGGGTATTTTCGCTCTACCGGAAGATCTTCCACAATCCTGGTCGTATCCTTCCAGACATCAATCACCATCTTACCGGAAGTCAGCCGCTGGTAAATCAGCTCTGCAAACTTATAGATATTGTGGGTTCCAAAGATCAGGTCAACAAAACGATAACTCTTCTGTAGCTTTTCCACAACTTCTTTTTCCTGCATCATGCAGCCACATAAAGCGATCAGCATATGAGGATGTTTTTTCTTAATACCGCCAAGAACTCCAAGGCGGCCATAAACACGCAGGTTGGCATTTTCCCTTACGGTACAGGTATTATAAATGACAAAGTCTGCATCTTCCCCTTCCACCAGCTGATAGCCGATCTTTTCCAGAATACCGGCCAGCTTCTCACTGTCTCTGGCATTCATCTGACAGCCAAATGTGATTGGAGATGCCGTTAGCGGACGTCCAAGCTCCTTTGAGAGCTCAGCAATCTTTTCTCTGCATTTTTCCATGAAATAGTACTGTCGTTCCGGTTCTTTTTTCGGGATGATTTCTCCATACATCGTAGATTCCGTTACTAGCAGTTCTGGTGCCACATCATACTGATCAGAAGGAATCTGATCAAATACCTGAAAATCAAAGGCAATGGCTACACTGGTCATACCCGGATGAGCCGCCAGAAAACGGTCATAAAATCCCTGTCCGTAACCACAACGATGGCGGTTCTTATCAAATCCTACGCCCGGCACAATCAAAAAAGCATCTTCTTCTGTTGCTTCTATCTCAGTAACTGGTTCTGGAATATCATAATATCCAGGAGCCAGATCATCATAAGAAGTAATGTAATAATACTTCATGGTACCAGGCCCTGTAACCTTTGGAGCAGCAGTCTTCTTACCCATAGCCCATGCTGCTTCCAGCATTGGCCGAACAGACACTTCTCCCTTACAGTCCATATAGACAAAAATAGTGTCGGCATTTTGAAATGCCGGCAACTCAATAATTTTCTGATTAATCAGTTGGCTTTTTTTCTCTAATTCCTGTGGATCAGAACTTTTTCTGACCTGGAATACTTTTTTTCTAATTTCCTTTTTTTCCATGTTTTGCTCCGTATTTTTCACCCAGATTTACAATAGTTCCATCTTTTTCTTTGATATCAATATTATCCAGCTGTGATTTTAAGCTGGCTCTGAATGCTGCGATATATTCTGCACGAAGTACCTGCTGCTCCATTTTTTCTTCTGCAGTCAGTCCTTCCGCTTTGGCTTTATGTGCAAGTTCATTAATACGTGCTATTTGTTTTTCTGAAACTCCCATAGTTCCTCCTGTTTGTTATTTATTGATGCTATGCAGATATTCTTCCAGCGAAAACGTATGATCTTTCTTTCCTAGAAACAGGGTACCTAAGTTTTCTCCCAGGAGAAGTTTATGAATAATATGAAAATCTTTTCCGTTGGCGATGATCATGTCTGCCCCGGATGAGGTTGCTATTCTGGCTGCTGACAGCTTGGTGCTCATGCCACCGGTTCCTACTGAACTGGTGGTGCCTTTCCCCATTTTCATCAGATCTTCATTTAAACTCTCTACTACATGGATAAATTCTGCGTCAGGATTTCGATGAGGATCATCAGTAAAGAGTCCATCAATATCCGACAGCAGAATCAGTAAATCAGCCCCTACCAGAGAAGACACCAGGGCAGACAACGTATCGTTGTCACCAAACTGAATCTCATAAGTAGATACGGTATCATTTTCATTTACAATCGGAATCGCATCCAGTTTCAGCAATTCCTGAAAAGTGTTATAAGCATTACGCCTGCTTTCATCATTCGTAATCGTATTCTTGGTCATCAGCACCTGTGCAGCCATATGACCATATTCGGCAAACAGCTTCTGATAAATCATCATCAGCTGTGCCTGACCGATGGCCGCACAAGCCTGCTTCTCTTCCAGTTTTTTGGGTTTTCTCTGAAAACCAGCACTCCGGCTGCCTACAGCAATGGCACCGGAAGATACCAGAATCACATCTTTTCCCATATTTTTAATATTACAGATCTCACGGATCAGAATCTCCAGCTTAGTCAGATCCAACGCACCGGTCTGTGGATGCGTCAGGGAAGAAGATCCGATCTTAATGATAATTCTGCTTTTGTCTTTTAATGTCTCACGGATATCCAACCTTTTTACCTCCTGCTGTATCCCTATAAAAATTTGATTTTTCTTAAAATTGCGATCAGTGTTGCACCTTTTGGTAATGTCTCAATCTCTGATTCACGGATGCCTTTCAGACGGATCAGAAAGAACCCATATGCCAGAATGGCAATGAGAACTGCCAGAAGAACCGCAATCGCATTGGCAATGTAAGTAAGCATATAAGAAGGGTCACTTCCACCTGCCAGCAGAATCAGATGATCGACGCCCCAATATACTGCCATGGCTGCGATTCCCATAAATGCGGCGGAAATCAGTGGAATGATGAAGGTCTTCGGAATCTCCTGCCGATAATGCAGATGTCTCTTAATGGCCATGGAATTCAACACACATACAATAAAAGCAAACAGTGTATTGGCATATACGACACCATAAATATTCAGATTAAATCTCTTTAAAAAGAGAATCAGGGCTAAGACATGGATCACAAGCGCTATCGCACTGTGCTTTACCGGTTCTCGCATCCGGCTCATTCCCTGCAAAACAGCTGTGGAAAGCGTAGAGATTGCAAAGAGAACAATCATCAGCCCGCCTGCCTGCATAATGCTTGCAGGAAGTCTGTGGCTGTCACGGAATAACAGCTGCATAATCGGCGAAGCAAGCGCTGCCAGCCCCACCGCACATGGAATCGTAATGATCATCGTATAGCGCATGGTAGTGCGCACCTTGATCTTTGCATCACGGTAATCCCCGTTAATCATAGCCGCCGATAAAGACGGAACTACCGATGGAGCCAGCGAAGAAGCCAGTACCAGAGGTACGTTCATCAGAACATAAAACTTTCCGCTGTAAATACCATAGATGATCGTGTATTGTTCCTTGGTATACCCCTGCCCTGCCAGAATCGTATTAAAAATAGACTGATCCAACGTCGGGGTGATATTGTAAATCAGTGTACTCAGCACTACCGGTAAAATGGTCGCAAGAATAGCTGTATAAATTGCCCGGTCAGACTCGGTTCTTTTCGTCTGGTCATGGCGCAGATACCTGCGATTGGATTTCTGGAAAACACTATATACAATAACCAGAAAAACAAGTGCGACGGCTACACTGACCACGGTACCGGATGTACCGCCTGCTGCTCCCATCGCCGGTCCCATAGACGGATCATCTCCGGCAACAGAGACTCCATAACGGAATAACAGCGCAGCTGCTATCACAGACACAAAAGCGTTTACAATCTGTTCAATAATCTGAGAAACAGCTGTAGGAACCATGGACTCATGCCCCTGAAAATATCCACGAAAGACACCGGCGATGGCAAAAATGAAGATAGCCGGTGACAGAACACGCAGTGCGTAGGATGCATGGTCTACTTTCATAATGCTGCCACAGATAACGCCAGCCAGAAAGAAGGTCAGCAATGAGATGACGCCGCCTGCTATGACAGAGAATCGCATGGCACAACGGAATACTTTCTGTGCATTTTTATACTGCCCCTGGTGAATCCGTTCGGAAACCAGTTTGGAAACGGCAAGAGGCAGGCTGAAAGTGGAAATCATTAACAGGATCGTATAGATCTGATTGGCAGTGGTGTAATAACCGTTTCCCTCATCTCCCAGTATATTGGTCAGGGGAATTCGATAAATCATTCCAATGACTCTGGCAATAATCGATGCCACAGCAAGAATGGTACCCTGCACTAAATAATTCGATTTGTTTTCTTTCTTTTCCACTTAGCCTTATCCTCCATGTTACTTTTTGTTACTCTTTGTTCTGTCTGATCTTTTGTATGTCACTTGCATTATTCAAAGCTTGTATCGTCTTTTCTGGTATCCTGTACGATGCATACCCAGGTCTTACCCTGATTAATTGCAATTTCATTGCCATCTGCATCATAATATTTTACAGGACCCCAGTCTGAATCTTTTACCCAGGTCGCATGTTCATAGGTACCTTTTGTGAAAAGGATTGCATCTCCGCCTGAATTGGTGTTGATATTCAGATATCCATGATCATCATAATTCTGAATCTCGCAATACTGAATGATCACGTTATCAACGGCCAGCTGATCACCTGTGGTATCATCAATCTGTGCAGCACCTGCAGAGCGGTCAGGATATTCACTTCTTAAGTATTTTTCGGTTGTAGTATCATAATCGAAGAACGGATAGTTTGTATACTTATGCGGTACAATATGGGTTGCAGTTCCTTCCGGATAAGTTACTGTCTCTCCGTCAGCAGCGAACTTGAAGTGACCGGTATAGTCATTATCCAGTTCCATGCTGTAGCCCTTGCGTTCGATACCTTTTAAGATACCCTCTCCACTGGTATAGCAGTTATGTGGTGCTACACGGTCAGAAGAACGGAAGAAAACATCTTCACCGGCATAACCATTCAGTTCGCCAACGGAATCCTGATACTGCAGACCACTGATATTATTTACCATATCAGAATTCAGCAAATCATAAGCATATACTGCCTGTCCATAGTGTACATAGATTGCATCGAATTCCAGCGCCCAGTCAATATAATAGTCACGACAGCTTCTGACCGGACCAATCTTGTCAATGCCATCTACAGAATCAAAGATAGCCATCATACGAGTAATTTCTCCTTCAACCGGAGCTTCGTAAATCACAGATGCATTCTCTATTCCAGACTGTGGCAGAGCATTGATAATATTGTTAATCATCACAGCAACCGGCCGCTGAAGCGCAACCTCTGCATCCGTAAGCTGTCCGGTCAGATAACTGTGAATCTGTCCATTCTCATCCGGTGTTTCTCTTTCCCCGCCGCCTCGCTGAATATCAGTACGAGGTGTCTGATACCAGGAATCAGAACTTCCGGCACTTTCGGACGAATCATCAGAGTATTCTTCGCTGTAAGAGCCATCATCATAGTATTCTTCATTGTAGGAATCAATATCATAATAGGTTCCGTCATCATAATATTCCTCAGCGTATACCAGCTGTCCGGTCACCAGAGCAGACATTGCAGATACCCCAAGTAAACACGCTACCAGTTTCTTTCTCATAGTTATAGCCTCCTTTGTTTAAAAAATCAATCTCGGTTTATATGCAAAAGATTCAGTATGTCTTTTTGCTTTTGTTCCATAATCTTTGCTTCCGGCTCTGTCATATGATCATAGCCAATGAGGTGATACATACTGTGAGCCACCAGAAAAGCGAACTCACGCAGCTGTGAATGCCCGTATTCAGCAGCCTGCGCATTTACATGATCCACTGAGATCACGATATCGCCCAGCATCAGTTCCCCACTGTCCGGATCAAAACTGTCCATGCCCTCTTCTTCAAGAAAATCAAATTCTCCCGGCACCGGAAACTGCGTCATTGGAAATGACAGTACATCGGTAGCCCGGTCAATTCCTCTCTGCTGCAGATTAATCTCATGGATTTCGCTGTCTGTTGTTAGCGTAAGATCAACCGTTGCCTCATAAGGACAGTTTTCTGAATCCAGGACGGCATTCATTACCTGAAAGGCCACTTCTTTGCAGTCAAACTCAAATTCATTGGTACATTCTTCAGATAGATTCAGTGTCATAGTCGTTATCCTCTCTGATGTTCTGACGAACTTTTCTGTTTTCTGGAAGCAGTGCATCTGCTCTGCTTCGCCTCATAATCATCATATGCCTTTACAATCTTCTGTACCAGAGGATGACGAACCACGTCTTTATTGGTAAGTGTGCAGAATGCAATTCCTTCCACCTTTCCAAGCACTCTGGCAGCTACATCCAATCCGGACTGTGTGCCGGCCGGAAGATCTTTCTGTGTCATATCCCCGGTGACAATCACCTTGGATCCAAATCCGATTCTTGTCAGGAACATCTTCATCTGTGCCGGTGTGGTATTCTGGGCTTCATCCAGAATGATATAGGCATTATCCAGAGTACGGCCTCTCATATATGCCAGAGGTGCCACCTCAATCAGTCCTTTTTCCATATTTTTCTGGAAACTCTCCGGTCCCATGATCTGATATAATGCATCATACAAAGGACGCAGGTAAGGGTCTACTTTGCTTTGCAGATCCCCTGGCAAAAATCCAAGTTTTTCGCCTGCTTCAATTGCAGGTCTTGTAAGAATAATTCTTGCAACTTCTTCGTTTTTAAATGCCTGAATGGCCATCGCCATGGCCAGATAGGTCTTTCCGGTACCGGCAGGTCCGATCCCAAATACGATCATATTCTTGCGGATCGCATCAATATAAGCCTTCTGTCCTAATGTCTTTGGCTTTATCTGCCTGCCATTGATCGTATGGCAGATACAGTCCTTATCAATCTCTATGATAGCCGACTCCTGATCTTCCATGGCAAGTGCCAGTACGTAATCTACATTCTGTTCGGTAATGGTATTGCCGGCTTTCGCCAGTGTGGTCAGACTCTCAATAATCTGAGCTGCTTTCCTGGATCCATATTCACTGCCCAGGATCTTAATATTGCCTTCTCTGGAAATAATCGTAACATGCAGCGTCTTCTCGATCCGCTTGACATGCTGGTCAAACTGACCGAAGATATTTGCTTCCAGATTCGCCGGTATCGTAACCGATGTCTCTATAATACTCATGAAAAGGTTCCTTCCTCGTTGTCTTCCATGACTTCTGTCTGCATGGATGGTATGCGTCTGGTATCTGAAGTATATGCCTGATAAGTACAGACACACTTACAGAAAGTCATACCTGTTTCTATTCTAACATTTTTTTTCAATATTTGAACCCCTTTTTCTTTTTTTTCCGCAATAAATTTATCCAGTCTCTGGATAGAAAGTTCCTTCAGCTTCCGGTCTGACAGAAGAACCGGATACTGAGTGAATGTCCGGATTCTGATTTTTCCCCATATCACAGGAAGATAGAAATCCGAAAAAAGGGTCAGCTGATGTTCTTCTGTTACTATTTCGTGCTGTGTTGTATCTGGAAGATCTGTCAGCGTAGAAAAGAACTGTTGAAAGAACTTCAAATAATATCTATGCTTCACTTCCTCAGAAAAAAGAATCTGCATCTGCTCCCGTGAAATGATGCTGGTGTAAGTATCGGAAATCTCCAACACAATATCTGCATCTGCATTTACGTATTCCTGCGCAACAACTTCATTTTCATCATTCGTGACCGGAATAATACCAGATACAAGCAGATCTCCTTTTTGCACCTCCTGCCCGATTGCCACGCAGGCCACACCTGAACGGATGACCATATCTGTGACCGTTCCGTCGCAGGCTGCGACCAGACTGCTTCCTGATGAATCGAACGAAGTTTCTTCTGGAAGCACAGAATAGCTTTGGTCTGTATTTTCCTTCAGATCAATTTTCAAAAGTGTTCCCTGTTTTCGGACAGCCACCCAGGTAACTTTCGGGAAAGCATTTCGAATATCAGCTGCGGTCTGTTTACAGTCGATGTTTTTCTTTGCACTTCCGTATCCGATACTGGAATCATTCAGATACTGCATCAGCTGCTCCCTGGTAATTTCCTGATTTCCATGGATCTCGATTTTCCAGATATGCTGGGACAGCAAATATAGAAAAAAACAGCACCAGATCCATCCAAGCAAAAGAAACTTGCGTTTTCGGTGCTGTTTCAGAAAAAAAGGAAAACCGTATTTTCTGGTCACAGATACATGTACACGGCATTTTTTTACAAGACGTTTAATTTTCAGGAAATCTTCCGCTTTCATAGTCATTGTAAAGTTCTCGTCTCCCCCTGCAATTTGATACAGAGGAATCCCATGATTGACACAGAGATTGAAAAAACGTTCACAGGAACAGCCAGCAACTGATACTCTGATATATCCTGTCAGAAGAGAATATTCATTCTGCATAAAAAACCTGCCTTTACAAAAAAGTGATTTGCTCAATACAGCCCGCCACAGTCAGCCGGGTACCTGAATATTCCCGGATCAGCAGATCATGACCGAAGAGTTCTATCTGACAGGTTTTACATTGCAGGAGCAGCTTTTTTTCATCATAATCAATGATGCGGCTGTAGTTTTCCAGCTTCATCTGACGATTTCCAAATAATTGCAGATAAGCGCACCCCGGAAACGTGTCCTCTGGGATTTCCATGGTTTCCATAACCCTGGGAGCTGATTTCAGAAAGAACATTTTTTCACCAATCTATGCTGTTTTCTAAAAGATATGTATTTTCTGATACAGATATGTCACTCCCGATCTTTTTCCCGGTAAAAAATCAGTCCAAACCAGGTAACCGTATGCATATCCGTGTAAAAATCTATCTGATATTTTTCCGTCAGATCTACAACTAATATGCCATAACTCTCTATACAGGGAATCGCCATATCCGGATGACGGCAGCTGTCCGGATATGCACATTTGCTGCAAATCTGACAGGAATCTCCTGACAATGCAAAACAGGAAATCCCTGCTTCACGAAATTCTTTTAGCATTTCTCTGGTGATTTCTTCGTGAGAGGTACGAGAAGCCAGTGCTTCGGAAAAAATGGAAGAGTCCGTCACTTCTGCCTGCGTCGTATAAAGCAGTACCCGGTCATAATCCTGACAGCGTTTGCGGCATTCTTCTACTTCTCCTACCCCTGGAGGACAGGACCATGATTTTCCGTAACGTTCACACTCGGTCTCACAGATATGACGCACTTTTTCGGAAAATACCAATTCCGATGTAGCACAGAACGCATACTGGATCAGGGGATATTGACTGATTATGGTTTCTATTTTATCTGCTATTGTTCTCATAAGCTTGAACCTCGTTTTCATTCATTGTTCATTTATGGTATGGTTCACCAAAAGAAATCCGATATCCACGATAGATCTGCTCCAGCAATATCACCCTCATCAACTGATGGGGGAAAGTCATATCGGAAAAGCTCAGACTATAGTCGGCCATTTTCAGAATACGCTCATCCAGTCCCAAAGATCCTCCAATAAAGAACATAATATGGCTCACTCCCCGTACCCCAAGCTGTTCTATATAAGCGGAGAACTTTTCAGATGTCATACGTGAGCCCTGAATAGCCAAAACGATTTTAAACGCATCATCTTTTACATATTTTAACAGACGGTCGCCTTCTTTTGCCTTAATCTGGTCAATTTCCGTCTGACTGGCATGATCCGGAGTCTTTTCATCTGCTACTTCCACAATTTCCAGCTTACAATATCTGGAAAGCCGTTTGGCATACTCGGCAATGGCATCACTAAAATATTTTTCCTTGATTTTTCCAACGCAAAGAATGGTAATTTTCATAATGGCTCCTTTATCTGATCATAGAAACAGATACGGAAAAAGGGCTGCAGTTTTCTACTGCAGTCCTCTTCCTGATTCTATATTTTTTTATTTATTGCTTAAGAATTCGTGAATACCCTTTGCTGCTGCTTTACCTGCTCCCATAGCGAGAATAACAGTAGCTGCACCCGTAACAGCATCACCACCGGCATACACGCCATCCTTAGATGTCTTACCAGTTTCTTCATCTGCAATGATACATTTACGCTTATTGGTATCCAGACCGATCGTAGTAGAAGAAATCAGTGGGTTTGGTGAAGTACCAAGGGACATGATAACGGTGTCCACATCCAGTACAAATTCAGATCCAGGAATAGCAACCGGTCGTCTTCTTCCAGATGCATCCGGCTCACCAAGTTCCATGCGTACACACTTCATACCTGCTACCGCATCCTCTTCATTGACCAGGATCTCAGTCGGGTTGGTCAGAAGATCGAAGATAACACCTTCTTCTTTTGCATGATGTACTTCTTCTGCTCTTGCAGGAAGTTCTGCCTCACTTCTTCTGTATACGATATGTACTTCTGCACCGAGACGAAGTGCTGTTCTGGCAGCATCCATCGCTACGTTACCACCACCGACAACGGCTACTTTTTTACCTCTTACGATTGGTGTATCATAATCTTCACGGAAAGCTTTCATCAGATTATTTCTGGTCAGGTATTCATTCGCTGAAAATACACCCTTTGCAGTTTCTCCAGGAATACCCATGAACATTGGAAGACCGGCGCCAGATCCGATAAATACAGCTTCAAATCCTTCTTCCTCCATCAGCTCATCAATCGTGATGGAGCGGCCGATGATTACATTCGTCTCAATCTTAACACCCAGCGCTTTTACATTTTCTACTTCTTTTGCTACTACATCCAGCTTCGGAAGACGGAATTCAGGGATACCATATACCAGAACACCGCCGGCTTCATGAAGCGCTTCAAAAATAGTAACATCGTAACCCAGCTTTGCAAGGTCACCGGCACAGGTAAGTCCGGAAGGACCGGAACCGATCACTGCTACTTTCTTTCCATTTTTCTGTGCAGCAGGAGCTGGTTGCATGCCATTCTCTCTTGCCCAGTCAGCCACAAAACGTTCCAGCTTACCGATGGAAACTGCTTCACCCTTGATACCACGGATACATTTTCCTTCACACTGGCTTTCCTGTGGGCAAACACGGCCACAGATAGCAGGAAGTGCGGAAGATTCGGAAATTACTTTATATGCTTCTTCAAAGTTTCCTTCTTTTACTTCATGAATAAATCCAGGAATATTAATGCTTACAGGACATCCCTGTACACATTTTGCATTCTTACAGTTGAGACATCTGGAAGCTTCTTCCATTGCCTCTTCTTTATTGTATCCCAGACATACTTCGTCAAAATTGGTTGCTCTGATCTGTGGATCCTGTTCTCTTACAGGAACTTTCTTTAATACATCTGCCATTATTTGTCACCTCCACAATTTCCACATCCGCCATGATGTGTTTCACCTTCACGCAGTTTTAATAAAGCACGGCCTTCTTCTGTCTTGTAAAGAGCCTGTCTCTTCATGGCTACGTCGAAATCGATCTTATGACCATCAAATTCAGGTCCGTCTACGCATGCAAATTTTACCTCATCACCTACCATCACTCGACAGGCACCACACATACCTGTACCGTCTACCATAATCGGGTTCATACTGACAACAGTAGGAATGTTTAGTTTCTTTGTAGTCAGGCAGCAGAATTTCATCATAATCATAGGCCCGATGGAAACACAGTGATCGTAAGTCTTACCTTCTTTTGTTACCAGATCTTCGATTACTTTGGTAACCATACCGCTTCTTCCATAGGATCCGTCATCTGTTGTAATGTAAAGATTACCTGACACTTCCTGAAGCTCTTTCTCCAGAATCACAAGATCTTTTGTCTTGGCACCAACGATAACATCTACATCTACCCCATGCTCATGCAGCCATTTTACCTGAGGATAAACAGGTGCAGTTCCTACACCACCTGCAACGAACAGGATCTTCTTTTTCTTTACTTCTTCCAGTGGTTCTGTACATAAATCAGAAGGCTGGCCAAGTGGTCCTACAAAGTCTCTGAAAGAATCACCAGCCTGAAGCATGGAGAATTTTTCTGTAGATGCTCCGATTGGCTGGAATACTATAGTAATAGTCCCTGCCTCACGATCATAATCACAAATGGTAAGTGGAATTCTTTCGCCTATTTCATCCATTTTTACAATGACAAACTGTCCCGGCAGGCAGTGTTTTGCAACACGAGGAGCTTCCACAACCATCTTGTAGATGTTGCCGGCAAGCTTACCTGCTTCTAAAATCTTGTACATATACATTTCCTCCTTTATATTCTGCCTTTATCAGGCTAAATTCCAAACTTATTTCATAATACTTCATTTCGTCATTTTCGTCAATATTTTGTTCAGTTTTTAGACATTCTCGTCTATATATTGCTCAAATTCTTCCATAGACATGAGTACTTTTCTTGGCTTTGTGCCTTCTTCCGGTCCAACAACACCGGCTTCAGAAAGCTGATCCATAATACGCGCTGCACGATTAAATCCAATCTTGAATACACGCTGCAGCATACCGATGGATGCCTTATCTTTTTCAATGATAAATTTACCAGCTTCTGCAAAATGGCTGTCCAGCTCATTGCCGCCTCCAGCTCCGCCAGGAGCAGCCGGAGAACTCTGGGCCACGGTATTCATCCGTGCCTCCATCTGCTTATGGTAAACGCTCATATCATTTTTCTGTGTAAGAAACTCCGTCACCTTGCTGACTTCCGCATCTGAAACAAAAGATCCCTGGACACGAACCGGTTTGGAATAGCCTTGCGGATAAAACAGCATATCGCCCTTTCCAAGCAGCTTTTCCGCACCTGTCATATCCAGAATAGTTCTGGAATCCACGCCACTGGTTACTGAAAATGCAATTCTGGAAGGCATATTTGCTTTAATCAGACCAGTGATGACATTTACAGATGGGCGCTGCGTTGCAATAATCAGGTGAATGCCCGCTGCTCTTGCCAGCTGGGCCAGACGACAGATCGCATCTTCCACTTCACCAGGCGCTACCATCATCAGGTCTGCCAGCTCGTCAACGATAATCACAATCTGAGGCAGCTTCTTTGGCTTATTCGGATCATCGATATCACCCAGTTGTTCTACCCTGGCATTGTAACCCTTCAGGTCACGGACACCGGCATCCGCAAACTTCTGATAACGGTCTGTCATCTCTGCAACACCCCAGTTCAGTGCGCCGGAAGCCTTTTTTGGATCCGTGACAACCGGAATAAAAAGATGGGGAATGCCATTATAAACACTAAGCTCTACTACTTTCGGGTCAATCATGATCAACTTCACGTCTTCCGGATCCGCTTTATAGATGATACTCATGATCAATGTGTTAATGCAGACCGATTTACCCGAGCCTGTAGCACCGGCAATCAACAGGTGCGGCATCTTTGCAATATCGGTAACTACCACCTTACCGGCAATATCCTTTCCGACTGCAAAGGAAAGATCTGATTTGGCATTCTGGAATTCATCAGATTCCAGAAGTTCTCTCAGGTATACCGCACTGTTCTCTTTATTTGGTACTTCAATACCCACAGCTGCCTTTCCGGGAATCGGTGCCTCAATACGAATATCTTCCGCCGCCAGATTCAGCTTGATATCATCGGCAAGGCTGACAATACGGCTAACCTTTACACCCTGCTCCGGCTGAAGCTCATAACGGGTAACTGCAGGGCCGCAGCTGACATTCGTTACTGTGACATTCACCCCGAAACTGTGAAGTGTTTCCTGCAGCTTTCTTGCCGTTTCTGTCACTTCATCGTTGGTATTACCACCGGAAGATCCAGAAGGTTTTTTCAAAAGATCCAGTGGTGGAAATACATATTCCACTTTCGGTGCTTCTTCATTTTGTTTAATCTCTTCTGCCACACTGTCCAGTGCCTGCTCCTGTTCTTCCCTGGAAGAATGAGGATTTTTCAGTTTCGTTTTTGCCGTAATCTCCCCTGTTTCGGATACGGTATCCACTTCTGCCGATGTCTTATCTATGGCTGTTGGCTGTACGGTCTCCGATACCGGCTTATCGGCAGAGACTTCTTTTCCTGTATCAACTGCCTGCTCTCTGGCGTTCTTTCTGGATGCAGCTTCCTGCAGGAATTCCGGCATTCCCAGTGACGGTTCTCTGGATACGGTTGTGGCTACCGGTGTTGCAGAAGAAATCACCTGGGAACTTCCGTTTCTCTGAATCGTAAAATTCAGCTCCGGAACTGTCTCAGACTCTTTTTCAGGAATGTTTTCCGGAATCGTTGCAGCCTTCGTAACCTTTTTTGCAGTGACAGACTTTATCTTCTCTGGCTCAGGAACGGCCTCCTCTGCTTTTTTAGCTCTGGAAGGATCCAGCACAGCAGTTCCAGTGCGTTTCTCACTGGTAATCTTTGGAACTACTTCATGTACCTCCTCCGGTGCAGGAAGATTCATATCAAACGTTGTATTTTTACTGACACCAGTCACGATGCGTTCACGCCTGGGCTCTCGTATTTCTTTCGCAAGACTGTGATTCGCCTGACGTATCTCTTCAATCTCCTGCTGCATTTTAGCCTGTTCCTGGAGCCGGCTTCGTCTCTTTTTCTGCTGATTCAGTTCACGCTGCATCTGCTTGCGGGTTCTGGCCCGTCCCAGCGCATCACCGCCTTCACTGCGAATATTGTCAAAGACAGAATATCCGGTGAGCAATACCATACTGATGATAAATAAAATAATATTGCAGATCCAGGTACCGATTTCTCCCACTCTTGGAGAAAACAGCAGATAAATCATTCCACCTGCCATACCTCCACCGTTTTTTTCTTCTCTGCAGGAACTATAATAGTCTCCCAGAGTCATAGAAACAGAAAGCGGATGGGATACCAGCGTAAAGAAACAGCATAATGATACCACCAGCAGTGAAATAGCAAGCACTTTCATCCAGGCCTGCATACTTCCCCGATTTGCAATCAGAAAAGCTGTGATAAAAAATAAAATAAATGGCTGTGTATAAGCCAGCAGGCCAAAGATGCCAAAAAAGAATCCACTGATGGAACGTCCAATGATACCGCCTGCGCCAAACACCGTTCCTAAAAACAGAATGATGCAGAAAGCAAGCATCAGCCAGAGCAGTACTTCTGCCCATACAGGAGTTCCGGTTTTTCTGGTTCTCGAAATATCCGGTACCTCTACAGACTGGCGTTTTTTGCTGCTTTTGCCGGTGTTATTCTTCTGGCTGCCTGTTTTTTTGCCTGATGAAGTTTTTGTTCCTGTCTTTTTCGAAGTCGGTGTTCTTCCAGAAGAAGATTTTTTCTCTTTTGTCTGATCCGTTGCTGTTTTTTTCTTTGTTGCCATGTTCTCTCCCTTAAACGATTATCTCATAACCACATACCCAATAATGGAAATACTTCCAAGAATCAGGCAGTAGATTGCAAATCCTCTGAATTTTTTCTTTCTGACAATTGTCAGCATCTTCCTGCAGCTGAAGTATCCCACAACTCCTGCTGTCACAGCACCCGCCAGGTAAATAAAAAACTGTGACAGACTGATTCTGCTGGAAAATGCCTGTCCAATCTCCAGGCATGCTGCTCCCAAAATAGCCGGAATCGCCATAATAAAAGAATACTTCACCGCAAACCTTTTGTCATACCCACTGATCAGACAGGCTGCAATGGTAGTTCCTGATCGTGACAGCCCAGGTAATGTACTGATTCCCTGGGCAATTCCTACCAGAAACGAATTCGTAAAGCTGATATCCTTCGGAATCTTTTTTCCGTTCTCCGATACATCTGCAATAATCAGAAAAACTGCTGTCAAAATCAGGCCGATTCCAGGCGCAAGAAGAGAATCAGAAGCTAATGTAACCAGATCTCTGGCTGCATATCCGATCACTGCAGTAGGTATCGTGGCACAAAGCACCATAACGACAAAACGCCGATAATTATTGTGTAATATTTTTTTATACCGTCTGGCATCTTTCTCTTTCTTATTATGTATCAAAACAGACCCATTGGCCCAGATATCAGACACCATGCGGATGGTTTCTCCAATCATCCGCAGTACATCCCTGCGAAATACCACGCAGATTGCAATCACAGTTCCCAGATGTACCATTACATCAAAAAGCAGTCCGCCATCTGTCCGAATTCCGAAAAGATTTCGAAGAATGGACAGATGACCGGAACTGCTGACTGGCAAAAACTCAGTGATCCCCTGAATGATGCCCAAAAAAACTGACTGTATGAATGTCATATCATTCTCCTTATCCGTGCATACCTATACATGATTTCAAATTATAGCATAATTTTAAAATCAGTACAAATGTTATCTGAAGGTTCAATCTCCTCCTATCATTGCATAGATCTTTCTCAATGCCTGAGAGATTCCTCCCACTTCGTCAATAATATGCTCTTCCACTGCCTGCTGGCCTACCAGTATAGTCCCAAGATCCTTTGTTAACATACCTGTATCCAGCATTAGTTTTTCCAGGCGTTCTCTTTTGGCACCACAATGAGAAGAAATGAACCCAAGGATCCGATTCTGCATCTGCCGGAAATAATCATAGGTCTGTGGGGCGCCAATCACAGTTCCGCTCATACGAACCGGATGAATCACCATAGTACCAGTCTCTACAATAAAGGAATAATCTGTGGAAACGGCAATTGGCACCCCAATCGAATGACTGCCGCCCAGCACCAGTGAAACAGTTGGCTTACTCAAAGAGGCAATCATCTCTGCAATAGCAAGCCCGGCCTCCACATCACCTCCGACCGTATTCAGAAGCACCAGTACCCCCTGAATGTCACGACTGTCTTCGATCGCAGCAAGCTGGGGCAGCAAATGTTCGTATTTTGTAGTTTTACTTGCAGAAGGCAGACACTCATGTCCCTCGATTTCTCCAATAATCGAAATGAGATGAATATGATGATCCAGAGATACCTGTCCAAAGTCCCTGATTTTCTTATCCTGACTGTTCCCTGCTTCTGTTGTTTCTTCTTTGATTTTCTCTTCTTTCTTTTCGCTTTCCATGACATACCTCACATTCTTGTATATAAATATAGTATGTCCGGTTCTGTAAAAGTTCATACCGGATGTCATCCTGTCGGGACAAAACTTCTGCAGGAAAAGAAAATCCTCTGTCAGCTTTCCTGCTGACAAAGGATCTCGTGTTGCCGGTTATGATAATGGATAAGTATAGAAATACTCTTCTTCCAGATCATGCACCATCTGAATATAAAGATCTCTGCATTCCTGCATACGTTCAGACTCTATCATGTGAATACATGGATTCAAATATGTCTCCCAGATATGCCGGTAAACTTCCTCTTTTCGATCAGAATGATTAATATGTTTTACAATCGTCGGAGCCACATCATAATATTCATGAATAATGGCTTCTCCATCTTCCTGCTCCATCAGGTAGGTATCTCGGTAATTACGTAAGAGTGTCAGTTCATAGCAGTCATCTGGTTTACCGAATGTCTCACAGACAGCTGTGGTAATATAACACCATTTGTGCTTGAAACCAGCCTGAATATCTTCCACCCTGGCAGCTGAAATGTTACTCTCCGGGAACTTTTCTTTCCAGGAAATCAACAGTCTGTCCGTCAGAGGCTTCACGCTTTCTCCGTCATATTTTCCAAGTGCCGGCAGTACATAGACAACCATAAACAGATTCAGATTCATGGCCACCGCGTTTTTTTTCGATTTTTTGGTAACTCCCTGAAGTATATCATCTGCCTTACCGGCAACTGCATTTGCCATATTGGCAATAAACTGTTCCTTATCGATTGCATTATGATATCCATCTTCCAGCGCCTGGAAAGCAACAAAGCTGGATTCATAAAATTCAGAAAAAGCATCCATATAGAATTTTTTATGAAATCTCTCCAGAAGAGGATCCATATGTTCAAAGACGCCTTCCATTCCGTGCAGCGCTGTAAGATATGTATTTTCCATCATTATTCCTCCAGATTGGTATATACGTTCTGTACATCATCGTCTTCATCCAGAAGATCCAGTGTTCTCTGAAGATTTTTGAGCATAGTCTCATCTGTCAGAGCAACATAGTTCTGTGGGATCATGGTTACTTCTGCAGAGGCCATCGGAACGCCTTCTTTTTCCAGTGCTTCTCTTACACTGCTGAACTCATCCGGATCTGTGATGATCTCAAAGCTGTCCTCTTCATCTGAGAAATCTTCTGCACCGGCATCCAGAGCCATCATCATCAGATCATCTGCGTCGATCTCACATTCTTCTTTATCTATGATAATCTGGCCTTTTTTATCAAAGCTGTAAGAAACACATCCAGGAGTACCAATGCTTCCGCTTCCTTTTGTGAATGCGCTTCTGACATTGGCAGCAGTACGGTTCTTGTTGTCGGTCAGAGCATCCACGATAATTGCGATTCCGCCTGGTCCGTATCCTTCATAAGAAACGTATTCATAATTTACAGAATTGGCATCTCCTGCTGCCTTTTTAATACCACGGTCAATGGTATCATTTGGCATGTTGTTTGCCTTTGCTTTCGCAATTACATCACGAAGTCTGCTGTTATTAGCCGGGTCTGCGCCGCCTTCTTTTACAGCAACTGCAATTTCACGTCCAATGATCGTAAAAATCTTTCCCTTTGCTGCATCATTTCTTTCCTTTTTGTGCTTGATGTTAGCGAACTTTGAATGTCCTGACATAATCTTTTCTCCTTTATTCCTGTATTTTGTCAGCCACAGCTTCCTCCGGAAGCCGACTTACTCTCACTGTCTCAATCATCTTATTTGCGACCTTCTCAATCTGGAACAGATATCCGCAGGCTTCTATTCTGGAGTGTTCATCCTCATCCGGGATCTTATCCAGTCTGGAAATCAGATAACCGTTCAACGTCTCAAACTCTGTCTCTTCAAATTCGATTCCCAGCTCCTCTGCCACTTCTGTCAGCGGTGCGAGACCGGAAATCAGATAAGTATCGTCATCAATTTTCTGAATGACAGGCTCATCATTATCATATTCATCCTGAATGTTTCCAACGATTACCTCCAGAATGTCCTCCATCGCCACAAGACCTGCCGTCTGTCCATATTCATCGGCAATAATCACCATCTGCAGCTTCTGTGACTGCATCATCTGAAACAGACTGGTCAGTTCCTTCGTTTCCGGAATGAATACAGCTTCTCTGAGAAGTCCCCTGATATCGCGGATTTTCCAGTCAGCAAATCCATGCTGAGTCATGCATCTCATTGCGTCTTTCAAAAACAGAATACCGATCACATTATCCATATTTTCCTCATAAACGGGAAATCTGGAATGGCTGTCATTCAGCATAAAATCCAATGCATCCTTCAGTGTCATTTCACAGTCAATTCCAACTATATGCCGTCTGTGAGTCATAACATCCTGTGCCTGCTGTCTGGCAAGATCAAATATGTTCTTAATCATATCTGTCTCGTCTTCCCGTATGATTCCCTGCTGGCATCCTTCTTCTACCATAGAGACAATCTCTGCCTGAAATTCTTCTGTGCTGGGAGTAGAAATCCCAAACTGCTGGGCGAGACGCTCCATAAAAGATTTTGACAATTTCGTACATCCTTTCTGTTTTATCTTAGATTCATCGTTTAAATATAACATTGATCTTTCATTTCGTCAAGACAGGTATGTACCTAAATCCAGACTGATCATCAGTGCCCGGTCAATCTTTTTCAGAATTCCTTCATCCAGATGACAGACTTTATCTCTCAGGCGTGATTTGTCAATCGTACGAAGCTGTTCCAGTAAAATAACAGAATCTTTTACAATATGATAGCTTGCCGCGTCAATTTCGATATGAGTAGGCAGCTTTGCCTTATTCATTCTGGATGTAATGGCTGCTACAATCACGGTAGGACTGTGTTTATTTCCTATGTCATTCTGAATCACCAGAACCGGCCGGATGCCGCCCTGCTCTGAGCCGATGACAGGTCTCAGATCTGCATAAAAAATATCTCCTCTGCGAATTATCAAAACACTCACACTCCATTTTGATCGTTGTCGGAGTCGTCTGTCATTTTTATGTCTTTCAGAAATATGACAGTTCCTAAGTTTCTCCGATGGCTGGAGTATTTCCCTGTCTGACCGGAATTATGCAATGTTTTTATCGTTTCGTATTCCTTTTACTATATGTGGAAGATCTCTTTTGGTTACACCGGCATCCCGTGGCGATAATAAACACGGGGAACCCGTCTGCTGATATCACAGACAAATTCATACGGAAATCTCTGACACAGCTCCGATAATTCCTCCACACGCAGTTCCTCTTCCCGGTCTTTTCCCATCAGGGTCACTTCTGTTCCCCTCTGAACATCCGGGATATCCGTGACATCTACCATAAACTGATCCATACATACACGTCCCAGTATCGGAGCCCTGCGTCCGTGAATCAGGACACAGCCCCGGTTCGAAAGCATACGTGGATATCCATCTGCATATCCGACCGGGATTGTTGCTACCAACATTTTTTTCGGAGTGGTATAGATTCCGCCATAGCTGATCTCTACTCCTGCTTCCACTTCTTTTACAAAAGAAACACGGGCCTTCCATTCCATGACAGGATGAAGCGGTACTGTCGGCTTATCTACTTCATCCGATGGATAGATTCCATAAATCGTGATACCTGCCCTTACCACATCCAGATTTGCATATGGCATATCAATAATTCCCGCACTGTTGGAGCAGTGACAGATCGGAATCTGAATACCTGCTTCCTCAAGACGGTCTCGAAAAGTAAGATACCTGTGGAACTGCCGGTTGGCACAGGTTTTATCTTTTTCATCCGCCCGGGCAAAATGTGTGAACATCCCCTCGATTTGAAGATTCGGAAGTTTGCTGATCTGAAGCACTTCTTCTACACTTTCTTCATTGTCTTTCAGACCGATTCTGGTCATTCCGGTATCCAATGCCAGATGTATCAGTGCTGTCAGATTCTTTTTTGCAGCTGTATCCGAAAGACATTTTGCTGTCGCATAATCAAAAACCGGAAAGCGCACCTGATTTTCAATCAGATCTGCGTAATAGTCTTCAAAGACATAGCCCAGAATCAGGATCGGCTTGTGAATACCGGCTTCCCGGAGTTCCAGAGCTTCTTCCGCTGTAGCCACCGCATATCCCCAGATATAAGAATAAGATTCCAGCAGTCTGGCAACAGGAACTGCTCCATGTCCATATGCATCTGCTTTGATCACTGCAATCATACTGGTATCTTCCCGGATATTTTTCCTCATGGATTCAAAATTAAACACAACCGCATCCAGATCTACGGCTGCATAAGTTCTGCTATAACTGTTCATGATATTACCTTTCATTCTATGCCATATAAAATATGTTCCACAATATCACTTGCCATCATGGAATAGGTTCCCCGTTCTTTTTTTGCATCATCTCCCGCCAGTCCATGCACATAGACCCCCAGCCGGGCTGCTTCAAAAGGCACCATATGCTGAGCGAGGAATCCACCAATGATACCTGTCAGTACGTCACCGCTTCCCGCTGTCGCCATACCATGGTTACCCGTATCATTTATATATTCATCCGTTCCATCTGTAACAATGGTGTGACTTCCTTTGAGTACCATAATCACATGATGCATTTTGGCGTAGGCTTTTGCACAAGCATGCCTGTCTGCCTGAATGTCATTTACAGACATCTGACTTAACCGGCTCATTTCCGCCGGGTGAGGTGTCACAATCATGGAACCATTTCTCTCTTCATACCAGGCAGGGTGTTTTGCCAGAAGATTTAATGCATCCGCATCGACCACCTTGGAAAGCTGACTTCTCAAAACAGCCCGCGTGATCTCTTCTGCACAGTGGGACTGTCCCAGCCCCGGTCCGACTGCAATGGCTGTTTTTCCCTTCATGATTTCCTTCAGCTGGTCTGCCTCCCAGTGCTCCGGTGAATAGGTATACAGTACCGATTCCGGTATTCGTTCCTGTAAAATAATACGGTTGCACTCTTCCGTATAGATATAAACCAGACCGGTACCTGCACGATAAGCTGCTTTCGCTGCCAGATAGGCTGCACCACACATATTACAGCTGCCTGCGATCAGCAAAAGTTTCCCATAGTCTCCCTTGTTGGAGTCTTCCTGGCGATGAGGCAGCTCTTCTTTTAATTTTTCTCGCTGATATGATGTTATCTGCATAGTCTCTCCAAAAGAAATGCTGCCAAAAATATTTCCGAAACATGTTGCCCGGAATCTTCTGGCAGCGTTGCTTTTCTTATTTTCTGTTTTTTCTGTTGATATTATAGGATAACTGCATCAGACTTTCTGACAGATGGACATTCTCCACTACCACATCCGGTGGAAGATCCAGATCTGTATGAGCAAAATTCCAGATGGCTTTTACTCCTCCCTTTACCAATACCGGTGCAATTGCTTCCGCACCTGCCTTCGGAAGTGTCAGTGTTGCGATATCAATATCATGGGAAGAAAGAAACTCTGGTAACCGATCATCCATCATAATCTGAATCCCACGGATCGTCTTTCCCTCCAGCTCCGGGTTAGTATCAAAGATTCCAATAATTCGAAATCCACGTTTTTCAAACTTAACGTAATTCGCTAAGGCCTCACCCAGATGCCCTGCACCGATAATGATCATGTTATACGTCTTATCCAGTCCAAGAATCTTTCCAATCTCATTATACAGATACTTTACATTATATCCATATCCCTGCTGCCCGAATCCGCCAAAATTATTCAAATCCTGCCGGATCTGTGATGCAGTAACCTGCATTCTGTCACTTAATTCATTTGATGAAATACGTTCCACTTTATGTTCCAGTAATTCGCCCAGGTATCTGTAGTAGCGTGGAAGACGTTTTATTACGGCTTTTGAAATTTCCCGTTCCTGCACTGCTTCGTCACCCCCAAAATTGATTTTGTCTTTTTTAGTATACAATACTGTTAAATACTTGTCAATCAATGGGTAACAGTAATAAATGCATGATAGATCGCTTTTATAGCTTTTTCAAAGTCTTTTTCATTCACGCCAATAATAATATTCAATTCGCTGGAGCCCTGATCGATCATACGAATATTGATATCTTCTTTTGCCAGTGCAGTGAATAATTTACCGGCAGTTCCTTCTGTAGACTTCATACCACGTCCCACCACTGCAATCAACGCAATATTTGAGTGAATCTCAAGGAAATCAGGATCCACATTACGGTGAAGACCTGCGAGAATCTTCTGTTCTTTTTCCTCAAAATCAAACTGCTGTACAAATACACTCATGGTATCAATGCCGGATGGAATATGTTCAAAAGATAAACCATTTTCTTCAAATACGCTTAATACTCTTCTGCCAAATCCAATCTCCGTATTCATACGGTCTTTTTCCAGATTGACGGATGCAAAGCCCTTCTTACCTGCAATACCGGTAATCGTATACTTTGGCTTTTTACAGGTACTCTCCACAATCAGTGTTCCAGGTGCAGATGGATCATTGGTATTCTTAATGTTGATCGGGATACCTTCTCTTCTTACCGGGAAAATAGCCTCGTCATGCAGCACGGATGCACCCATATATGCAAGCTCACGCAGCTCTCGATAAGTAATAATCTCGATCGGTTCCGGATTCTCTACAATACGTGGATCTGTTACCAGAAATCCGGACACATCTGTCCAGTTCTCATACAGATCTGCCTTCACAGCACGGGCTACAATCGAACCGGTAATATCTGATCCGCCTCTGGAAAATGTCTTAATCGTACCATTCGGCATCGCACCGTAGAATCCAGGGATTACCGCATGTTCTGTCTTCTCCAGACGCATGCTTAAAATATTGTTGGTCTTCTCAGAATCAAATTCGCCATTCTCATCAAAGAAAATCACTTCTGCCGCATCGATAAAATCAAAGCCGAGATAATGCGCCATAATGATACCATTGAGATATTCTCCTCTTGATGCAGCATAATTCACGCCGGCTCCGTTCTGAAAATATTCAAAAATCTTCTCAAATTCTTCATCCAGTGAAAGATTCAGATGCAGACCATCGATAATTTCCTGATATCTTGCATGAATCTTATCCAGCTTTTCTTCAAAATTCTTTCCGTTTACTGCTGTATCATAACAATCGTATAACATATCAGTGACTTTGGTATCATCACTGAAGCGTTTTCCAGGAGCGGAAGGAATCACATATCTTCTGTGTGGATCCGCTGTAATAATACTCTTTACTTTGTTAAACTGTTCGGCGCTTGCAAGTGAACTTCCGCCAAATTTCACTACTTTCTTCATACGAACTCCTCCTGTGTATCTGTTTCAATGTAATATATTACTGCATTTTCTGCAAAAAAGCTAGAGTAAATTCAAGGAATATGATAAACTGTAGCAGGTAAATAAATGACAGAATAATGATAGGATGTGAATTATGATACTTTCATGTAACCATATAGACAAAGCCTTTGGCACAAAACAGATTTTAAAAGACGTTTCTTTCCATGTGGAGGAACGGGAAAAAACCGCAATCGTCGGCATCAACGGAGCCGGCAAATCCACTCTGCTGAAGATCATTATGAACCAGCTTCCTGCCGACAGTGGTGAGGTTACTCTTTCCAGAGGTGCTTCGATCGGATACCTTGCACAGCATGAGGCGGTATCCGGGGAACATACCATCTACGAAGAGCTTCTGGAAGTAAAAAAAGAGATTATCGAAATGGAAGAAAAGATTCGTTCCCTGGAACTGGATATGAAGCATCAGCAGGGCGAAGAACTGACTGCTACCCTGGATCTTTACCACCGTCTGAGTACCGAATTTGAAAACCGCAACGGATATGCCTACAAAAGCGAACTGATCGGTGTATTAAAGGGTCTTGGATTTGAAGAAAGTGAATTTGACAAATCTGTAGCAACCCTTTCCGGCGGGCAAAAGACCCGTGTAGCACTTGGTAAGCTGCTGCTCTCCAAACCGGATATTATTCTGCTGGATGAGCCAACCAACCATCTGGATATGAATTCCATTGCCTGGCTGGAGACATACCTTCTCAACTATCAGGGCGCCGTGATTATTGTAGCGCATGACCGGTATTTCCTGAATAAAGTAGTCACTAAGGTAGTGGAACTGGATAACGGACATGCTACCGTTTTTCTCGGAAACTATTCAGATTATGCAACGAAAAAAGCGATGCTGCGGAATGCACAACTGAAAGCATGGATGAATCAGCAGCAGGAAATCAAACACCAGGAACAGGTGATCGCCAGGCTAAAATCCTTTAACCGGGAAAAAAGTATCAAACGGGCAGAAAGCCGGGAAAAAATGCTGGACAAAATCGATCGTCTGGAAAAACCGACAGAATTAAATTCTGAGATTCATCTTCAGCTCCATCCAAGGGTGGAAAGCGGGGAAGACGTTCTGAAAGTAGAACATCTTTCAAAAGCCTTTGACAGCCAGCAGCTGTTCTCTGACTTGAATTTTTCTGTTAAACGTGGCGAAAAAGTTGCGATTATCGGGAATAACGGAACCGGAAAAACTACGATCCTGAAGATTATCAATTCCGTCATTAAGGCAGATGCCGGATCTTTTACCCTGGGAAGTAAGGTGCACATTGGCTATTACGATCAGGAACATCATGTACTTCATATGGAGAAGACCCTGTTTGAAGAAATTGCTGACGATTATCCAACTTTGACCAATACCGAGATCCGAAACACACTGGCCGCATTTCTCTTTACCGGAGATGATGTCTTTAAACAGATCAAAGACTTAAGCGGTGGTGAACGGGGGCGTGTTTCCCTGGCAAAACTGATGCTGTCAGAGGCCAACTTCCTGATTCTGGATGAGCCGACCAACCACCTGGATATTGTCTCCAAAGAGATTCTGGAACATGCACTGAATCAATACACAGGAACTGTACTATATGTCTCCCATGACCGTTATTTTATCAATCAGACCGCCAGCAGAATTCTGGATCTGACTGGGAATACATTGGTAAACTATATTGGTAACTATGACTACTATCTGGAGAAACGAGAGGAACTGACCAGGATCTATGCCCCGGAGACTTCTGTCTCCTCTGTTGAGCAAAGTACTGCTGCCGCTATTGCCTCCAGCGGAAAAGATGAATGGCAGAAACGAAAAGAAGAACAGGCACGTGAACGCAAACGCCAGAATGATCTGAAAAAAACAGAAGATCAGATTCAGAAGCTGGAAGCCAGAAATCAGGAAATTGATGACCAGATGTGTCTGGAATCTGTTTATACAGATGTGGCCAAATGTATGGAGCTGAATAAAGAGAAAACAGAAAATGCCAACAAACTGGAAACATTATATGAAGTCTGGGAATCCCTTATGTAAAAATCAATAACGCCAAAAAGAAACGCAGCGATGAGAAAGAGCATTCTTTTCCCGTCACTGCGTTTTTAATCTATTTTTCCATTAGTTATTTTGGGTCAGTGTCTCACGAATAGCCAGAATAAAATCTTTGCTGTTCAGCACAGTTGGATGTTCCAGGGTGGTAATCAAAGCAAGATCTTTGGTCATCTTTCCACTTTCAATCGTATCCAGGGTCGCTTTTTCCAGTCTATCTGCAAATGCCATTAGTTCCGGAATCTGATCCAGTTCTCCTCGTTTTCTTAAAGCACCGCTCCATGCAAAAATCGTTGCAACTGAATTGGTCGAGGTCTCCTCTCCCTTCAGATACTTATAATAATGTCTCTGTACCGTTCCATGCGCCGCCTCATATTCATAGTTTCCTTCCGGTGAAACTAATACAGATGTCATCATAGCCAGAGAGCCAAATGCAGAGGAAATCATATCACTCATCACATCTCCGTCATAGTTCTTGCATGCCCAGATATAACCGCCTTCAGATTTCATGACCCGTGCTACCGCATCATCTATCAGTGTATAGAAGTAAGTAATGCCGGCTGCCCTGAACTTCTCTTCATACTCTTTTTCGTAGATCTCCTGCATAATGTCTTTAAAAGTATGATCATATTTTTTTGAAATCGTATCTTTCGTTGCAAACCACAGATCCTGTCTGGTATCCAGAGCATAAGCAAAACAGCTTCTTGCATAGCTTTCAATGGATTTATTCAGATTATGCATACCCTGGATAACACCCGCTCCCTTGAATTCATGAATCGTCTCTTTCATAACGGTTCCATCTTCTCCGGTAAACATCAGCTCTGCTTTTCCCGGTCCAGGGACCTTCATCTCTACTGCTTTATAGACATCCCCATAAGCATGTCGTGCAATCGTGATTGGCTTTTTCCAGGTACGGACATTTGGCTCAATCCCTTTTACGATGATCGGTGTACGGAAAACCGTACCATCCAGAATTGCACGAATCGTTCCATTTGGGCTCTTCCACATTTCTTTCAAATGATATTCCTTCATGCGGGCAGCATTCGGTGTGATGGTGGCACACTTCACAGCTACTCCATATTTTCTGGTAGCCTCCGCGCTGTCTGTAGTCACCTGATCATTGGTCGCGTCTCTGTTTTCAAGTCCCAGATCATAATACTCTGTCTTCAGATCAATAAACGGAAGCAGAAGCTCCTCTTTGATCATGGACCAGAGAATTCTGGTCATCTCATCTCCATCCATTTCTACCAGAGGCGTTTTCATTGCTATTTTATCCATGTTCTATTCCTCCACTTTCTGTCAGGATTCATGTTCCAGCCTTATGTTCGCAATGGCGTTCAGGATATGTCTGGTCGCCAGCTCATCTGCTCTTTTGGCATCCCTATCCTTAATGGCCAGCAGGATCTCTTCATGTTCCTGTGTTGATTTTTTGGCCCGTTCCTGACGCTTCAGAGATCGAAGCCGGGCTTTCTGCACATACTGATGGTAATCTTTCAACTGATGCTCCAGCATTTTACTTCCACAGGATTCAAACAACACTTCATGAAACTGACTGTCCATCTTCAGTAAATGTTCCATATCCTTTTTTTCTTCATAAAATTTGGAAAGTAAAATAATCTCATCTAATTTATCCAGTTGCTCATGGGTAATGGAAGAAACTGCCATTTCCGCGCAGAGACCTTCCAGACGTGCACGGATACGAAAAATATCTTCCACATCTTTATAAGTGATGCCCTTTACGTAGGCTCCTCGATTCGGATAAATCTCCACCAGCCCTTCCTGTTCCAGCTGTCTGAGAGCCTCTCTGACAGGGGTCCGGCTGACCCCCAGTTTTTTAGCCAGGGCAATCTCCCGCAGTTCTGCTCCATTTTCAAATTCACCGGCAAGAATACTGTTTTTCAGTTGCTGAAACACTTTTCCGCCTAAAGAATAATGCTCTTCCATGTTCCTCTCCCGCTAAATAAGGTCATAATTTAATTTGGAACAGCAGTCAGCGATCACATCCGTCAGTTCATCATCGGTAATGACTGTCACACGTCCTTCGTCATATTCGTGATCTACCCATGTTTTTACCATCTTAACCAGTTCACATTCCTTATCCAGCTTCTTTTCTTCAGGCAGTTTATAATAGGTATTAATCCAGTGGGCAATACCCGCAAGACCAGAAGTGTTAGATACAGAAACCAGAACCGGTCTGTTCAGGAATTTTTCTGTATCAAAAATATTGTAGATTTCTTCATTTTTCAAAAGACCATCTGCGTGAATACCTGCACGGGTTACATTAAAGTTCTTTCCAACAAATGGTGTTCTGGACGGAACAGTATAACCGATCTCTTTTTCATAATATTCCTTTAATTCTGTAATAACAGTCGTATCCATACCATCCAGAGTTCCTCTCAGCTGTGCATATTCAAATACCATTGCTTCCAGAGGAGTATTGCCGGTACGTTCCCCTATACCGAACAGAGAACAGTTGACACCAGATGCACCATACAGCCACGCCGTCGTAGAATTGCTGACAGCTTTATAAAAATCATTGTGTCCATGCCATTCAATCATTTCACTGGGTACACCTGCATGCGTCATAATACCATAGATGATACCTTGTACGGAACGTGGAATCACAGCACCCGGATAATTTACTCCATATCCCATGGTATCACAGCAGCGAACTTTTACCGGAATCTTATATTCTTCCGACAGCTTCATCAGTTCCAGACAAAATGGAATAACATAACCGTAAATATCTGCTCTTGTAATATCCTCCAGATGGCATCTTGGACTGATTCCCATATCCAGACAGTCTCTTACAATGCTCAGATAATGGAACATAGCCTGAAAACGAGTCATCTTCATCTTATAAAAAATATGATAATCGGAACAGCTGACCAGAATACCGGTTTCTTTCAAGCCCATATCCTTTACAAGCTGAAAATCCTTTTTATTGGCACGAATCCAGCTGGTAACTTCCGGAAACTGATATCGTTTCTCCAGACATTTTTCAACAGCATCCCTGTCTTTTTTGCTGTACAGGAAAAATTCGCAGGCACGGATCTTACCATTTGGACCACCCAGCTTATGAAAATAATCATAGATCCTTACGATCTGTTCTGTCGTATAAGGCTCTCTGGACTGCTGTCCATCACGGAATGTGGTATCCGTAATCCAGATATCATCTGGCATGTGATGAGGTACAACTCGGTCATTAAATGCGATCTTTGGTACTTCATCGTAAGGAAAAAGGTTACGGAATACGTTCGGTGACTGTACGTCAACCAGTGGATACATATGTTCTTCCAATTCCAGTAAATTGGTCTTTTCATTCATTTTGACTTTTCTGTTTTCCATGATTGATTACTCCTCATTTTGTTTTTCCTAATTTTTGTATAATTGTATACAATTATACAAAAATTGTCAAGAACAAAACAAACGATTTCCAAAAATAAAAATCAGAGCTGCTTTCACAGCCCTGATTCAATTTGATCAGATTGGTTCTGATTATTTTCCATAATAGGATTTCAGATACAGTTCTTTGATTTCAGAAATCAGTGGATATCTTGGGTTGGCGCCGGTACACTGGTCATTAAAGGCCTGCTCGGACATCTCATCCAGAGTATCCAGGAACTTCTTTTCATCTATGTTATACTCTTTGATCGTTGGTTTGATCTCGATGGTACGCATCAGTTCATCCAGTTTTGCCAGAAGTTTTTCAAATACTTCCTGATCATTTTTACCGGTCAGTCCTACATATCTTCCGATTTCTGCATAACGCTGAAGGGCATGTGGATACTGATACTGTGGGAAAGTACCCATCTTTGTCGGCACCTCAGCACTGTTATAACGCATTACGTTTAACAATACCAGTGCATTTGCAATTCCGTGAGGAAGATGATGGAACGCTCCCAGCTTATGTGCCAGAGAATGATTCAGACCCAGGAATGCATTGGCGAAAGCCATACCTGCCATACAGGAAGCATTTGCCATATGGTCTCTCGCTTCTACATCATTACCGTCTTTATAAGCTCTCGGCAGATAATCAAATACCAGCTTGATGGCACGAAGCGCAAGACTGTCCGTATAATCAGATGCCATAATGGAAACATAGGCTTCAATAGCATGAGTCATAACATCAATACCGGATGCACAGGTCAGACCCTTTGGTGCACTCATCATGTTGTCAGTATCTACAATGGACATATTCGGCATTAATTCATAATCAGCCAGCGGCCATTTGATTCCAGTCTCACGGTCGGTAATGATCGCAAATGGTGTCACTTCAGATCCGGTACCGGATGAAGTAGGGATTGCGATAAAATAGGCTTTCTTTCCCATCTTAGGATAAGTGTAAACTCTCTTACGGATATCCATGAAATCCATGGACATTTCTGAGAAATCTGCATCTGGATTTTCATATAATACCCACATGATTTTTCCGGCATCCATAGCAGATCCGCCGCCCATTGCAATAATACAGTCTGGTTCAAAGGCTCTCATTGCTGCCGCCCCTGCTCTTGCACTTGCCAGAGATGGATCTGGTTCTACATCAGAGAAACAGGTATGTACAATACCCATCTGATCCAGTTTGTCTTCTATCTTCTTTGTAAAGCCATTCTTATACAGGAAAGAGTCAGTAACAATAAAACATCTCTTCTTACCCATGACATTTTTCAGTTCATCCAGTGCAACAGGCGTACAGCCCTTCTTAAAATATACCTTTTCCGGAGTGCGCATCCAAAGCATGTTTTCTCTCCTTTCTGCAACGGTCTTAATATTGATCAGATGTTTGACACCAACGTTCTCAGAAACAGAGTTGCCACCCCAGCTTCCACATCCCAGTGTCAGAGACGGAGCCAGTCTGAAGTTATACAGATCTCCGATACCACCCTGTGAGGAAGGAGTATTGATCAGAATACGACAGGTCTTCATCATAGTTGCATGCTTTGCCATTTTTTCTTTTTCATTAACATTAATGTAAAGAGATGATGTATGGCCATAGCCGCCGTCTGCTACCAGCTGAGCAGCTTTTTCCAGTGCCTCATCAAATGTCTTAGCCTTGTACATAGCCAGAACCGGTGACAGCTTCTCATGAGCAAATGGTTCACTGATATCTACGGAATCCACTTCACCGATCAGGATCTTTGTCTCTTCCGGTACTTCTACTCCTGCCATCTTTGCAATGGTAGCTGCTTTCTGACCAACGATCTTGGCATTTAAAGCACCATTAATCAAGATCGTGGATCTTACCTTATCCAGTTCCTCTTTTTTCAGGAAATAGCAGCCACGGTACTTGAATTCTTCTTTTACTGCCTTGTATACACTTTCCAGAACTGTAACAGACTGTTCCGATGCACAGATCATACCATTATCAAATGTCTTGGAATGAATAATAGAGTTTACTGCCATCTTCACATCTGCTGTGTCATCAATAATCACAGGCGTATTACCAGGACCTACGCCCAGTGCAGGCTTTCCGGATGAATAAGCTGCCTTTACCATACCCGGGCCGCCGGTAGCCAGTATACAGTCTGCTTCCTGCATCACTTTATTGGTCAGCTCCAACGATGGAACATCAATGCATTTGATAATACCTTCCGGTGCACCGGCTGCTACTGCTGCATCCAAAACAATCTTTGCAGCTGCTGCGGTACAGTTCTTAGCCCGCGGATGTGGACTGATAATGATACCATTTCGTGTCTTCAGACAGATCAGCGTCTTAAAAATAGCGGTAGACGTAGGATTCGTGGTAGGTATCACTGCCGCAATCACTCCAAGAGGTTCCGCAATTTTGGTAATACCATAGACAGGATCTTCTTCAATTACACCACAGGTCTTTGTGTTCTTATAGGCATTGTAAATATATTCTGCCGCATAGTGGTTCTTGATTACCTTGTCTTCCAGTACACCCATACCCGTCTCTTCTACAGCCATTCTGGATAATGGAATACGTGCCTTATTGGCTGCTGTGGCAGCTGCCTTAAAAATGGCGTCCACCTGTTCCTGTGTGTAGGTAGAAAAAATCTTCTGTGCTTCGCGAAGTTCCTTCATCGCAAGTTCCAGATCCTCGAGAGTTTCAATGGTGTTCTTTTTGATTGTTTTGTCAGCCATCAGTTTCCTCCTTTAAAATATTCATTGTTAATTATTTAACTATAATAGATTCTACCTTATCGTCAAAAGATTGTCAATGTGCACTTTTTACATATATCTGGGAATAAAATCAAAAGAAATAGACAAATTGATAAAAAATAATCAAGAGTAAAAAAATCCCCGGCAGCTGCGGATCTGCCGGGGATTCATGCCGTTCTCTTGTCATGCGGATTAACAAGAATCTCCGGTATGAAGGAGGTATTTGTGTAATCTCCTACTTGAGATTCATCCATCAAATCAAACATTCTAATTTACCATTAGAAAAAAATGTGCCTGCTCACCCATGCAGTCACGTCTCACAAACGACTTCGTCGCTTGGTTGGATGCTTGCGCTGTATCTGGAGCACATCTCATTTATTAAGCAGGTTTCCTGACTTACAGATCATCGTATGATTCCGCCTTCTCACATCTTAGGGTTATGCAATGGCTGTTGGACCTACTCCCTGATTACAGTGACCAGTTCGCTTGGGATTCTCACCCAAATTCCCTTTTCATGATTACTCATGCACTTAATAAAGTAATATTCAATTACACACTGATAGTATAGTGCAATACTGCCAGTTTGTCAATTGAGTTATACAACTTTTTTAACAATTTTTATTGAAACCGTCGTTTTTATCTTTTTCGGAACAGATCTTTTAAGATCTGTTCAGCACTCTTCTTTCGATAATGATCTGGATCTGTCATCACAGATTTGCCGGATATATCCCACCGCATCTGATGATAGTCTGTCAGATAAGAAATACCCCTGCTGCAGTCACCAAACTTTTTATACCAGACAGGATAGTATTTTTTCATATATTTCCTTGCCAGTTTTACTGCCTGGCTGTTGGTCTTTCCAGACGGAGTTGTGGTGCCGCATAAGGTCACACCAGGTGGACTGGAATGAAGGAATACCACGCTCCCATCTTTACAGGATCCAACTACTATGTAAACATGACCGGCTGGAGTGCTCATAATATCTCCTGCTTTATAATTTTTTACTTTTGATCGTTTTGTAAAAGTTCCCCACCCACGGCTGGCATAATTGCGTGCCATATTCTGTGCATACAGCACATAACCTTTCTTTCCGTCAGTTTCTTCCAGCACATTATAAATACACCATCCAATATACCCGGAACAATCCAGGCCTTTGGATGACTGAAACAGATATTTACGATAATTATAACCTTTTTTCTGCTTTTTGTAGAACTTTTTCCAGGATGCACTTACTCCAAGACGTCTGGCTTCTTTGCTGGCACCATTTCTGCTCCATCCACCGCCCCATACATACATGGTACTTCCTACCGGCTGAAGCCCGGTCTGCAGCAGTTCTTTTATGGTTGTCTGTCTGCCTGCAGCCAACACAGAAGAAGAACTTATCATCAAAATACAGAAAAAGCACAGACAACACCATGTTAATCTCTTTTTGCTTTGTTTCATCGCTTCTCCCTTATTTTTCTCTTTCCAATTGATCTTCCAAAAAGGATAAAAGACAGTCAGGGGAATCCTGGCTGTCTTTTTTTCCGTCACTTATTCATAAAGGCTTATGCTAAAGTTCTCATAGCAGCTTCCACTACATGTCCTACCAGTACAGAAGTGGTAACACTTCCTACTCCTCCAGGAACAGGTGTAATGGCATCTACGATTGGCTCTACTGCAGCATAATCAACATCGCCACATAATTTACCTTCTGCATTGACATTGATTCCTACGTCGATGACAGTCTGTCCTTCTCTGACATATTCAGCGCCAACTACACCGGCACGTCCGGCTGCTACAATAATGATATCTGCTTCACGTGCTACGGATGGCATATCTACTGTCTTTGTATGACAGATCGTGACAGTGGCATTCTTCTTTACCAGCATCATAGCTGCCGGTTTTCCAACTACAAGGCTTCGTCCAATCACAACTGCTTTCTTACCGGTGCAGTCGATCTGATAGTGATCCAGAATCTCCATACAAGCCTGTGGTGTACAAGGAGGGAAACCAATCTTCTTTCCAGTAAATACTCCAGACATAGACAGATCTGTCATGCAGTCTACATCTTTCTCTGGTGCAAGTGCATTTTCGATCACTGCCTGATCCAGATGCTTTGGTAATGGACGGAATAACAGTACGCCATGAATATGAGCATCTTTATTTACTTTATCGATCGTTGCAAGCAGTTCTTCCTGTGTCACATCTTCTGGAAGAAGAATCTTTTCACATGCAACTCCCAGTGTTTCACAACGTTTGGTTGCACCTTTTTCATAGGAGATATCGCTTGGATTTTCTCCCACACGAATGATACAAAGAGTAGGATTTACTCCCTTTTCCTGGCATGCTGCCACATTTGCTTTAATTCTTTCGTTTAATGCTGCGGTAACCTCTTTACCTAATAACTGTTTTGCCATAATAGCTCCTTTCACAACTCTTATTATTTTAAACGACCTAATACACTGTCAAAAATCTGATCTGCTTTTGCAGTATAGTCTTCCAGCATCTTGTCACATTTTGCATTCAGCTGAGCTGCCAGTTCTTTATCTGCCATGGACTTGGTATTAATATATACGTTCAGGCTGGCACCTTTTAATGCTGCTTTTGCAAAAGCCACACCAACTCCTGCATCACTGATTGCAAGAGTAGATCCTTTTGCTGCAAACTCAGCAATGATATCAATGGCCTCACAGCATTTCTCCATGATCTCCATTGGAACGGAGCAGGCATCTTTTAATACAATAGCCATTACGCGTGCCTTCTCTGCCTTTTCCTCTTCTGTCTCCCTTGGCATACCATATGCTTTAGAAAGCGGCTCGAATACTTCCGCATCTCTTTCGATCAGACGAAGAAAGTCTTTCTGAAGCTGATCACATTTGCCTTTCAGTTCCCACATTTCTTCTTCTACTTCAGCATATTTTTTCTTACCAACGGTTAAGCTTCCAACCATATTTCCAAGGGCTGTTCCGATAGCTCCAACCAGGGCAGAAGCGCCGCCGCCACCTGGAACTGGTGCCTTTGATGCTAATACTTCCACAAATTCATTACATGGTACTGTAGAAAATCCCATAATTCATCCTCCATTTACTGCATTTTTTTTAATGTGGTAATACTTATATCTCCAACTACTGCCAGATCGTAGGTTTCAAATGACAGCGGGAAATTATCAGAAAATAAAATCTGAGATGACGGTGGAAATTCGTCATCACCTGCCCAGAGAATAAATCTTACAAAATGGCCATTGATAAACTCAACCTCATAAGATACATCTCCATATGACAGCTTCTTTGCGCCCAGACGATCCATAATCTCTGCGAACTTATCCAGCTTAAATCCAAAGCCGTATGCAAGACGCATCAGACATCTGCCCTGGAACTGTTGAAAATACAAGTCACCGCTCGGAAGTTCACGGTATGTCAGGAACTTACCTGTTGAGTCAGACTGTACCCCGTTCAACAGATAACGGATAGCAAATATCTTCGCATCTACCGCATCTTCCATAATTGCAAACACACCTTCTGTCTTATCCAGACAGGTTACCTTGCACTCTGGCCAGCTGATCTCATATGTTCTCTGCAGCATTCTCATGGTAAAGCACTTACGTTCTGCATCATAAGGAATACCAGTGCGAACAGCTGCTGCCTTCGGATCCAGCGCCTGAAACTGCTCCAGATACTGACCGAAAGGTACCTCTTCTATACTGTTCTTTGCGTAATCTAAATTCATCTTTTATCCTCATTCATATTTCTTCACTCTTCTTGTCTATTCTATCACAAAACCGATAGATAAAGCAACAGGATGTCAGACATTTATCTGACATCCTGTGAAAAAAATTACAAACTATTCATACAAATCATACAATGCTTGGAAACAGCGCAGAATCGGTGTGTGGCAGGAAACATGCACCCACAAATTCATCCATATAAGCATTAATATTACTCAGTTCAATATAAGTCATATTCTGCGCAATCTCGTATACTTTCTGTTCAGATTCTGTAGAATACAGCATTGCATAAGCTCCCACCAGAGAAGAATTACCAATATATTCGTATAATTCCAGTGGTACATCCGGGAACATTCCGATACGAATCGCATTTTGCATATTAATGCCACTTCCTATACCACCTGCTACGTACACATGCTCGATCATGGATACGTCAAAATCACAATAGGACAACATGGTACGAATAGCTGAGAAGATAGCACCCTTAGCACGAATGAAGCTGTCAATGTCTACTTCCGTGATCTCAACATCTTTGACAGAACCAGCTTCTTCCTGGAATGCAATCACATAAGAGCCCATACCATGTTCATCATGACGAACTCTCTTACCTTCTCGGATAAATTTACCCTTCGGACTGATAATTTTACAGCGGAACAGTTCTGCAATGATGTCAATGATACCAGAACCACAGATACCAACCGGCTTTGTGCCTGGATCGCCAACTACAGAATAGGCAGGCTCCATTGTCTCTTCATCAATCGTACAGGCTTCAATTGCTCCATCTGTTGCACGCATACCACAGCTGATATCTCCCCCTTCAAAGGCAGGTCCTGCTGAACATGCACAACTGAACATAAAGTCTGAATTGCCGAAAACAATCTCTCCATTTGTACCAAGGTCAATAAACAGGGAAAACTCTGGTTTATTCCATACCATGCTTACGAAAGCACCTGCTGTGATATCACCGCCTACATAACTGCCGATATTCGGTGCAAAAATAATATGTGCGTCCTGATTTACCTTGATTCCTATATTATAGGCAAAGACAGAATTTGTCTTAAAGAAAGAAGGTACAAATGGCTCCATACGTACCGGATCTGCAAAAACACCTAGCAACAGATGATTCATCGTAGTATTAGATGCGATACACAGACGATAAATCTGCTCATGATCCAGATGCGCCTGTCGACACATAGTGTCTACCAACGGATTAATAGTCTCATCTATTATCGCCTTCTGCAATTTCTCCCGTCCACCAGGCTTACCAGATTCAATAATACGGTTAATAACATCCGCACCATAACGGATCTGACCATTTCCAGCTGATCCTTTGGCAAGGATCTCTCCTGTCAGCATATCGATAATAATTGCAGAGACAGTCGTAGTACCTATATCTACAGCCATACCACCTACAATTACATTTTTTTCTTTTTCAAAAACGTCATACACAAACAGGTCCTTTTCAGTCTCACGCAATACAACCTGAATATCAAAATGACTTTCCCGCAATACAAAGGCAAGTTTATTCAAAGCTGTATAGGATATTCGAATAACATTTACTCCTGTTTCTGCACGAAGTGCACGGGTGAAACGCTCGTTATCCGGCATCGTATCATCCAGAGTCGGTTCACTCATTTTTAATGATACAATTTTCATATCATTCTTCAATGTAATACCGGCTTCTGCAACCTGTTTCTTTAAATCGTCAAATATCTTTATCTCGTCCGGTGAGCTTAAATCAGCCACTTTCATTCGGCTCTTATAAGCAGATGCGATATCCGGAACCATTATCTCTACATCTGCGCATATCTTACTACAGCAGGCCAACCTCCAACCGCCTGCATACTCTTCATCTGTAATATGATGAGTTTTCTTCGAATCCAGTTCGCCGCCAAGAAGACGCACTTTACATTTTCCGCAGGCCGCATTTCCATTACATGGGGCATCGATAGCTACGTTTGTTTTTCTCGCTACCTCAAGAAGGTTCTCACCAAGAGCAGCGAAGACGATCACGTCTTCGCTGTTCTCAAACTTAAATGTAACCTTATACATTTATTAGATCTCCAGATAAGAATCTGCATACAGAGTGTTTCCTCTGAATACATCACAGGATTTGATGGTTTCCATCAGTCTCAGATCGTTAGGGTTAACGATTGCAGATGTAAGACCCTGCATCATAGCCATAGCTACCAGAGCGGAGTCCATAATTGGGCGGATGGTCTTTGGCATACCATTACTGTTGTTAGACAGACCACCTGTTGAGTTCAGACCCATATCAGACAGCATCTTGATGAATTCAAGAATCTGCATCTGCTTGTCCTGCATTCCCTTTACAACCAGGAATAATGGGTCAAACCACAGATCTTCTGCTTCCATACCGTGTTCCATACCTCTTTCCAGAAGAGTCTGGCAGTATCCCATACGTTCATCGTTGTCTTTTGCAATACCTTCAGCGTTGCAGAGAGCGATAACGATAGCATCGTTTGCAGCTGCCAGGTCAACGTATTCGATACGGCTTCCTGCATCAGCAGAGTTAACGATAGGTTTTCCTTTGGAACGGTTGTATACAGAAATACCTGCTTCGATTGCTTTCTTATTTGCTGTATCCAGTGCCAGAGGAACATTGTCGAAATTGCTCTGAAGTAACTGAACTGCCCATTTCATCAGATCTTCTCCATCGCTTTCAGCAGGTCCGATGTTTACATCAAGATAAACTGCTCCAGCGTCCAGCTGCTGTTTTGCTCTCTTCAGGATTGGTTCTTCATCTCTTTCTGTGAAAGCTTTGTTTACTGCTGGTGCTGTAGTAGAAAGTCTTTCTCCGATTGTAATAAATTTTGCCATTTTTGTAGCCTCCTTATAGTTTTATTTTTATAACTATTTCATTGATTACTGCACAAATGTCAAATACTCTTAAGCTTCTCCGTTTGCCTGCATATCTTTCAGGAATTTAACCAGTTCTACTGCTTCTCTTGGAGCAATGATAACTTCCCATCCTGGCAGTTTTGCTTCGATTTCGCCCTTCAGAACTGCAACCTTACCTGGGATGATCAGCTTACGATTCTTAATCTTACCTTCGATATCAGCTTCTTTCCAGAATTTCTCGATAGAAGAAGAAGAAAGTTTTCCAGCTGCCCATGCAGTCAGTACAGAAAGTCCGCCTGCATCACTGATGATCAGGTTTACAGGTACTCCTGAACGTTCCAGTTCTCCGGATACCAGGAAGTATGTAAGAGCGAAGTCAACGGTTGTCAGACAGATAGAGTTCTCATCTGCACCGTTCAGAGCGTAGATACCTGGTTCTACACGCATTGGCTTCTGAGGGTCTGTGAAGATATTCTGACGCAGACCGTACAGAGGAAGTGCTTCAGCATAAGTAATTTCCTGCATAACAACGATAGAACCGTATTTGATTGTAAAGATAGCAGCCAGAGCAGCCTGCAGATGCAGATCATCTTTTGCTACTTTTACAAGATTTACGATAGATGGATAACCGCATGTTCTGTCACCATCTTTGATTGCAGCTTTACGAAGCTGTACAGTATTTGCAAATGTTTCTTTTACAGTAGCGCCTGTGGTATCAATCACCAGGTTCTTGTTTCCAAGTCCTTCCAGTGCTTTTACTGTGTCATAGATTTCATTCATATCAGCTCCGCTGACACCAAGAACAACTCCTGCTTCTGTAGCAACTGCGTTCATCTCAGCGTAGTTGGCTGGTGTAGCACCATTCAGAACTGGTTTGCTGTCTTTACATACAGCCAGAGCAGCTTTTGCTACTTCTACGTCTGTACATCCCAGTACCAGAGTTCTGCCAAGTGCAGCAGCTTTCTTTACAAGTTCTACATAATCATAAGAACCTTCTGCAGAGTAATTTACATAAATCAGTTCTGCATACATTCTCTCACCGATACGGTCATAATCAACCTTCGGAACTTCTGCAAGTTTTGCTTCAATGGTAGCTTCATCCATGCAGTTGCAAAGAGAATCTGCATATCTTGTTTTGTTAACGAATGTTTTTTCATGACGTTCCATAACGGTTTCTCCACCGAGAACCATTTCTTCTGCGCCAGTACCGATTTTGATGCTCTTCATTGGAGGTGCTGTAGCTTCAGATAACTGAGCCTTTGCATCTTCTGAGAAGTAAGGGCATGCGCTGATATCAGCAGCACCCTGAGCAACCTTCATACAGAAAGCCATACATGTCGGGCTTCCACATTCTTTACAATTTTTCTTTGGTGATAATTTAAAAATATCAAGACCTTTTAATGCCATTGTCTTTTATCCTCCTTAAACAGTGATTAAACTAATTCTTTGATCAGTTTGGAAACAGTTGCTACGGATACAGGATGTTTTAAGATTACGGCATCAGAACCACAAGCTAAATCTGCTGCTGCAGTTTCAACTTCCATATCGATACCACGTCTTTCCTGATCTCCCCATTCTGGTGTATCTGCTTCTGCCTGTGTTGCTTCTTTTGTAGACCATGTCTCAGATGCAACTGGAGTAATGATAGGCATCTGAAGCTGTGCATCGTTCTGAGACAGAGCTGCAGATTTAACACGCTGCATGGTGGATGCAACATATTCATATCCGTATCCGGCTGCTGCTGTACCTACATTCATAACAACAGATTCCGGTTTTACACCTAACTGACTTAATAATACGTTTAACTGTTTTGCGAGGTTAATATCAACAGAAGATTCAGCACCAACTACCTGATTGTAAGCAAGGCCTGCTGCTGCACCAACTGTTTTGTAGTTTTCTTCTTTTGCTGCCAGAATCAGAGCATTCTTTCCCTGAACAGCTTCAGCTGCTTTACCAAGAAGCTCAGCATCTCTTTCAGCATTTTTGCTTCCGGAGATAACCAGTGGAAGGTCTACTGCTTCCGCAACTTCTTTTACCATAGCGATCAGTTCGTCTGTGGATTTGTTAGCGCCGTTAGGGTCGCCACCTTCCAGACGGAAGCTTAAGAAATCAACACCTTCAAAAGAAGCTGCTTTCTTAGCGATATCTGCGATGGATGAACATCCTTCGTAATACTTCTGAATGCATTCCGGTTCATGTTCCATACCAAAGTCTGTAATCTCAATACCTACTTTTGGTGCATTTGCAAATGGAGCATCGAAGCTCTGTAATGGAAGTGCATTTTCGCCACCAAGTGTGATCGCTTTGTCACCTGTTCCAATTGTAACAGTTTTAATGCTGGCATTAAATTTTCCTGATTTTGCTGTGAACGGCATTTTTCAATTTCCTCCTTCAGTTTTCAACCGCCACAAACTGACCGCATATTGTTCTTATGCAGTCAGTTTGTGTCTATTTTAACAATAATTCTTCCTTATTATATACATATTTTCCCAGAAAATCAAGCATTTGTGCTACTTGCATTTCGATTTATGATTTTTGTATAAGAATCAAATGCAAGTAGCATCCTTTTCCGCAATATATGCCTGTTTTCCTTTGTGGAAAATATAGAAATTACATCATTGGTTCCATGGTAAGAGCCGGATGTCCCTTTTCTTCCAGGAATGCCAGTAATGTTTCAGGATCTTCTGCAACTGTTTCATCACCGATCATATCAGTGAAGTTTTCAATTCCATAAAGTTCCTTAGCTGTTTCATTTAATCTTTCAGCTACTGTTTCTTTCAGTTCTTTTGGCATCCATACGATTCTTGCCACACCGCCTTCTGCCTTCATGAACTTCTTAGAAGCGATGAAATGTTTACCATGTCCCATGAAACCAGGTGTCTGAACACCACCACCTGTCATAGAAGCCAGTTCGGAGAATGTCATACCGATTGGTGTCATACCAGCGTATTCACGGTTGGCAATACATACACCATTGGAAAGTGGTTCAATACCACAAATACATTCGAAGCATCCACAGGATGTCATAGGTTTTTCAATGATAGAGTACAGTGATACATCTTCCAGAGCGCCCTGGGAGAATTTACGAACTGCTTCATTAACATCTTCGTATTCACCGATTCTTTCGTCGATAACTTTTTCTTTTGTGATGATCTGGCATGGTCCCTGAGGATCCAGCTCGTTTGTTGCTTTTGCATCCAGCCATGAAACAGCACCGCAAAGTCCAAGACGTTCTGGTGTAACTACACATACGTGGCTTGGAGAGAATGCCTGGCACATGATACAGCTGTAGTATACATCAACGGATTCATCTGTCATAGATGTCAATCTTTCATCACGTTTATCGAATGCAGGGATTGCAAGGTTGTGACGCAGTTCTGTACATTTTTCAGCATCTGTGTATATCTTAACCTGACATTTATCAACTACTGCAGCAAATTCATTCTTAACCTTTGCGTAAAGAACTTCACCGATATGTTTTGCTCTGAAGCCTGCATTGAAAGTATCTTTGCTGATACGGATACGGATCATATCACGCTGTCCTGTATGCATAAGACCTTCTACACAGTTCAGATAAGAGTGGAATTTACGTTCGAATACAGATTCGAAGTCTGTCTGCATGCTCTTTCCTGCTACTTCTACTACATAACCGATAGAGTGCTTGCTTCCTACTTCAAATGTATCGATATCAGGTCCGATGACTTCGATCTTATGGTCTTCGATCTCAGATGCTTCTTTGGTCTGAACAAGTTCGAAACAGTCAACACGGGAACCATCGAATTCAACCTGCATATCACCACGACGGATGATTTCACCTTCAAATGCAGATGCGAATGCTACAGGAATGTCGATGTTTGTGATCTTGATCTTGATATCTCTTGCTTCCAGAGAAGTTGCATTGAATTTGCTGATATCTTCCTGAACGATCAGGCTCTTTGGTACACGGCCGTTTACAGCATCTACTGTAGGCTGGTCGTTTGTGATTACAGGGAAACCAAGAGCGATTGCGCCTGCACCACAAGCTACGATTACTTCATTCAGTGGAGCGAATGCATTTACGAATGCAGGTACACGTTCCATTGTGTACTTCATCAGTCCTGCAGCATCTCCTGGCTGAATGTTACCGAAGATCAGAGCTGCTCTGACTGCTACAGATACTACATGGATAACAGAAGTAACATCTTTTCCAAGAGGGATTACACGTACATTAGCGCCTGTTTTATATCCAAGTTCTTCACACTGATCAATGATTCCACCAACCAGAGTTACCAGAATACCCTGTGCCTGATAAGATTTTACAAGGTCAACACCTTCCTGAGCAGTTGGAGCTGCACCAAGAATAACTGCAACACCTGGGATATCTCCGGTTACAAGTGGTACACCAAGTTCACGGATTACAGCATCACCAAGATGTCCGTAGCAAGGAGCTTCGTATGGTGTTGCTCCATCCATATATTTCAGTGTTTCAATAAATTCTGCACAAAGAGCAGTAGCTACACCAGACATGAATACATCATTCAGTCTTTTTTCTCTTGTCATTAATGTCTTTACGACACCAAGAGCAGCTTTCATTTCTCCAAGATTTCCTACCTTTGTACCTGTTACAGCATAGTAGCATGGAAGGCTGTAAGCAGTATCAGGAAGTGCAACGGCCTTATCAGCACCGTTTGCAGCAATCGCATCATCGATTGCTTTCTCTGTCATTCCAAAGACAGCGTCATTTCCAGCAAATACAACATCAAATAATGTCATTATTTTATCCTCCTAAATCATTTTGTGGATCGTGCATCCATTTTTTCTTTGATCGCCCGTATTTCATCTACAGCCGTTTTGCTGAAATCATACGGGGAACTACCCTTTCGATCCGCATCAATCACTTCTTTGTTATAGTGAATAAATCCAAGCAAGTCTTCTTCTGGTATCTGACTTCTGATGAATTCTTCATCTTCTTCGTCCCTGACTTTGTTTGCGACTACATTGACCTGTTTTACACCCAGCTCATTAGCCAGACGTTTTACATTACGGTATGTCTGAATACTTCTTGCACCAGGCTCAATAACAACAACAAACTGATCCATTCCTTCGGTAGTACCACGTCCCAGATGCTCCAGGCCTGCTTCCATATCCAGAATGACTACATCATCGCTTCGCAATACGAGATGATTGATGATTCTTTTCAGGATCACATGTTCCGGGCAGACACATCCGCTGTTGGCGGTATCTACAGTTCCCAGAACCAGAAGCTTAACGCCATTACATGTTTTTGCATATTTATCCGGTATGTCACTCACCATCGGGTTCAGTTTATAAAATTTGTTGTCATCAGATGCTCCGGTACGTTCCTGTACCAGTTTACGCATTTTAGTAATGGGTACGATCTGATCGATTTCCTCCTGTGAAAAGCCAAGAGCCAGTCCAAGGTTCGCATCAGGATCGACATCTGCTGTCAGAACCTGTTTGCCTTCATCTGCATACAGTCGCGCAAGCGTTGCTGCAAATGTTGTTTTTCCGACTCCACCTTTACCAGTTACAGCTATTTTCATTGTAATTCATCCACCTTTATTTTCAGTCATTGTTTCGATCTTTATGGCAGAGCTCCGCTTTTGTCGCAGCGGAGACTCTGTTTATGATATAGAAATTAGATTCCAAGAGCAGCACGTTTCTCTTCGATTCTCTCGATCATAAGATCTCCCAGTTTATCCAGGTCTTTTTCAACTGTGTAAGCAGCTTCTACCCAGTCTCTTACGCCGTTAGTAAGCAGTTCGCACATCTGATCAGAACCAGATACATATGGATCTACTCCAAGGAATGTATCAAGACCTGTAGATACTACGTAGTTTCCGATAGATACTGCTTTTTCAGACATCCATTCAGGAGCACATCCAACTACAGGAAGCTGAGAAATATTCAATCCTGAATCTTTTGCCAGTTCTGCTGCAAGCATCAGCATACGGCTGATATCTACACAGGATCCCATATGAAGTACTGGAGGGATATCTGCCAGTTCACAGACTCTCTTCAGACCCGCACCGCAAAGATCTTTTGCAGCCTTGTCCATCAGACCGGCTTTTGCAGCAGCCTGTGCAGAACATCCGGAAGCAATGATTACGATATCATTTGCAATCATTTTCTTCATCAGTTCTACATGCAGGTAGTCAGGTCTGATCTTAGGATTGTTACATCCAACCATAGCAACTGCACCACGAATGACACCAGATGTAATACACTGAAGTAATGGTTTTGTTGTACCAGTTTCATCAACCTGTGAGTTGGTAACACCATCCAGAGTCTTAACGATTGCTTCTACAGAGTAGCCAACAGTTGCTTTCTGTTTGGTATCTGGGATGTAAACCAGGTCTGGATTTCTGTTTTCAAAGTTATCAATTGCCATCTTAACGATTGCTTTTGCATTTTCACCAGCTGTAGCAGCATCAAACCTGACAAAATCAGAATCCGGCATCTGGCAGATCGGAGATGTGGTCACAAACTTGGTATGGAAGCATTTGCTCAGAGGGCCTAATGCAGGGAAGATACACTGAACGTCTACAACGATCGCTTCACAGGCACCTGTCAGAACAACGTTTTCCTGCTGCAGGAAGTTACCAGCCATTGGAATACCACGACGCATTGCAACTTCATTAGATGTACAACATACACCAGATACGGTGATGCCTTTTGCACCTTTGGATTTTGCGTATGCAATCATTTCCGGATCATCTGCATATTCACAGATCAGTTCGGAAAGGCTTGGGTCATGTCCATGTACAACGATGTTTACGTTTTCAGCTACCATTACACCCAGGTTTGCTTCTGTTTCAATTGGAGTAGGTGTACCAAACAATACGTCAGAGAATTCAGTACCTGTCATAGATCCGCCCCATCCATCAGAAAGGCCTGTACGGAATGACTGACGTACCAGTGCTTCTGGTTTAGATGTGTTACCCATATGTGTCATATGCATTGCTGTAGCGATTTCACGGTCAACTGCGCGTGGCATAATTTCAGCTTTTTTCCAAAGTTCACGTGTATGTTCCGGAGCTCTGCTTGTAAAGTTCTGATATCCTTCAATTTTACCATATTCTCCCAAAGCAACATATGCTACTTCATGAGCCAGATCATAGATATCTTTTCCTTCTGTCTCAATATTCCATTCTTTTGCGATGCGGATCAGTTTCTCAGGATCTTTTACTTTGTATGGTCCTTCTGGTCTTGCCTGATACAGGGTATGTGCGATCTCACGTCCATGGTCAGAGTGAGCAGCACAACCACCTGCTGTAAATCTCAGGAAGTTACGTCCTACAATACCATGAGCATCGCAGCCGCAGATTCCGCGTGGAGCCTTTGGTGTAATACGACATGGTCCCATAGAACAGATACGGCAACATACGCCCTGTTCACCAAACTTACAGTGTGGAGTCTGGTTCTTTACTCTGAGCTGCCATGAGTCTGCGCCAACCTTTGCGCCAGTCTCGAGAAGTCGATTGGTAATCGCTTCGTTTTCTTCAATTGTGGTTAACTTAAAATCTCCCATATTTACCTCCTTATATTTTTTTGGTAGATTTTTAGAGCTTTAATTTATCTATGATATCGTGAAGAGCCAGCTTCACAGGTGAATCAGCCGGAAGCTCTACTGTTGGCTTTCCTTCACAATCATATTCGTATACTTCGGTGCTGTGAGGCACTACTCCGATCAGTTCCAGTCCCTGATTTCTTACTTCTTCCATAGTACCTTCATTGACCTTACCATCCGGAGCACGGTTAATAATCAGGCCTACTGTATCCGGATTTAATCCACATTCTTTGGCCAGTGCAGCGATTCTGCCTACTGCCTGTACTCCTCTTCTGGAACAGTCACTGATCAGAAGCAGAATATTGACTTTTGGAAGAATACCGCGGCTGATGTGTTCCATACCAGCTTCATTATCTACTACCACATATGGATAATTTGGTGTGAGCTTCTGAAGCTGTGTCTGCAATAATCCGTTTACGAAACAGTAGCAGCCCTTGCCCTGGGTTCTTCCCATAACCAGCATATCAAAATCATCATCTTCCACCAGGCAGCGGTTAAACATGATCTCCATATAATCGGACTTTGACATGCTTGCAGGAATCGGATTGTCCTTGCTTGTTTCTGCTCTTGCAACTTCTTCTCTGATCTCGCCCAGTGTCATATCTACATCTACACCAAGCACCTCATTTAAATTAGAATTTGCATCAGCATCCACTGCCAGCACAGGTCGTCGTCCTGTCTCGCATAAATACTGGATCAGCAGACCACATAATGTTGTCTTTCCAACCCCGCCTTTTCCTGCAACTGCTATTGTAACTGACATATTTGTTTCTCCTTAGATGTTCTGTATTTCGTATCCGTTCCGTCTTCTGTAACAGCGCATTCTGAACCGATACTATATTCTTGCTGTTTTGTAAAGATCAGGCATTAATTACATCTGATCTCTACTCTTCCACCTGTCAGATCTGCCATAGCGATCGTTCCTTCTACCACTTTCTGCTCGCCCATGACATCTGTCAAAGTGATCTGGTTACCATTTACCTCAATTTTGCTGACATATTCTAATACTATACTGTCAGGCTGATTGATATTTACTACTGTTGCCAGACACATATCATCGCCTCCTGATTTTATTCTTTTACCAGTGACAAAGCCAGGCTCAGATAAAGATTGCCCTTCTGGAACTCATCCACAGCTTTGCGGATCTGTTCTGCCGCATTCCCATGTCCGTCAGCAGCCAGCTTCTGTGCCATCTGATCCAGCTCTGCGGCATGATGAGTATTATGGTCCAACATGTACTGCAGAAGTGCTTCATTCTGATTCGCCGGTGTTGTCTGGTCTTCATGACTGTGGCTGTGGCAATGACCTTCCTGCCCGTGACAGTGGCTTTCCTGTCCATGACAATGGCCTTCACTGCCATGGCAGTGGGTACCCTCTTCTGTCTGCGTATGTTCATGATGATGATCATCTTCATGCCCATGTTCATGACTGTGTGCATGGCTGTGCTCATAGGTATGAGTGTGCATATGTTCATGTGCATGTGCATGTTCACAAATGTTGCCATTTTCATCTTTTACAATATGCATGGATGTTACGCCTCCCTCCTACTTTTGTTAAGAATTTGACAGGCATATATCTAAGCACCTATCCTTTTCATAGTATACCACACTGTTAAATAAATCTCAATAAATGAAATCCTTAATTTTCAAAAAAGCGCCAAAATAAAGGATTTATTGATTGTATTTTTTCAAGAACAAAACAGGCTTTCCACATATTTGACGAAAAATATTTCATTTTTGCTACAATTGATCCGTGCATTTTTCACATTTTTTTAGAACTATATTACAAAAAGGACAAGTTCTTTCTTTATTATAGAAAGTTCCTGTCCTTTTGCACAGTTCAAAAAATAATATTTTTTAGATTTCAGCCAGTTTTAATAAATCAGGAACTTTTGATTCCCATCCAAGAGCCATAATATGTACGCCCTGACAATATGGTTTACATTTTTTAATAATACGTGCTGCAATCTCTACACCTGTAATACCTGCTTTTGTCTTTTCTTTGTCTTTTGCAAGTTCTTCAATCATTTCATCCGGAACGTGGATACCAGCCACATTCTTGTTCATGAATTTTGCCATACCTGCTGACTTCGGAATTACGATACCAAGCTGTACCGGTTTGCCAAACTGGCTTGCTTTTTCCATGAACTTAATGAATTTCTCTGGTTCATAAACTGCCTGCGTCTGGAAATAATCAGCACCTGCCATAACTTTACGTTCCATCTTTGCCAGCTGTGCATCTACAGAATCGCTGCATGGTGAAACAACAGCGCCTTTAGCGAACTTAGGCGGTTCGCCTACCAGTTCGTTTCCGCCAAGATCTACGCCTGATTCCAGCTGCTTTACTGTATGAAGCAAAGATACAGAATCCAGGTCAAAGACTGGCTTCGCCTGTGGATGGTCGCCCATCTTTGTATGGTCACCAGTCAAGCACAAAATGTTATCAATACCAAGCATTGCTGCGCTTAAGAGATCAGACTGCAGAGCAATACGGTTTCTGTCACGACATGTCAGCTGGTAAATAGGTGTCAGCCCTTCGTCCTTTAATGCCTTACAGGTTGCAAGGGAACCAAGACGCATAACAGAAGACTGGTTATCTGTTACATTGACTGCTGTAATACCACTTAAATATGTTTTTGCTTCTTCCAGTAAACCTTCAATGTGAATCCCCTTTGGCGGTCCTACTTCTGCAGATACTACAAATTCACCTTGTTTAAATAACTCAGTAATTTTCATTTTACATTGCTCCAATCATTTATAAATTTAGGTTTTTCCTATTTTGATACTTCATCATCTGTTGCATAATTGCGAACCTGTACCGGACACTTCAGTACATCCAGACGGCCAATCTGCGCCAGACGTCTGTAGATGCGTTCCCATCCACATTCCATATTGCTGTCCACTTCGCACTTGCCGTTCTTGGATCCGCCACACTGTCCGTTTACCAGGCTCTTGGAGCAGGCAGTAATCGGGCAAATTCCGCCAGTCAGGTTCAGATAGCATTCTCCGCACTGCTTGCAGTCATATTCCTGTGGAGTCACACCCTGAAATCCAGGAAGTGGATAGGTGTCACATCCTGCATACACAATCTTGCCATCCAGATATTCTGAAACTGTCTGCACGCCGATACCACAGGAGCATACCAGAACAACATCTGCTGCCTTGATTTCATCCATATGTTTTTCCAGGCGCAGCTTCAGATTTTCTGGATTGCAGATATAGTCTTTTGTCATAATACCTGTTACATTTCCAGCTTCTGTCAGCTCTTTCTGGAATTCAGTTGCTTCTTTTTCAGGGAAATGTACTTCCTTGCATCCATGGCAGTTGATTACAAATACTTTCTTTCCTGCTGTCAGAGATGCGAGTGTTTCTTTCGATTTTAATTCTGTAATTAACATCTTACTTCATCCCCCTTACTACCGCTTTACCGGCTTTGATCTTAGATACAATCGGAATCTTGGAGGAACAGATATATTCACAGCAACGGCATTCTACACAGTCCATGACATGTTTGTCTTTCATGCCCTGCCAGTTTTCTTCATCCGCGTATTTTGCAAAATACAGCGGAGAAAGTTCCATTGGGCAGACATCTACACAGCGTCCGCACTTGATACAGGATACCGCCTCTGTCTGATCCGGTTCAATCGCAATAATACCATTGGAGCCCTTCATAATTGGTACATTCGTATCTGGAAGAACAAATCCCATCATAGGACCACCGGCTTTGAACATCACATCTGAGTCAGTTACGCCGCCGCAGTAGTCAATCAGGTCTTTGGTATTGGTACCAATCTTTACAATATAGTTACCCGGTTTTTTCAGTTTTTCTCCGGTAACCGTTACCACACGTTCGATTAATGGCATACCTTTCTGAATCGCATCAGAAATAGCCTTTGTCGTACTGATGTTGCCAACTACACATCCCACATCAGCAGGAAGTCCGCCGCTTGGAACCTGTCTCTTCATGACACGTTTGATCAGCATTTTTTCTGCGCCCTGTGGGTATTTTGTTTTCGCTACTACTACATCGATATTATCAATGTCAGCCACTTTAGACTGCATCAGTTCAATGGCATCTGGCTTGTTGTCCTCAATTACAATCAGACCTTTTTCCGCATTCACAGTCTTAATCATTGCTTTCAGGCCAAAAATCACATCATCTGCATACTCAAGAAGTACTCTGTGGTCCGCTGTCAGCAATGGCTCGCATTCGCATCCATTTAACAGAATGGTGTCAATCGGCTTAGGTGGTTTCAGCTTTACAGATGTCGGGAATCCTGCTCCACCCATACCTACGATACCGGCATTCTTTACGATTTCCACAATCTCATCCGGAGTAAGGCTGTCAAGATCTTTGTTCGGTTTTACAGATTCGTGCAGAGTATTTTTTCCATCGGATTTAATGACTACAGATAAGCATTCTCCTCTGGTTGCATGCTTATGGTTCTCAATCGCTGTTACTGTTCCGCTGACGCTGGAATGAACTGGAGCGCTGATAAATCCTGCTGCTTCACCAATCACCTGTCCAACTTTTACGGTATCTCCAACCTGTACAACCGGATTGGCCGGTGCGCCTGCATGCATAGATAATGGAATCACTACTGTATCAGGATCCGGGAATTTTACCAGTGGAAGATGTTCTGTGAATTCCTTGTGTTCACATGGATGAACGCCGCCGTAGTAGCCTTCCAGTCTGTTCTCACGGATAGATTTTACGTAATCATTCACAAACTTAAAGTTTACTTTGGAGTAATCACGAAGCTGTACCGGCTGATGTAAAAATTCTTTCAGACGTCCCTGTTTTTCCAGTCTATGATAGATCTTCTCCCATGCGCAGTCTTTATTCGGGTCTACTTCGCATTTTCCATTCTTGGCACCGCCACACTGTCCATTTACCAGGCTCTTGGAGCAGTCCACGATCGGACAGACACCACCTGTAATGTTCAGATAGCACTGAGCACATGCATCACAGCTCTTTTTGGTAAGAGCCATACCATGATGTCCCCTGTAATTTAAAGAATTGCTGGCTGCAATGACAGATTTGCCTGTTAAACCGGCAACTGTCTGAATACCAAGGCCACAGGAAATTACCACAATATTTTCTGCTCCTTCCGGAATCATATCTGGTAAATCTTTTTCTGTGTGAGTTTTGTTACATAAAAAATCAACCTTTGCACTACCTGTGATATGCTTACCCTGTTCTTCTGCGAACTTGATAAATTCATCACAATCCGGCTCGTCAACGGTCGCAAATTCTTTGAAGCACTTGTTACAAGCAATGACGAACAGGTTGTCCTTATCAGCCAGCAGGGAAGCCAGTTCATCCGTACTTTTTAACTTATACTTAGTATAGTTTTCCAATTGCTCACCTTCCTTATAGTTTGATTTGCAGATTTCCGCATATCTGTTTTTTCTATTTTCTATCCTCTGCACCATATAGAAATGATAAAAGAAACATATATTTTTCGTCCACAATTGATACGTTTTCAGTATAGCACTTTATTGTCCTGGAATCCATAATAAACAATTAATTAACGATCCTTTCTTTTGTACTTTTTTTAGCACAAAGTAAAGGCAGTATCGGAAAACTGTCATTTTATTTTTCCAATACTGCCTCATTTTTCTTTTAGAAATTGTCTATTTTGACGGTATACCGGTTTAGGTAAGCATCATTCTATCGTTGGCAAATTCTCCGCCACTGACCTGTTCAAACTTATTCAGAAGGTCGGAAACATGAAGATTTTTCTTTTCTTCTCCCTGTACATCGTAGATAATTCTTCCCTCATGCATCATAATCAGTCGATTACCATGTGCAATGGCATCTTTCATGTTATGAGTAATCATAATCGCTGTCAGATGATCTCGCTCAATGATCTTATCCGTAGCTGCCAGAACTTTGGCCGCTGTCTTCGGGTCAAGAGCTGCGGTATGTTCATCCAGCAGCAATACCTTCGGTTTTGTCAGAGTTGCCATCAGAAGAGTCAGTGCCTGACGCTGTCCACCAGAAAGGAGTCCTACTTTTGCCGTCAGCCGGTCTTCCAGTCCCAGATCAAGAATTTTCAGTTTTTCTTTGTAACGTTCCCGTTCTGCTTCATTAATACCACTTTTTAAAGTACGTCGCAGACCACGCCTTGCTGCCAGAGCCATGTTTTCTTCGATTTCCATGGTTGCTGCTGTCCCTGTCATAGGATCCTGGAATACACGTCCCAGATATTTGGCTCTCTTATGCTCAGAAAGCTTTGTTACATTTACGCCATCAATCAGTATTTCGCCTTCATCAACAGGCCATACACCCGCAATGGCATTCAGCATCGTGGACTTTCCGGCTCCGTTTCCACCAATGACTGTTACAAAATCGCCCTCTTTCAGGTCCAGATTCAGACCATTCAACGCTTTTTTTTCGTTCACGGTACCAGGATTAAATGTTTTTCTGATATCTACCAGTTTAAGCACGGCCGGCACCTCCTTTTGATGTTTTTTTCTGGAAATACTGTTTCTTCATAGTCGGCAATGCAAGGAATACTGCAACCACAAGTGCTGATAACAGCTTCAGATCATTGGTATTCAGCCCCAGCCAGAGTACTATCTGAAGTACAAGATAATACACAATTGCTCCGACAGCTACAGCCAGAAGCTTCGCAGCAAAATTTCTGGCAAATTTTCCAAACAGAACATCTCCGATAATAACAGCTGCCAGACCGATTACGATCGCTCCACGTCCCATATTTACATCTGCAAATCCCTGATACTGAGCATACATACCACTGGACAGAGCCACAATTCCGTTGGAAAGCATCAGGCCAATAATTTTACTTACATTCGTATTGATTCCCTGTGCTCTGGACATATTCGGATTCGATCCGGTTGCACGGATCGAACATCCCAGCTCAGTTCCAAAGAACCAGTATAATAATGCGATAATTACTACAATAAAGACTGCTGCCACAAAAATGGTATTTTTATAAAAAGCAACATTCTTAATATAGCGGAGCGAAACCAAAAGATCATATTTATCTACACTGACTGCCTGATTCGCCTTGCTGCCCATAATACGCAGGTTTACCGAATACAGTCCAAGCTGGCTTAGAATTCCCGCCAGAATTGCCGGAATACCCATTACTGTGTGGAAAATACCAGTCGCAAGTCCTGCCAGCATTCCGGCGCCAAATGCACCTGCCAGAGCTACCGGAACAGGAAACCCGGCCATAATCATCATGACACAGACGGCCCCTCCTGTACACATGGTTCCATCAACAGTCAGATCTGCGAGATCAAGTATTTTATAAGTAATATAAACACCGATCGCCATAATCCCCCAGATCAGACCCTGTGCGCAGGCTCCCGGCAGTGAATTTATAAGTGAAGAAATGTTCACTTTCTTACCCTCCTCATATACAAAGGAAACTGTCACAGATAATCATTGACCCATCCGTGACAGTTCATCCTCTTATTATTTTAGATTTCTTGTAACTGTTCAGTGCCTTCACAGTTACGATTTATTCTATATCCATTGTCGGATTCAGAAATTTACAAAAACCCTATTCTGCTTCAATTGCTTCATAATCGTCAGGTACAGTAATTCCAAGCTTTTCACATCTGTCAGCCATATACTGTTTTGTTACATTTGGTGCGTACTGTACTGCCATTGTAGAGATATCTGCACCTTCTTCCAGAATCTCATATGCCATTTCACCAGTTGTGTAGCCAAGATCATAATAGCTGATTGATAAGGTAGCAATACCACATCCCTCACAGATACCAGCCTCACCTGTAATAACCGGTACTCCGGCCGGTTCCAGGACGTTATTGATAGCCTCTGTATTATTTGCTGCCGTATTATCTGTAGGAATATAGATCACATCACTTTCGGATGCTGATGTTGCCACAGATGAAATATCATTGGAATCTGCGAATGTGTAATTTGTGATCTCCAGATCTGGATTCAGCTTTTTCAATGCTTCTGTTACAGCATTTATCTGATATTCAGAGTTAGGCTCTGCGGAACAATACAGCATACCTACTGTCTTCGCATCCGGAACAAGTTCCAGAATCATAGCCGCCTGATCTTCCAGTGGTGCACAGTCTGAAGTACCGGAAACATTTCCTCCTACGGTACCTGTCCAGTCATCAATATCCAGTGCTGTCGCATAGTCTGTTACCGCTGTACCCAGAATCGGAATATCTGATGTTCCGGCTACTGCTGCCTGAAGTGCTCCTGTAGCATTAGCAAGAATCAGATCTACCTGATCGGAAACAAACCCATTGATGATAGTAGAACAGTTTACAGATTCTCCGGAAGCATTCTGTACATCGAATGTAACACGGTCCCCCAATTTTTCTGTTAATGCATCCTGAAATCCCTGTGTAGCTGCATCCAGAGCTTCATGCTGAATCAGCTGGCAAACGCCTACTTTATAAGTAGCCTCTTCTGCATTTGCTGCGATTCCAAGGGAAGCTACCATTGTTGCTGCCACACCGGCAGTCACCATTTTCTTTGTTATTTTTTTCATTGTTACGTTCCTCTCTTTTCCCATTTTCTTTTCCACTTTAACGGATTAATGCGTGTTAGTAAGAATATACACCCATTTTAAAAAATCGTCAAGAGCAAACCGCATTTTCTTCTACCACTGTGTATCATCTGATTCAATCTTTTTATCCCGAAGCATCAGTTCTTTAACAGCCTCTTCTGCGTTCTTATTTTCAAAAAGGACTTTGTTTACCTGCTCAACGATTGGCATCTCTACCTGATATTTTCTGGACAGCTCCAGTGCGGCCTTTGCCGAATAGACACCCTCTACTACCATCTGCACTTCCTTCATGGCTTCTTCCATGGTATAACCCTGCCCCATCAGATAGCCGGCCTTACGATTCCGGCTGTGCATACTGGCACAGGTCACAATCAGGTCTCCAATACCAGTCAGTCCATAAAAAGTCTCAGGCTTTCCACCCATTTTGATCCCCAGTCTGGCAATTTCTGCGATACCGCGGGTAATCAACGCTGCCTTGGTATTATCGCCATAGCCCAGTCCGTCAGCTGTTCCGGCTGCCAGGGCAATGACATTTTTCAGCGCACCCCCCAGTTCAATTCCCAGCATATCCGGGCTGATGTACACTCGAAATACCGGACTGACAAATACGCTGCGCAGATATTCAGCCGTCTTTCTGGTTCTTGAACTGACTACACAGGTAGTAGGCAGTCTCCGGCTCACCTCCTCTGCATGGCTTGGGCCGGACAACACACAGGCATCTGCATATGGCAGCTCTTCTTCTATGATATCAGTCAGTGTATACAGTGTGTTTTCTTCGATTCCCTTTGCCACATTTACGATGATCTGTCCGGCACGGACATACTGCTTCATCTTCTGGCAGGTGCTTCGGATAAACGGAGAAGGCACCGCCAGAACGCAGACATCTTTGTCCGACATCGTCTCCTTCATATCTGTGGTAAACACAATTCCTTCCGGAATCTCTACTCCCGGAAGCTTACGTTCAAGCCTTCTGGTTGTATTTAATGTCTCTACTTCTTCTTCATGAATGGACCAGACAGTCACGTCATGTCCGTTATCATGCAGCAGAATCGCAAGGGCTGTTCCCCAGCTTCCTGCACCCAGGATACCTATTCTTGCCATTCTTACACCTCCTATCAGAGCCTACTGCTGGCTCTTTTTTGTCAGATACGTTTTACGTTCTGTTCCCTCAAGCAGACGCCTGATGTTTCCTCTGTGCTTCCAGTAAGCCAGTGCTGTCAGAAACGCCATAAGTATATACAGTTCGATCAGCTGATTCTGGGAAAGGTCAAACCATCCCATCTGTCCAAATATCACCATCTCAATCATCAGCCCTGCATAGACGGCCAGGGATCCCAACGATACATAATGCGTGGTAAAGAAAATACTGAAAAAGGTAATGATACCAAGCACAGCCATAACCGGGTGAAACGAAAGAACCAGTCCTGCCGTAGCTGCAATCCCCTTTCCACCGCGGAAGTTCAGATAAAATGGAAAATTGTGTCCCAGAATAACGCCGGCTGCCGCATAAAGCACCAGCAGATGCATCATAGAGGAGTACTGTGCACGGAACAGAACCCGTACCAGTGCTACTGCAAGAATGCACTTCAGGCAGTCACCGGCAAACGTAATCAGGCCAGCCCTGGTTCCCATAGTACGCATCATATTGGTCGTTCCTGCATTGCCGCTTCCATAATCGCGGATATCAATGCCATGTCGTTTTCCTATAATGTAGCTTGTCTGGAACAGGCCGAAGACATAGCCAATTGCCAAACAGATAATCCGAATACTCATGTTATTCATTATCCTTTCTTTCCCGAATAATAAATTTCAATGATGTTCCCTTAAAACCAAAGGTATCACGGATCTTATTTTCCAGATATCTGGTATAGGAGAAATGCATCAGCTTTTTATCGTTTACAAAAATAACAAATGTAGGTGGCTTTACCGCTACCTGGGTAATATAATACAGCTTCAGCCGTTTTCCCTTATCCGATGGCGGCTGCTGAAGTGCGATAGCCTCTGACATGATCTCATTCAGGACACCGGTTGCAATACGCATAGTCTGATTTTCAATAATCATATCAATCTTTTCAAACAGCTTCGGCAGACGCTGCCCGGTCTCTGCAGATACAAACATAATCTCTGCATATGGCATGAAAGACAGCACTTCTTTTACTTTGTTGGTATACTTATAGATCGTCTTGTCATCTTTCTCAATGGCATCCCACTTATTTACTACTACCAGAATACCTTTTCCACGATCATGGGCAATACCGGCAATCTTGGCATCCTGTTCCGTAACGCCTTCTGTTGCATCAATGACAACAACTACCACATCAGCACGTTCCACCGCTGTTACTGTACGGATAATACTGTAACGTTCCAGTTCTTCCTTGATTTTGTTCTTTCTGCGCAGTCCGGCTGTATCGATAAATACATATTCTTTTCCGTCCCACTGCACTTCTGTATCAATGGCGTCTCTGGTCGTTCCTGCAATATTGGATACAATCACACGGTTTTCACCAAGAAGCTTATTGATAATGGAAGACTTTCCGACATTTGGCTTTCCGACTACAGCGATCTTCGGTCTGTCATCCTCTTCCTCTTCTGTCACCGATTCCGGGAACAGAGAAATCACCTGATCCAGAAGATCTCCAAGTCCCTGCTTATTCACAGAAGAGATCGGGAATGGATCACCGATTCCCAGATTATAAAATTCATATACATCCGCCAGGAACTTCTCATGGTGGTCAACTTTATTTACTGTCAGCACCACCGGCTTATGGGAACGGCGCAGCATATCTGCTACCTTGGAATCAGAATCCACCAGGCCCTGCTTCACATCTACCATGAACAGAATCACATCTGCGGTATCAATGGCGATCTGAGCCTGTTCTCTCATCTGGGACAGAATGATGTCATTACTGTCCGGTTCGATACCACCGGTATCAATCAGTGTAAAGGTATGATTCAGCCATTCTACGTCTGCGTAGATACGGTCTCTGGTCACACCCGGTGTATCTTTTACAATCGAAATGTTCTCTCCGGCAAGCGCATTAAAAAGGGTGGATTTCCCTACATTTGGCCGCCCAACAATTGCTACAATCGGTTTACTCATAATCTTTCACCTCATATGGCTGCTTCTCCCGTCCGGAAGAAATATCTTCCAGGAGAATTGCATGCACAAAATCCTTTCCGTCTGATTTTACAATACCTGTTTTCGTCTGCAGAGACAGTTCCAGATCTTCCACTGTCATATCATCCAGGAAGACATTCTCCCCATCTCTCAGAACATTACTGCTTAGAAACAGCCGCTCACCGAGCTCTTTGCCTTTTAACTGTGCCTCCAGATCCTGTCCGGTAAGCAGGCCGGCTACTGTAATCTTTTCTCCAAAGAAATCGTTCTTGATTGGATAAACACGTACCGTCACATTAGGATACAAAGTCCGCACTTCTTCTGCCGCCCACCGGATATAATCGCAGGCCAGAAGACCGGTTGCTATCGATACCATATGGCAGCGGTCATCTCCTTTTCGATGTGCCAGTTCTTCTTTCACCTCATTCATGAAAAGACGAATCATACCAACACCATTTTCCAGCTGCGGATAGCCGTCATAATTGTCTTCCTCCGGAAGCTCACGTCCAGCCAGAAGATACCACTCATCCGATGCATGAATCATATGCGTATGATACTTTTCCATGATTCGTTCCTGCCATTTATGAATGATGTCCAGAACTTCTATCGCATCTTCCTTTTCAAATGGTTCCAGTGGATATAGCCCGTCCCGGTACCTGGTCAGTCCCACCGGTACCACGGAGACGCTGACCAGATTTGGCAGATAACGGGTCAGCTGTTCAATGGTATATTCCAGTTCTGCCCCGTCATTTACGCCTTTGCAAAGGACGATCTGACCATTCAGCTCAATTCCTGCTTCAACGAAACGATCTACCTTTTTCAGTGATTCACCCGCAAAACGATTATTCAGCATCTGGCACCGCAGCTGTGGATTCATCGTCTGAAATGAGATATTAATGGGAGAAAGATGGTAGCGGATAATCTGCTGAATATCCTCTTCCTTCAGATTGGTCAGCGTAATATAGTTACCCTGTAAAAAGGAAAGACGGGAATCATCATCCTTAAAATACAGTGTATTTCTCATTCCTGGAGGCATCTGATCAATAAAACAGAAAATACACTTGTTATGGCAGGAATGATATTCATCCATCATACCATTCTCAAATTCCATTCCCAGGTCTTCCTCAAATTCCTTTTCTATCTCCAGCTCCCACTCTTCTCCATCTGGCTTCCGAATCACAACAGTAAGATATTCTTCATTGCAAAGATAGTGGTAGTCCAGTATATCTCCAACCGGCTGATCATTGATGGATATCAGCTCATCTCCCGGCTCAATCTCCATCTCTTCTGCAATGCTGCCGCTGAGCACACGGACGACAATATGTTTTTTTTGTTTTTTCATTATGGAAACTGCTCCTGTTATCTTAATTACATTGATTTATTTTGACATTTTAATGCTGATCAAAAATGTCCATTCATATCATACTAAAATTGGTTCTAAATTGCAATCTTATATTTTTTAAACCAAATTGCGACAATTTTCTTGACGGAATTCTAAAGAACCACTATACTGTCAAGTGAATTAGATTACTATAAGATTGTGGAGGCATGTATGACTGATCAGTTTGATACATTACGAAATGCATTACCGATTGCGCCAATAAAAATTGCAACTTTGGAAGGCTGTAAGGACTTTGCCACTAAGGTGAACGAACATCTTGTTGAGTACCGTCACACCAATCCAACTCAGGACCTTCAGAATATACACTACAGAGGCTATTCCGAAGATTCCTATATGGTAGACAGTATCTGCCCGAGATTCGGAACCGGAGAAGGAAAGGGTATGATTAATGCTTCTGTTCGTGGAAGTGACTTATATATCTTCGCAGACGTGACCAACTATAGTCTGACCTATAAATTATTTGGACAGGAAAACCATATGTCTCCAGACAATCATTTTCAGGATCTGAAGCGTATTATTTCTGCCACAGACGGAAAAGCCAAACGACTGAATGTTATTATGCCATTTCTTTATGAAGGCCGTCAGCATAAACGTTCCGGCCGTGAGTCTCTGGACTGTGCTCTTGCTCTTCAGGAACTGGCTGATCTGGGTGTCAGCAACATCATTACCTTTGATGCCCATGACCCTCGTGTTCAGAATGCCATTCCACTGATTGGATTTGATACTTTTATGCCGACTTATCAGTTCCTGAAAGCCATCATTGACACCACACCAGACTTTCGTATTGACAGCGATCATCTGATGATTATCAGCCCGGATGAAGGTGCAATGGGACGTGCTGTTTACTTCTCAACAATTCTGGGTGTCGATATGGGAATGTTCTACAAACGACGTGACTATTCTGTCATCGTCAATGGAAAGAATCCGATTGTAGCTCATGAATTCCTTGGCTCCTCTGTAGAAGGCAAAGACGTAGTAATTGTTGACGATATGATTTCTTCCGGAGAAAGTATGCTGGATGTTGCCAAACAGCTGAAGGATCGCAAGGCCAGACGAGTATTTGTCTGCACGACATTCGGTCTCTTCACCGATGGATTTGAGAAATTCGATGAATTCTATGAGAAAGAATACATCTATAAGGTAATTACCACGAATCTGAATTATCGTGATCCAGAGCTTCTCACAAAGCCATATTATGTAGAAGCTGATATGACAAAATTCACAGCAAGTATCATGGATAGTCTGAATCATGATATCTCTATTGAACCGATTATCAGCCCAACCGGAAAGATTCAGAAGCTTCTGAAAAAGATTCAAAAATAATATAAACATCAAAAAGACTGGCTTATCACAGCCAGTCTTTTCTATCATCTATATCAATTTTCATCGAATCATCAGAAATGCTGCCAGATTTCCACGCCGTCCCTGTGAAGCTCTGTGAGAATATAACAGCCGTGGATTGCAGCAGGTACAGAGATCGGTTACCGATATCTGATCTTTTGGTATTCCAGCCTCACAAAACAGGATTTCATTCGCCTTCCATAAGTTCAGTTGATATTTTCCATTTGATTTCTCATAAAATAATTCTGGCCAGTACTTACGTGCAAAACCATCTTTAAAACGGTCTATCACATCTTTGCTGACCTCATAGCAGTCCTGGCAAATAGATGGACCTACTGCAGCCAGCAAGTCTTCCGGCCGGCTGCCATATGATTCCTGCATACAGTGAATCGTTTCCCGGCTGATCTTCCCTACGGTGCCTCTCCATCCGGAATGAGACAAGCCAATCGCTTTTTTCACCGGATCAACCAGAAAAATCGGCACACAGTCCGCATAAAAAGTAGTCAGGACCACTCCCGGTTCATTGGTAATCAATCCGTCAATATCCTGATAGTCCCGTTCTCTGGAAAATCCTTTTCCGCAGTCTTCCCGGGTTACTTTCCGAATATTTGTGGTATGTGTCTGATGCGAAAATACCATCTTTTCCGGTTCAAATCCTATGGCTGCTCCCATACGTCTGAAGTTTTCTCTTACATTTTCTTCTGAATCGCCACGGCTGAAGCTGAGGTTCATACTGTAAAGATGTTCCTTACTCACACCGCCAAGACGGGTAGAAAAGCCATGCAAAAACTCTTGTCTGGCATCCAACTGGGGAAAAGAAAGCCAGTACACTCCTCCCTTCTGATGTACGCCAAGAACCGGATCTTCTCCAACTCTCTTTATGCTGATTTTCTGATTCTGATCCTGTATATATTCCATTTTTTCTCCTGCTTCCGATATTGGCAGCCGCAGCAATCTCTCAGGCCCAAAATGCATCTTTTATATGCTCAATATGACTGCCGCAGATACCGATCACATCAAATCGACAGGGCACATCTCCGTATTTCTTCTGATACAGATAATAACGTGCCACTTTTATTATTTTCCTTTGCTTTCGAATATCTACCGCTTCCAGAGGATTCCCGCTTTCATCATTTTTCCGATACTTAACCTCCATAAATACCAGAACAGTTCCATCTCTGGCAATGATATCAATCTCACCAGACCGAATCCGATAATTGCGTTCCAGTATCTGATAATTCTGAGCAATCAGATACTCTGCTGCTCTTTCTTCATATTGGGTTCCCGTTTCTCTTCGATTCAACTTCTGCCTCTTCTGAATATTATTATCTTTTATACCTCTACAAAATGACCGATAAATGTCTTTCTGTGAATCGGTGACGGACCGTATTTTTTCAGAGCTTCAATATGCGCTGCCGATCCATATCCTTTGTGTCCGGCAAAACCATACTCCGGCATAACCTTATCATATTCTACCATCAGTCGATCCCTGGTTACCTTCGCCAGAATGCTGGCCGCTGCAATAGACATACTTTTGGCATCTCCCTTTATAATCGGCACCTGTGAAATATCCACCTGTGGAATTGTCACAGCATCATTCAGCAAAAGATCCGGTGTCACAGACAGCTTGCCAATAGCCTGTCTCATAGCTTCATAAGTCGCCTGTAAAATATTAATCTCATCAATGCGTGCCGGAGATACAATGCCCACAGCAGCTGCTACTGCCTTATCCATGATCTCATCAAACAACTCTTCCCTTCTGGCAGCTGAAAGCTTTTTAGAGTCATTCAGATAACGGATTTTACAGTCCACAGGAAGAATCACAGCACCTGCTACAACGGGTCCCGCCAGAGGTCCCCGTCCGGCTTCATCTATTCCACAGATATGCTGATAGGCAGCATAGGATCTTTCATACTTTAGCATTGTATCCAGCCGGAGCTGTTCTTTTTCTTCTTTCTCCAGCTTTTTCTGACAGGAAGCCAGTATCGCCTGTACTCCCTTTCTCTCATCACTTTCATACTGTACCATGCAGGCAGAGAGTTCCTCTAACGGTATCTGTTCCAGTTCTTTTTTGATCTCAGAAATCGATTTTCCCATCTTATGCCTCCTCTGGCATCTCCAGTGTGATTCTGCCCAGTTTTCCACTTCTGAAATCATCCATCAGCAGTCTGGAAGCTTTTCCATAATCCAGTTCTCCGCCTTTTATCAGGCATCCTCTCAGCTTCGCTACCTCTTCCAGAATCTGCAGCGCCTCTTTTTCAGCTGCCTCTTCGCACTGATATCGTTTTTCCAGAGTTCCAGGATATGCATTTCGCAAATATTGAATCAATTCCAATGCCAGTTCATCGATATTCAGGATCTCATCATTGATAGATCCAATCATAGCCAGTCGCATACCAACCGCCTGATCTTCGAATTTAGGCCACAAGATTCCCGGTGTATCCAGCAGTTCCACATTCTTGTTCAGGCGAATCCACTGTTTTCCTTTCGTCACGCCTGGCTTATTTCCTGTCTTAGCACAGGCTTTTCCAGCATAAGTATTGATAAAAGTTGATTTTCCAACATTCGGGATTCCTACTACCATAGCACGCACCGGGCGATTCTTTATTCCCCGCTTCCGGTCTCTCTCGATTTTTTCCTTACATGCTTCCTGAATGATCGCAGAGATTGCTTTCATACCTGCTCCGCTTCTGGAATCCACTTCCTGTACATAATATCCCTTTTGTTGAAAAAATTCTGTCCATTTTTTGTTGGCAGACTTATCTGCCAGATCTGCTTTGTTCAGCAGAATCAGTCTGGATTTATTTTTTCCCAGTTCATCAATATCTGGATTACGACTGGATAATGGCACACGGGCATCTACCAGCTCTATTACCAGATCAATTAACTTTATATCTTCCTGCATCATACGTCTTGCTTTTGTCATATGACCAGGATACCACTGATAATTCATATATTCCCCCTATTTGATAAGGTCGAAGCTATCTGACGGCAAAATGCGCAGCCATACACGGCCTTCTATATAATCCGCATCTACCAGTCCGATATCTGCATATCGGCTGTCTTCACTGTTATTTCTGTTATCTCCCAGAACAAAATATTCTGTTACACCAAGGGTAATCTCCTCGGCTGCCAGTCCCGGATTGGTAATCGCCGGATAATCTGTTTTTTCCAGATATACCTTTCCGTTAATATAAATCATACCATCTTTGATCTGTACAGTCTCTCCGGGTAAGCCAATCACTCTCTTAATATACGAATGAGAAGTACTGCTTCCATTCGGTTTAAAGGCAATGATATCATTTCTCTTCGGTGTCCCTATACGATAAGAAAAAGTATCTATCAGCACATGATCTCCATCTGAAAGAGTGGTCTCCATGGACTGACCGGTATTCGACCTCATTTGTCCGAAAAATAACACCAGCACAAAAGCAATCAACACTACCACTGCAATCTCAAAGATCCAGATCAGAATTCCTTTCACCTGTTCCAGCATAGATTTTTTTTCTTTTTGTCGTTTTCTTGTGGCACGCTTCTCTCTTCTCATCATACCCTCCTGCTTATAGACTGTGCCTCGGCACATTCTCGCGCCAAGCGCAGTCGCTTGCGACATCTTTCTCTTTGCGCGAGTGCGTCTTCTCTTCGTTTCGGTCAGCGCAAAACCATTGTCCACTGGACAATGTGCGTCCCCGCGGAGCGTTTTTGTCACTTAGGAGCTTTTCCCTTAAGTGACAAAAAGGCTGTCCGAAGACAGCCCTTTTACAATTCTTATTTTACAAGTTCTTTTACCTTTGCGCTCTTTCCGCTGCGTTCTCTTAAGTAATTCAGTTTCGCACGTCTTACTTTACCTCTTCTGATTACTTCTACTTTTTCAACGTTCGGGGAGTGTAATGGCCATGTCTTTTCAACACCGATTCCGTTGGAATTCTTTCTTACAGTGAATGTAGCACGAGTGCTTCCACCCTGTTTCTTAAGAACCGTTCCTTCGAAAACCTGGATACGTTCGCGGTTTCCTTCTTTGATCTTTCCGTAAACTCTTACCGTATCACCTACGTTGAACTGTGGCACATTCTCTTTTAACTGAGCTGCTTCGATATTTTTGATAATTTCCTGCATTTGTTGTTCCTCCTTATATTTTTGGATGTTCATAATACAAATCTGTAACAGAGGACCATCTCTTTCTCACAACGTATATCATGATATCATGCAAGGAAAGAAAATGCAAGGAAAATTTTTTATTCTTCGTTGCTTTCTTCTGTAGCTGCCTCTTCTGCAGGTGCTGTTTCTTCACTGCGCTCTCCTGAAACCGCTTCTTCTGCAGGTGCTGCTTCTTCACTGCTCTCTTCTGGAACTGTCTCTTCCGCAACAGTACCTTCTTCATCTTCAAAGATATCTTCTTCAGTGTCCATACCTTCCGGAAGCTTTTCTTTTAACGCTTTCATCTCTTCTTCCAGACATTCCAGCTCTGTATACATGGTATTGATCGCTGTGATCTTATCCTCATATTCCGTGATCTCATCCTTGTGTTCTTCGTAATATGCTTTTCCAAGGGCCAGCAGCTCATCCTGAATCTTTTTCTTCTTTGCCAGGGTCTTGGTCTTTAAAGATGCGATCTCTGCCACTTCCCCTGTCTTTTTTACCATCTGCTGACCAAAAACGGATAACTTTTTACCAAAATCTTCAAACATCTTTCATTTCTCCTTTCAGAAATTCCTGTTCTTTTTTTGTAAGCTGCGCTTTTTCCAGTAAATCCGGACGCCACTTCGCAGTCCGGATAATGGACTGTTCTCTGCGCCATTTTTCCACATTGGCATGATGACCGGATAACAGTACCGACGGCACTTTTTTCCCACGCCATTCTTCCGGCCGGCTGTACTGCGGATATTCCAGAAGAGAATCCTGAAAGGACTCTGTCTCCGCTGATACATCATTATTCAGCACTCCCGGAACCAGTCTGGATATGGTATCCATCATGACCAGAGCCGGAAGTTCTCCGCCTGTCAGCACATAATCTCCGATGGACACGTAGTCCGTTACTACTTCTTCCAGGACACGCTCATCAATCCCCTCATAGTGACCACAGAGGAAAATCAGCTCCTCTTCCTGTGCGAATTCCTCTGCCATTTTCTGGTTAAAGGTATGTCCCTGTGGGGTAAGATATATGGTGCGCAATTTTCGTCCTGCCTGGTTCTCCAGTGACTGATGCGCTGCATATACCGGTTCTGCCTGCATCACCATCCCGGCGCCTCCACCGTATGGATAATCATCCACTTTCATATGCTTGTTTCCGGCAAAATCTCTGATATTCACCGCATTCAGAGACAGCAACCCTTTTTCCATTGCCCGTCCTGTAATGCTGGTATGAAACCCCTGTTCAATCATCTCAGGGAATAATGTCAAAACATGAAATCTCAAAGCAGGCCCTCCAGTAAGTGAACTGTCATGGAATTTTCTTCCAATGATACCTTTATAATACATTCTTTTATATTTGGTATCAAGACTTCTTTTTCATTTTCCATCTTTACTACATACACATCATTGGCACCAGTCTGAATCACTTCTGTCAGTGTACCTAAGAATTTTCCTTCTTCATCCGATACCTGAAGCCCGATCAGATCACAGATGAAATATTCACCTGGTTTTAATTTCACCGCATTTTCCCTGGACACCAAAAGCGGTACATTTCTCAAAAGTTCTGCATCGTTCATAGAGTCCACACCCTTTAATTTCAGGATCACCATGTTCTTAAAAAACTTTACCTGTTCGATTGCCAGAGTACGCTGTCCCCGTTTCTCTTCCAGAATTACTTCTTTTAATTTCTTGAATCTTGTAACATCATCTGTTGTCGGGAATACTTTCACTTCACCCCTCACACCATGAGGAGAAGTAATCACCCCTACCTGTAAAAACTGTTCCATGTTCCCTCCGATTTATAATAGAATAAAAGATAAGCCGCCTCAAAATGAGACAGCTTATTATTATTGTACAATATCTACAATGACTTTTTTGTCGCTCTTGGATGCAGCAGCTTTTACTACGGAACGGATTGCTTTTGCAATTCTTCCCTGCTTACCAATCACTTTGCCCATATCTGATTGAGCAACTTTCAACTCAATGACTGTGGATTTCCCGCTTTCTTTCTCGGTCACGACAACCTCTTCCGGATGTTCCACAAGAGACTTGGCAATTACTTCCACTAACTCTTTCATCACCGCACCTCAATTCTTATTTTTCGATGCCAGCTAACTTGAACAGTTTTCCAACAACTTCTGTAGGCTGAGCGCCATTAGCAAGCCATTTTTTAGCCAGTTCTTCATTTACATGGAACTCGCTTGGATCAGTATTTGGATTGTAAGTACCGATTTCTTCGATACATCTTCCATCTCTAGGGGATCTGGAATCAGCAACTACGATTCTGTAGAAAGGTGCTTTCTTCTGTCCCATTCTTCTTAATCTGATTTTTACTGCCATTTTATTTTACCTCCGTATTTTTTTGAACCTGTTTTTCAGGAAATTATGACCAGCATTGTATATACAACTGCCGGATTATTTATATGTTAAAAGGGAAGTTTAAACTTGCCTCTTTTACCCATTTTACCTCCCATCATTCCAGGGAGCTGTTTCATCATCTTTCTGGACTGTTCGAACTGCTTCACCAGACGGTTTACTTCGCTGATATCCACACCTGCACCGGCTGCAATTCGCTTCTTCCGGGATGGATTCAGAAGATCTGGATTGGATCGTTCCTTCGGTGTCATGGAAAGAATGATAGCTTCCGTCTTAGCAAGCGCTGACTCATCAATCATTCCCTCGATATCCTTCATCTTACTGCCACCAAATCCAGGCATCATACTCAGGACACTGGAAATTCCTCCCATATTCTTCATCTGGTTCATACTTTCCAGATAATCATCAAAACCAAAGCTTGCTTTTTTCAGCTTCTGTTCCATCTCTCTGGCTTTGCTTTCATCGAGATTCGCCTGTGCTTTCTCAATCAGAGTCATCACATCACCCATACCAAGGATTCGTGATGCCATACGATCTGGATAAAACTGTTCCAGATCAGATAATTTTTCACCCATACCTGCATACAGAATCGGCTTTCCACAGGTGGCCTTAATAGAAAGTGCCGCACCGCCTCTGGTGTCACCATCCAGCTTTGTCAAAATCACTCCGTCAATGCCAATCTTGTCATTGAACATCTGGGATACATTCACTGCATCCTGTCCGGTCATAGCATCTACAACCAGAAGAGTCTGATCTACATGAACGGCTTCTTTGATCTGTACCAGTTCGTTCATCATATCTTCATCCACATGAAGACGTCCTGCAGTATCCAAAAATACCACATTCATATTATGGGACTTTGCATGCTCAATGGCTGCTTTCGCAATGTTCACCGGGTTCTGCTTATCTCCCATGGAGAATACTTCCACGCCGACCTTCTCACCATTGATCTGTAACTGCTGGATCGCTGCCGGACGATATACATCGCAGGCTGCCAGAAGTGGCACACGTCCCTTTGACTTCAGCTTCGCTGCAAGCTTAGCCGTGGTCGTTGTCTTACCTGCACCCTGAAGACCAGCCATCATGATGACGGTAATCTCATTACCAGGCTTTAAGGCAATCTCCTTTGTCTCGGATCCCATCAGGGAAACCAGTTCTTCGTTGACAATCTTGATCACCATCTGTCCAGGATTCAGCCCATTCATAACCTCTGCGCCAACAGCACGCTCCTGAACGGATTTCATAAACTGCTTTACTACTTTGAAGCTGACGTCTGCTTCCAGAAGTGCCATCTTGACTTCCTTCAATGCAGTCTTGACATCGCTCTCTGTCAGCTTACCTTTGCTTCGCAGGTTCTTAAACACATTTTGTAGTTTGTCGGAAAGGCTTTCAAATGCCATTATTATAATTCCTCCAGTATCTCACTGCATATTTGCTCAATGTCCTGCTGACCCTTAGCCAGTTCATGAATCTGTGCTACTTTTTCTTTAATAGAAAGAAACTTCTCAACCAGATGCAACTGTTCTTCATAATGAGCTAATATCTTGTTGCAGCGCTTGATTAAATCATGTACGCCTTGTCTGCTGATGTCGTACTCCCTTGCAACTTCTGTGCAGGAATAATCATTCAATACCACATCTTCATATACCTGGCGCTGATGCTCTGTCAGCAACTCACCATAAAAATCATATAATAAAGTCTGCTCCACAAATCGTTCCATTTCTATCACCTTTGACATCATAAACTAATTGCTTCGCAATGTCAAGTATTTTTTCTTGACAATTTTATTTTCTTATGGATTGGCTCTGATCAGGCGTGGCTTGTACCCTGCTTCTTCCAGAGCTTTCACGATCTGATTCTTATGTTCTGTTCCAAATGCTTCCATGGTAATCTTCAGTTCCACTGCTTTGGAACGGTTGGTACTGATAAACTGATTATGTTCCAGCTTGATGACATTTCCCTGCATCTTTGCAATGACCGCAGATACTTTTGTCAGTTCACCAGGAGAATCTGGCAGCAGTACGGATACTGTAAAAATACGGTCTCGCTGAATCAGACCAAACTGTACCACAGAAGACATGGTAATGACATCCATGTTACCACCGCTAAGTACCGATACAATCTTCTTATTTTTCACATCCAGATGTTTCAGTGCTGCTACTGTAAGTAATCCTGAATTTTCTACGATCATTTTGTGATTTTCTACCATATCCAGGAATGCAACGATCAGTTCATCATCTGTGACGGTAATCACATCATCCAGGTTTTTCTGAAGATATGGGAATATTTTACTTCCAGGAGTCTTAACAGCAGTACCATCTGCTATCGTATTAATAGATGGCAGTGTTGTCACTTCCCCATTCTTCAGTGATTTCTGAAGACAGTTGGCACCTGCCGGTTCTACACCGATTACTTTAATATTTGGGTTCAGCATCTTCGCCAGAGTAGAAACACCGGTAGCCAGTCCTCCTCCTCCTACTGGTACCAGAATATAATCTACCAGAGGAAGTTCCTTCACAATCTCCATGGCAATGGTTCCCTGTCCGGTTGCCACGCCCAGATCGTCAAATGGATGAATAAAGGTATATCCATTTTCTTCTGCCAGCTTATAAGCGTGTTCACACGCTTCGTCATAGACATTGCCATGAAGAACTACTTCTGCGCCATAGCTCTTGGTACGATTCACTTTCATCAATGGAGTCGTAGTTGGCATAACGACAACAGCCTTTACTCCCAGTTCCTTTGCCGCATAAGCCACGCCCTGTGCATGGTTTCCGGCAGAGGCTGTAATCAGACCTTTTTCCTGATCCTCTTTTGCCAGCTTAGATATGCGATAATAAGCGCCACGGATCTTGTACGCTCCTGTGACCTGCATATTCTCTGGCTTCAGATAGACTTTATTCCCGGTCTGTTCACTGAAATACTTGCTGTATACCAGCTTGGTCTCCTGTGTGACTCTTTTGACAACTTCCGCCGCTTCTTCAAAATTCTCTAATGTTAATTCTGTAAATTCCATCTCTATTCTGCGTCCTTTTCATTTAAAAATAATGCGTTTACAAATTCATCTGCATCAAACTTCTGCAGATCATCGATGCTTTCTCCTACACCAATATATTTAACCGGGATACCCAGTTCTGAATGAATGGCAATGGCAATACCACCTTTGGCAGTACCATCCAGCTTTGTCAGAATAATACCGGTGATATTGGCTGCTTCTGAGAATTCCCTCGCCTGTACCAGCGCATTCTGTCCGGTTGTGCCGTCCAGTACCACCAGAGTCTCACGATAGGCTTCCGGATATTCTTTTTCCAGAATTCGGTTGATCTTGGCCAGCTCGCTCATCAGATTCTTTTTGTTATGCAGCCTTCCAGCAGTATCGCAAAGCAGTACATCCGCATTTCTGGCCTTGGCCGCCGCAACCGCATCATAGACAACAGCCGCCGGATCTGATCCTTCCTGTCCACTGATAATCTCCACACCTGCACGATTCGCCCATTCTGTCAACTGTTCTCCCGCTGCCGCACGGAACGTATCTGCTGCTGCAAGAACGACCTTTTTCCCCTGATCCTTCAACTTGCCGGCCAGCTTGCCAACGCTGGTGGTCTTTCCCACGCCGTTGACACCGATCACCAGCACAACAGACTTCCGGTTTTCAAATTCATAAGCTGTCTCGCCCACGTCCATCTGTTCCTTGATACTTTCGATCAGATACCGCTTGCACTCCTCCGGCTCTTTGATATTATTCTCTTTGACTGCCTCTTTTAATTTTTCAATAATTGCTGTGGTGGCATTGATACCAAGATCTCCCATCACCAGAGTCTCTTCGATCTCATCGTAAAAATCATCATCAATACTGGAAAAACCACTGAATATATTATCAATTCCGGCCACAATATTGTCTCTCGTTTTTGTCAGGCCCTCTGCCAGCCGCTTAAAAAAGCCTTTTTTTTCTTCCATGAAAGATTCCTCCCTACTGATCTAATTCGTCTTCCACCATATTGACGGAAACCTGAGTAGACACGCCCTTTTCCTGCATGGTGATACCATACAGGCGGTCTGCTACAGCCATTGTTCCACGCCTATGTGTTATAATAATAAACTGCGTATTTTTTGTCAACTTGTGAAGATAATTTGCATATCTGGATACATTATTCTCATCCAGCGCCGCCTCAATCTCATCCAGAAGACAGAACGGTGACGGCTTCATATTCTGAATGGCAAAGAGCAGTGCAATGGCTGTCAGTGCCTTTTCTCCACCGGACATCTGCATCATGTTGACCAGCTTCTTTCCAGGCGGCTGAGCGATAATCCTGATACCTGCTTCCAGAATATCCTCGTCTTCTACCAATTCCAGGCTTCCTTTTCCGCCGCCAAACAATTCTTTAAACGCCTTTTCAAATTCCTGCTGCATAATAGCAAATTTTTCTTTAAACTGGCGGCGCATTCCCTCATCCAACTCGGTAATGATCTTCTTCAGGTCTTCACCGGCCTTCACCAGATCTGCATGCTGTGCCGACAGGAATTCATGCCGTTCATGAAGTTCTTTATATTCTTCAATGGCATTGACATTGACGGGACCAAGTGCCTTGATTTCTCCCTTTAACTGTGAAATCATCTTCTTCAGCTGCGGGGAATGCTCCAGTTCTTCATCCCGGAATTTTTCTGCCTCACTGGCTGTCAGTTCATATTCTTCCCACATGTAGTTAATCTGACGCTCCAGATAATCACTGAGTCGTTCTTTCTGGTTATCCAGTCGGAAATGTTCTTTATCCAGATCGCTGAGCTGATTACTAAGATCTTCTCTCACCTGGAAAAATTCTTTATGGGAACGATTCTTTTCATTTCGTTCTTCCGTAAACTGACTCAGCACTTTTTCCGTATCTGTTTCTGCATGCTGTGCATGAAGAATGGATTCCTGAATTTCCTGAATCTGCGCTTCTTTTTTTTCTATATCTTCTCTGGAACCGGACAGATTCTCCTGAAGACTTTTCTTTTCTTCCAGCAAATGCTCTTCTTCGCTGTGAATACGCTGCAGATTCTGACAAATGAACTCTTCCTTTTGGTGAAGAGCCATGGTCTGTGTATGTACTTCATTGCAAACCCGATTCTGTTCTTCCTGATCTGCCTTTTTCTCCTCCAGTTTGGACTGCCATACCTTGATCTGTGTCTCCAGATGTGCTTCCTGTTCTCTGGAAAGATCCATTTCCTTTTCAATCTGCACATGTTCTTCTTCAATCTCTGCCATCTGCTGTTGAATCTCATTCACCTCATTCTGCAGAGACTTATGATCCGAGAGCATTTTGGCATTCTGTGTCTGGATCTCCTGCAGCTTCAGTTTCAATGTATTCTGATTCAGATACTCTGCCTGCATCTGCTCCGTCCGCTTCACCAGTTCTTCCCGTTCCCTGGTACGCTTCTGCCGGATCTCTTCAATCTGTTTCTGAAGCTGCAAAACACGCTCTTTTGATGACCGGACTTTCTCCTCCAGGTCTTCCATTTCTCTTCTTCGGCCCAGCAAATTACTGGAATTCTTAAAAGCACCACCAGACATGGAACCACCCGGGCTTAACAGATCCCCCTCCAGCGTAACAATGCGCAGAGACTGACGATACTTTCTGGCAATCGCAATCGCATGATCAATGTGATCCACGATCAGAGTCTTACCCAGCAGATATTCCACCAGGGTTTCATACCGGTCATCGGTATCCACCAGCGTACTGGCCACACCAATGGCTCCCGGTTCATATAATGCCTGATCATTGCCAAGACCACCTTTTTTTCGAATTGCACTTAACGGAAGGAATGTAGCACGCCCAAACTTATTTTTCTTCAGATATTCGATCATAGCCTTGGCTGTATTCTCATTATCTGTAACAATATTCTGGATACTGCCGCCAAGAGCAGTCTCTATAGCCGCCTCATACTTCTTTTCTGTCTTGACCAGATCTGCAACCACTCCATAGATACCGGATACACTGTCCTTTTTCTCCATAACACGGCGGATACTGTTGCCATAACCGTCATAGCGTTCCGTCATGTTCCGCAGTGCTTCCAGACGGGATACATTTCTGCTATAGTCTTCTTTGGTCGCTTCCAGTTCTCTGGAACTGGCAATCAGTTCTTTTTGTATCTCATTGATGCCCTCTTCAATACGGGTATTCTCTTCCGTCAGTTCATGGATCTTCGCTGTGATAGCTTCATATTCTTTCTGATAGCCGGCTCGTACTGTCTCACGCTGATTCTGCTCTGTCTTTGCCGACAGCATCCGCTGAGTCAGCTGGGAATTCCGGATCTGGATCTGTTCTTTCATGGTCTCAAAACGCTGCATTCTGGCCTTTGTATTAGACCGTTCATTCAGTAACGTAATCAGCTCGTTTCGACCCGCAGCAATCTGTTTCTCCAACTGCTCTGCCTGTTCTGTGATTTCCTGAAGCTGCTTTGTGCATCTCTGTTCTTTTTCCGCCGCTTCTTCCAGTTCTTTTTTCAGGCCTTCATTGTTCTTTTCTTCCGTTGTCAGTTCCTGCTGACAACTTTTCAAAGATTCTTCAATTCCAGCCATACGGCTCTGAAAATGCTCATCATTCATGGACGCAGACCGGATCTGTTCCTTCAACAGCTCAATCTGATTCTCCAGCTGCTGTTTCACCATACGCCCCTGATTCAGCTCATTTTTCTTTTCTTCAATTGTCTGATCCAGAGTTTCCAGTTCCTGTTCAATCTTCTCGTACTCGGCACGGATCTGTTCCAGCTTGTTCTTCACCGTCTCCATATCATGATCGGAAATCAGGATTTTATTCTCTACATCCTTCAGCTGGCCAGACATTCGTTCCTTTTCCAGTAAAAACATATTAATGTCCAGCTGTTTTAATTCATCTCTTTTTTTCAGGTAGATTTTTGCCTTTTCCGCCTGACGCTCCAGAGGTCCCACCTGACGGGTAAGTTCCGACAAAATATCATTGATACGGGTAAGATTGTTATTCTCATCTTCCAGTTTTTTCTGTGCAGACAGCTTGCGCCGTTTGAACTTCACGATTCCGGCTGCCTCATCAAACAGCTCTCGTCTCTCTTCCGGTTTACCGTTTAAGATCTTATCGATCTGTCCCTGACCGATAATGGAATATCCTTCCTTACCGATACCAGTATCATAAAAAAGTTCTTTCACGTCACGAAGACGGCATGCTGTACCATTGATCAGATATTCGCTTTCACCGGAACGATACAGCCTTCTGGTTACTGTAACCTCGTTGTAATCTACCGGAAGCTGATGATCTGAATTATCCAGCGTAATGGATACCATGGCGGATCCCAGCGGCTTTCGATTCTCTGTACCGGAAAAAATAACATCCTGCATGTTGGAACCACGCAGCTGCTTCACGCTCTGTTCGCCAAGCACCCATCTGACAGCATCACCCACATTGCTCTTTCCACTTCCATTTGGTCCTACAATACCGGTAATTCCATTATGAAACTGGAACTTCAGCTTATTCGCAAAGGATTTGAATCCATGCACTTCTATGCTTTTTAAATACATCTATTTTTCTTGTCCTTTCAGGGTGATGATCGTTCGATAAGCTGCCTGCTGCTCTGCGCTTTTTTTCGTCCTGCCACTTCCTTCTTCAAAGCCCCTGTCTCCGATAAATAACTGCATGACAAATGTTTTATCGTGATCCGGGCCTTCCTCTCTCACCAGATGATATGACATCGGCTGTCCTTTAAAGGAACTCTGTACAATCTCCTGCAGGATAGTTTTGCTATCATAAAAGAGTTTTTTATTCTCTATATCATTTAAAATAAATTCATATACAAATTCTTTTGCACTAGCAAAACCACCATCCAAATAAATGGCACCGATCAATGCCTCCATGGCATCAGAAACAATGGAATCACGGAATCGTCCGCCGGTCAGTTCTTCTCCCTTTCCGAGACGCAGGAAAGATCCCAGTTCAATCACTGCCGCACACTGAGCCAAGGTCGGTTCGCACACAATACTGGCGCGTAGCTTGGTCATGTCCCCTTCTGGCATAGCCGGATAATTTTCAAAAATAAATTCGCTGCTGGACAGTTCCAACACTGCATCTCCCAGGAACTCCAGACGTTCATTGTCTTTTAATTTTTTTCTGGTTTCATTGGCATAGGAACTGTGTCGCATCGCATTTTCCATCAGTTCCTTATTCTGAAAAGTATAGCCAATCTTTCCTTCCAGTTCTTTTAAATCTCTGTTCATGTTTCACCTCATAATTCAAAAAAGAGGGTGCACAAAAACGGCACCCTCAAAGATCAAACTTACGCATCAATTGCGTTCTTGATAGCTTCTACCGCATCTCCTACAGAAACGATCTTTTCAGCTTCTTCATTCGGGATCTCAATATCAAACTCTTCTTCAATGCCCATGATGATCTGATATACATCCAGAGAGTCAGCTCCCAGATCATCCACAAACGTGGTATCCATTGTGATCTCTTCCTCGTCCACATTCATAACCTCTGCAATGATTTTCTGAAGTTTTTCAAGTTCCATAATTGTACCTCCTAATTTGTCTCTTCAAGAATATGTTCTTTTATTTTCTCGTTAATACGCTCTTTGCTGAATTGCGTACACTGGAAAATTGCATGTTTGATTTCTTTGCTTGTTGCACTTCCATGAGTCTTTATGACCAGTCCCTTTAATCCAAGCATCGGTGCCCCACCATACTGGGACGCATCAAACGTCTTCAATGTATTCTTTAACGCCGGCTTCACCAGAAGTGCTCCGATCTTGGAACGAAGGGTACTCATCATGCCCTTTTTTATCTGGCGTACTAATGCGGATGACGTGCCTTCATATAATTTAAGAATGACATTTCCCACAAATGCTTCACAGACAATCACATCACAGACACCGGCCGGAATGTCTCTTGCTTCCACATTCCCAATATAATTAATATCCTTACATTCCTTCAATAATGTGTATGTCTCTTTTACCAGCGCATTTCCCTTCTCTTCTTCTGCTCCGATATTCACCAATCCGACTCTCGGGTTCTTAATGCCAACTACATTCTCCATGTAAATGGATCCCATCTTTGCAAACTGTACCAGATGAGAAGATCTGGCATCTACATTAGCTCCACAGTCAATCAGAAGAGCTACTCCCTTTTCTGTCGGAATCAGCGGTGCCAGTGGCGGTCTCTCAATTCCTCTGATTCTTCCAACGATCAGCTGTCCTCCAACCAGAACAGCACCGGTACTTCCCGAGGATATAATCGCATCGACCTCCCCATGCTTTACCATATTCATTCCAACTACAATGGATGAATCCTTCTTCTTACGGATCGCATTCACCGGAGGCTCACCCGTCTCGATTACTTCTGATGCATTTGTAATCTCAATACGCTGTTGGTCATAAGTATATTTTTTCAACTCGCTCTGAATAACTTCCTCTTTTCCAACCAGAACAACTCTGATATCCGGATTCTCATTCACAGCTTCTACTGCTGCTTTAATAGGCTCTACAGGGGCATTGTCTCCGCCCATTGCATCAACTGCCACCTTAATTTTTTCCTGCATCATCTACCTCCTGTTTCACAACTATCATCATACAAGACATCCATATAAAAATCAACAGTTTTTATTCTGCAGTAATAAGAATGCCAGCAGCTTCTGTCAACATCAAAAAATGCCAGAATATTCTGGCATTTTTTGTGCTGCTGTATGAAGATGGAGAGGGCTCTTTTGCATGTTCTGACCGCAAATTCAGCTTGTTTCCACATATCCCCATCCAAATGTAGTGTCATATCCCGGATCCCCTGCATCTGTTGCTATTTCTTTCAGATATTCTTCTGCTTTTCCTTTTGTATGATTCTCATTTGGCACTTCAGACAGATACTTTGCTAATATGCCACTAATTCTGGGTGCAGCATAAGAAGAGCCCTTCTCTCCCTGATAATTACCATCTGCGGATACAAATACAGCATCACTTTGCAGATACCAGAGAGAGCTAACTGGCTCTCCCTGTTCATTCAGATCTGCACCGAACACCCCTATCACCTCTTTCCATGCAGCCGGGTAGACCTCGCTGCCAAGCGGTGTAGACAGTGACAAATTTCCCGCTGCCTCTACCAGCAGTACATTCCGTCCAGCCGCATATGCAATGGCTTCATGCAGTTCTTCATTATCCTGATTTAAAGTCCAGCTCATATTGATGATATCAGCATCATATATGTCCACCGCATCATAAATAGCCTGAATAATAGCCGAACCTATATCTGTGACATTCGAGTGCTCACCACTAGCTTCCTGCGTATTTTGAGTCAACGCCATACTACTGTCAAAGCATTTCAACATATAAATATCTACATCTGGTGCCGTTTCTTTTAGAATTTCATATACACAAGTTCCATGTCCTTCCTGATCCGTCAGATCCTCTGTACCCTCCAGGTAATTCTTTCCATGCACATCTGGCAGATTGCAGCCAGAATCCAGAATACAGACGGTTACCGCATTGGATGCTTCTTCTAATGCTTCCATTTCTGCCGATGCCCCACTGTGAGGGGCATCGTTAGAAAGATGCCAAACAGAATCCCTACATAAAAGTATATTCTTCTCATGAATCACCACTATTTTGTACCGATTCCACACTTTCAATAGCCTGTGTCTGAGGCGGCTCCGTTTCTGGGATCTGACTCTCCGGTGCTGTTGTTTCTGTGGTCTGACTCTCTGGCATGGTTGTCTCTGGTACAGAAGGTTTAGATGTTATGCTTTCTGAGTCAGACATTGTAGTCTCCGGGACTGAAATCTGCAGCTCTGTTTCTGTATTTTCCATTTCTGTCTCAGTTTGTGCCTCCATTGTGATTTTCTTTGACTTTTGTGAAGATGTAAAATCACTGCTGTCTCCCATTGTAAATATCACTCTGACATCATTTCTCGGCCTTGTGTATACACCTGTAAAGGTTATATAAACTCCCCATAAACCATTTTCCTTTTTTCTTTCTACACTCATAAAGTTCTCTGGATCATAAACACTTACAACATTATCCGGATTTTTGCATTTTGCTGTGGCCCTTTTTTCTCCATCTGGAGTTTGCCATATAACCTCTACCTTCATAATCATTCAGTTCTCATGATTAACTGTTTCCAGCACATTTGTCAGACCGTTAGTCATAGAAGAAGCCGGGTATAGCAATGTTGACTCTTTTCCCTTATACACCAAAGTTTTTCTGACATTAAGCGTGGTTCTCAACGGTACCTTACAGGTAATGCCACTTACATTTGAATAATTGTTTGCATAACTTGATGGATAAAATGTTACAGATTGCGTTACTTCATTATTACTGTCTACATTTTTCCACTGTGGTATGGCATCTGGTTCTGACCAGTTCCAGGTTCCATAAATGCGACCTCCTGTATAACGGTTGTAAACCGTTACTTCATTGGTAATAAGCACAGCGCCCCCACTTTTTAAAGAATTCTTCTCCACATCCTTTGCCTGATACATGGAATTAGCTTTAAGATTTTCTTTTCCCTTTACCAAAGGTAAGGACTTTTCAACATTAACCGGCAAATACGTCACATATTCATTTAGATTATCACTGTCTTCCGGTCTGAATGATATCTTAATCTGATACTTTCCCACACTAAGGGGCTGTTGTAAATCCCCGTTTTGACTGGAAACAAGATCGCCAATTTTTTCCCATTTCCAGATTCTATTTGCACCTTGCAAACCAGATATTCCTTTATAGGCAACTCTATACCCTTTCAACATCTGTTCGGCTGACAGGTTCTTCTGAACCCAATTCCCCTGTACGTTCTCCTGTCCCGGATTCTTCTCATCCGTTAGATACTGGCCATACAGAAGCGGCAATATGCTGGCATTCTCTGACTTTTTCAGCTGCAGATCTGCCTTTTGAATCTGGTAGGTGATTTTGTAATTTTCCGATCCCTGTTCTGTGTAGGTTCCATCTGCATTTTTGCTTGCCCATACATAGTTTTCTTTATCCCTTAACTGCAGGGTAACATATGGCTGATCCGTCGCATTTTTACCTCCGACATCCTGAAGGATGGTATAAGTTTCTGTCTCAGATAAACCAGATGTCTGTGTGGCACCATTGTAGGTCTTATCTGATACGGTTGGAATTTCCACTTTCTTTTTATCAATAACAACCGCTGCCGTATAGGATGCATGGGTATAAGTTCCATAGCCTCCCTGATATTTTGTATCCGGTGTAAATGTAATCGGATAATTACTGGTTCCCGCATTCGGGACAGTATTGGTATCCACGCTACCAGCCCAGCTGCTGGTTCCGCTTACCCAGTTTCCATCCGCATACTGGAGCTTGACATCCGTCTGATTCAGTCCGATATTATTCAGCTTTGTTCCATACTCATAGGAAGTCTGCTCTGTCGTCAACGGACTGGTCTGGATAACTTTATTTTGTGGTGTAACGGTTATCTGATAGGTTATTTTCTGATTGATCAGATAATACATACCATCGCTGTTTTTATCCGTATCCAGTGCAAATCCCTGATAGGTTGCCTTCCGTTTTCCGATATTTCCATTATCCAGTGTCCAGGTTCCTGCACTTAACAGTTCGGACACTTCTGTAAATTTTTCTGTATCTGCACTGCCATCTTCCTTCGCATATACCAGTGTTACCGTGCCTGTGCAGCTGATATCGGCGGAGCCTTTTCCTTCATCATAATGGTATACCCGGTCGTCTGCCGTTCCTGTCAGATACAGTCCTACCTGTGTCTTCACATCCAGCAGACACTCTGCCGGAGCAAATACATCTGCCATTGTCTCATCCGGTGTAAAGATTGCGGTGTACTGTGATTTTTCCATGCCATTATTCCGTCCAAATGGAACCTTGCCTTTTTCCGTTTCTTTCCAGGAAAAGGCACCAGATACCGGAATTTCCAGTCCCAGATCTTTATTGACATACTGAGCCACACCTTTTCCGTCATCCGAAAATACACTTTCTCCCACCGGTTTTCCATAATTCAGACGGGATGTTTCCTGAACAACAGGGGTTGGTATGATTTTCTGAAGTACTGCTTCCTGTTCAAACGGTTCTTCTGATGTAGTATTGCCATCGTCATCTGTATAAGCCGCTGTCACAGAAAAACGATACTGTTGTCGGTCAGGAAGTTCCCTGTTTGTTACATCTGTATTTAATACCAGGTCAATCTGAATCTGATCACTGTAGGCACCGATTTTCTTATCTGCTTTGACCAGTTCCTCCAGATGTGCCTTCACAATTTCCAAAAGCTGTTTCTCGATTCTATCATAATCTCTGGTATCTTTCATAAAGTCCTCTGTCTGCAGATAATCAGACAGATTTCCTTCATATGGATTCTCTGCTGCGAGCTCCTGAATGCGATCCAGAATGGAAAGTACCGGATCTGTGATGGACCAGGTGGCGGTATAAGCACGTTCTCCTATAGAACCGTTTGGAATATGTACTTCCAGTGTTGGTTCTTCCAGATCCGTTCCGATCCATCCTTCAAACTGATATTTTTCTCTGGTCGGCTGTATCAGTACAATTTCCGGACTTTCAATGGTGTATTCATTTGGATTATCCGTTGCAGTACCAAAAGTACGTTTATAACTGATCTGGTAGGTAATTGGTTCCCAGATAGCTGTATAGCTTCGGTCTCCGCCGTTTCCTGCCGGAATCTGTACAGTGGCAGAAGCTGCTTTTAATCCTGTGCCCGTCCATCCTTTGAAGGTATATCCTGTTCTGGATGGAGCCTGAAGAGTCACGGTGTCCTCTGTGGTGTAGGTATCCGGATTGCCTGCTGCATTTGTGCCTCCTCCCAGATCATAGGTGATCTGATAGACATTGGCTTTCCAGCCTGCATAAATGATCGTATTCCAGTTCAGGATTTCATTCTTCAAGTCAAATGGATCTGTTGCTGCCCTGTCATGATACCATCCGGTGAATGTATAATATAATCGTTCCGGATCATCCGGTACAACCGGCAATGGATATCCGTTGTATCCGGTCACTTTCGCATGTTCCTGATCAGAAGAACCGTCATTTCTGTCAAATATAATAACCAGTTCTCTTGCCCAGCGCGCATACAGATCGATTCCACCTGTCAGTTTATAATTTTCAGTATTCACTGGATTTCCTGCAAATTCTGCATTCAGATATCAGTCCATAAACTGATAGCCGTCATACTCCGGTATCACCAGATCTGGCAGTTTCTCTCCAGGTCTCTGGGTGGAATAGGTGTAGGTATAGTACGTCTTTTCGGTCTGTTTGAAAAATGCCTGCTGTGTGCCATCTGCCAGACGGTAAGCTGCTTTTCCTTTTGCCGGTGAAAAATGTACCGTCACATCACAGGTCCAGTCCGCATACAGAATCACATCTGTGGTCAGTTTCTCGCCAAACTGGTACTCGCTTCCTTTATATTCTGGTGAAGTGTACCATCCACGGAAGGTCAGACCATCCAGACTTGGATTCTTCACTTTTTCTGTTCTTTCATTTTCCGCAAAATACTCTTTTTTGTATACACCATTTCCTTTGTAATGATACATATACGTAATACTGTGCAGCTTATAGGCCTGAAGCGTCAATGAAATTCCATTGACCGGCATGGTAAAACGAACAGTCGTATCTTCTACGGTAATGTCAATGCTTTCCTTATCACATAACGCTTCCAGTCCGCCATAGCCATCCTTCAACTGCACCTTCAGTTCGACTTTGGTTCCTGGTTTGATTCCATCTTCAGTTACAATAGAAGGATCTGTGAATTCATATCCTTCTACCCCTTCTCCCAGCTGGATACCCAGCATGGCAGTTCCAGCTGACAGATCAAAGTAAACATCCTCCTGTGTCTCCTGCCCGTTGATGACAAATCCAGTTTTAAACGCTTCCTGTCCATTGACAGACATCATCAGTGGCTGATCCGATCCATCAAACTGACTTCTTCTCATTGGCAGCAAATATGTATGCTCTTTTTCTTCTGTAAAAGTAAATACTTCTCCCTCTTTTGCTGCTCTGGCACTGAATTCGTAAGTATCCTTAGGATCCGCACCGGTAAGACGCACATGGTAACGCACTTTGTCTTCGTATCCTTCGAATCTCCGCACATACAGATAATAGGTTACTTCTGATTCCTCCGTCTGTGGTTTCACATCGTAACAAACCGTTCCGGTATTCGGTGTCATATAACAAAAATCACTGATGCGTGGAACACTGTACTGTACCACCGATGCCGAATCATCCCGCATTGGTTCTGACCAGCTATAATTCAGAGTCGCCAGCTCTGGATACCTGGTCTGTGCTTCTGATACGATTTCTCCCAGGCTCAATATTCCGGTATCGGTCGGTTCGTAAAATCCTCCCAGCATGTGTGAGGATGTAAATGTAGTTTCATAAACAACCGCATTGTCCCAGTCAGCTGCCGGAATTCCCCATTTCTCAGTGCACCAGTCAAACAGCGCCACTTTTACATGCTGGCTTGTAGTTGCAAGTGCACACTTTTTATTCAGATGCAGCCGTTTTACCTGTTTTTTCACCAATGCGGAAGATGCATTGTTTTCATAGGTAATCACCAGATCCAGTTCTGCCTTTTCACAGATCTGCTCTGCTGCCACATTCTCATCCATATAAATACAGAATGGGCTCTGTCCTTTGGCTGTATCGCCTACTGCAAACAGATCGTTTTTCGGGTCTCCATCCGGAACTGCCTCATCATTTACCACCAGATTTTCAATTTCCAGTGTAATATGGGAATCTTTTCCAGGTAGCGTCTGTGTATTCAGGCACTTTCCTCCCAACAGATCCCAGGTCTTCATTGGTATGGTTGTCAGTCCAAATACCGTTTTGTTATCGGCATACTGTGTCTGTGCTTCCCATGCTTTCTCTATCTCCTCTTCATTCATGTAACTCAGCTTACTGGATAAAGATTTGGACCACAATGGCCATCTGCCTTCATATACCTTCCAGTTTTTGCGGATGGTCTTGATAATCAGTCGCACCTGAAGCGATAGCGTGACAATCACATCAATTCCCACTTCAAATTTTACTGCTCCAAAATTACTGTTGGCGCCAGATAGCAGATTTGCCGTGAAGAAATACATACCAGACAACTCCGCATAAGCAAACAGATCACCTATAATACTGGTCTTTACAATACCACAGATCGTGATGGATAGTACCATCCGAATGCCGACCCGGACCCCCACTTTACCGATCAGATAGATATTATTGGTAACGCTACTGTCCAGTTTTTCTGTATAAGAGCTTCCTTTAAATTTCAGGAAATTATAATTAAAACCAATGCGTTCACCGCTTTTTGCAATAATCTCTATTCCGAAAGTAGCAAGAATTCCCACCTGGCCTACCAGATGCACTTCAAATCCAATCGTAATGATTCCATAGAAAGAATACTGTAACCGGAGCAGAAGGCTGTCAAACAACTGACTGTAATTCAGAGAGGTCTGTACAATGGAATTCATCGTCTCCATCAGATCCTGCACAGATTTGTCATATTCTTCATAGGTTCCCTGGATGCCTTCCGGTTTTACCAGTTCGGCAAAAGTATCTTTTGCATCTTCAAAAACAGACACATCTCCACCGGATGTGGCTGATATGGTAAGAGCTATTTTCGTTGTGGACAGGAAGGATACCGACATATCAATCCAGAATTTTCCACCATTGACATTCATCTTCACTTCCAGAACCTGAGTAAAGGAAAGCTTTGGTTCTATGGTGAGAATGACTCTTCGGTCCTTGGAAATCGTTGCCGTTGCGGATACGGAAATATCTGCTGTCACCTGACTTCCGGAAGCTGTCAGGGAGACCGATGGTTTATTCAATCTCAAGTTTGCACTCATAGCCGCAAGAGAATAAGCACCTTCTCCGTATTTCTCATTCAACAGCTCCTGGGTTTCCTTTGAACTCATCACTGCTACCAGCATCTGAGCTTTCAATTCATCATTTTCCTCTACCTGCCTACTTAGTCTGGAACTTAAAAGGGCCAGATCTTCCTGAGACAATTCCTGTTCCAGATTTGCTTCTTCGGTCATATGTACATCAAAGTCAGCCAGATACTCTTCCGGGCTTGCATACTGGAATGTAATCTGTGTTCCCTGATCGGTCTTTTCTGTAGCCTGCACCTTTGCATAAAGCACATAGCCATCATAGGATCCTTCTACATAAGAATCCATTGTTTTTTCATCACAGCCAATGTCACCGTCGTAAAATGCAACCAGTTCTCCTTCCTGATAATCCGTGTCTCCTTTTACCACGATCTCACCTGGAATATAGGCCGGCATTTCCCACTCAGAACCGTTTTCTTCTCCCGTGACAGATGTCTCACTTTCGGTTTCTGTTTCTGTCTCTGTTTCCGAGGTCAGCTCTGTATCTGCGGTTTCCTCCTGTAAACTTTCTGTTTCCGATTCCGTATCTGCCAATTCTGTTTCTTCCGATTCCAGCAGTTTTTCTGCATCTGCAGTCAGATCGTCTTCCGTCTGCTCTTTTGCAGGGATGTAGCTGATCACATCATCCCAAAGCACATAATGCATGTCATCTGCAAATGCAACCGTTTCTATCTGTTCTTTATATACTGACACAACCAGTGTTGTGATTTCTTCTGCATAATCAGCAAAGTGTACGTCACCCGTCACGGTTAAACTAAAGGTAGAACCCGGTTCAAATCCCTTTTCCCCATCTTTTTCATATCCGGTTCCTGAGAGCACATATTTCCCATCCTGTTCTGCAACTGCAATCTCAGGATCATTTTCACCAGATCCTGCCTGTACGGCTACCGCTGCCTGTACTTCCGTTAGAGACATATCTTCCGGTGCACTCAGGCCGATTTTTCCATTCCACTCAAAGTCTTTCCATTCTGCTGTATTGCCTTCTTTTTCTTCTGACTGTACTTCAGAATGCATAAAGTGTCAGGTCTCCTTCCACTGGCTGCGAATAAGAAAATCCTTCTGTGCAAGCTTTATCCAGACACCATCCTCCAAAGGTATAACCTTCCTGGCTGGTATAGATCTCTGAAACCGGTCTGGTAAGAAGGCTTTCTCCTTTTGCCAGCGTTACCGGTGACAAAGATGCTCCACCCATCGTATCAAAGGTTACTGTCACAGCATCATCTTCTGTCACATATCTCGCATAGTAGACCATCTGACCTTCTGCTGTTTCAAACTGAGATGCCGGTTCTGTAAAGGCTTCATCCTTATACCAGGATGTAAAAATGCAGCCTTCTTTTTCCGGTACTGTTTCCGGAAATACGATCGCAGAACCAGGTGTTACTACTTCGGTATCAATCGTAGTATCTTCTGCAACAAACTGAATCAGATATCCAGAAAGAGTCAGTTCTCTCTGCTCTGTTGGCTGAAGCTGCTCCACATTTCCTTCTGTGTCTTCTAGGGAAATATCTGCATCGGATTCATTGATGACTGAACAGGTTGCTCTTACTTCAAGCTCCTGAATGGTATCCATCACCCGTACTACACCAAAGGAGCCGCTGCCCTCTATAGACACACTGCCCTCTCCGGTTATTACCAGTTCCGGGATCTCAGTCTCTTCATCTGATTGAATACGACAGCTTTCTCCGTCTGCCATGCTGATATAGAGTCTTTTTGTTTTTACATTCTTTAATTTCAGTTCCCTGGTATCACAAATACTTAATTTTTCTATCTCTGAATCATATAAGGAAAGGCAGCTGCCATTTACAGATGACACATGACCGGCTGTGAGTCCTGTAAGCTCAGAGGTATCTGCCGTGATCAGGCATCTGTCTGACTCCGCTGTTCCTGAAAGGTTCTGTGCTTCTTCCTCTGTTTTTACCGTCTCCGAGAAAGCTTTCCGGCAAAGGGTCTCCCACTCTTCTTCCGTTATTGGGTCTGTTGTTTTTTCCGAAAAATCTTTCGCCGCAAAGATCCCTTCGCTGATCAGTATTTCCTGATACCGATCACTCTCCTCATCTAATTCCAGATTTGCACCATCTTCTGGAAGATAACCCAGAAGTCTGCAAAAATATTCTGGCACATCCTTCCATGTTTTTACCTGATCTGGAAGCAAAAATTCTCTGGGTTCTTCCTGCTTTTGGATCGTTTCACTGTCAGCTGTCTCATTTTGCAGAGACTGTGCCAGCCCGGTGCTCCCCATTGTGCTGGCCAGCATGACCACTGCCATCAGCATAGCGATCCAGCGTTGTCTTCGTTTTCTCTTCATTTCCTTTCCTCCCGTTCACTCTCTCATGCGCAGACATAGTTGTTCTATACTTATAGAAAGTCCCAAAAAAGAAAAACCTTTCACCTGATAGATGATTTTATTTAATAAAAACAAAAAATCACTTACGGATTTCTCTGTAAGTGATTTCGTAACAGACGTATGATATATACAAGCATAATACAGATGACAGGAAACAGGTATCCGCATTTCTGCCATGTCCCTCCGGCTGTCACCAGCAGATTATAGATGCCATGAAAGACAATGCAAAATCCAAGAATGCCGATGGTTCCAATTACCCGAAGCCATAACCTTTGAAATACAAAACCTATACCATATCCGGCAGCAATTCCACCACACAGATGCATGGCTCTGGCAGCAATTCCGCGAAGAAAGAGAAAGTAAAAATTCTGAGCACCATTTTCTGCAAGATAGCAGATATTTTCAAAAGTAGCAAATCCTATCGCTATGAACATTGCCGCAGATAAGATTTCTTCCTGCTGCGGTTCAAAGATCAAAAGCCACAGCAAAAATGGCAGGAACTTCAGAATTTCTTCACAAACTGGCGTAATCTCCACCGATGTAACTAGTGCGTCAGCACATAGCTTGCCATAAAAAAACTGGTTACATAAGCGGCCAGGAGACAGCAGCACATCCCACAAAGAATAAATCCCAAATATTCTTTCTGTTTTCCCTTCACAAAAAGAAGCGCAAGCAGAAATGGCACACCAATACAGACCAGAATATTCTCCAGATAACTCATTCACGTTCCTCCTTTTTCAGCCAGAAAAACAAACTACACACGGTTGCCATCAGAAGGAAGTCTACTACAAAATAAAGGTTGAACGGTGTATAATCTCTTATATGTTCTGACACAATATAAAGGAGCAGCTGCCATACAATCAATCCAATCATAGAAAAACTGATTCCCCTCCTGTTCTCTTGCACATCAAGTACCGCGTGATAAAAGATTACACCGATTACCATAGCAAAAATAATGGAAAAAGGATACGATGGACCAAAAATCCGCTTTCCTATGACAACTGCCACCTCTGTTGCAGTTAATACACAGGCTACTATAGAATGCCGCTTCTGACATTTTCCCGTTACCATCAGACACAGTGCCAACAAGAACAGATATGATGCCATCCAGGCAATCTCTGACACGTAGAAGACCTGCGGCACTTTTCCCATAATTACCAGATAAATCAGATAATATAAGGTCCCCATAGAAAAACAGGCATAACATCCGGACAGAATCCAGAATCTGCGATCCTGCTTACGTATTCCATGAATCAGAGAAAACAGAGCAAACAACAGAAACAGGCCAACCTGAATACCATTATCTATCACTTCAAAACTCATAACTTTCGCTCCGCCTGATCTTTTCTGCGTTCTTTGATACGATATAATAAAATCGTCGTAATACAGCCCAAAGCAAAGGAAAAGATTCCAACTACAATGTACCCCAGCTGAGACTGACTGGCAATCAGGCTGGCGGCACCTGAATTATGCGTTACAGATCCGGATACTGCATGTCCCATGATTCCTGGCATACCAATACCAAGTGCGATGATCAGCACCATACAGACAGCTACACATCCAACTTCTATCCAACGCTGTTTTCTTTTTTGCTGTTCTTTCTGAATCTCTTCTGCCCTGCTAAAGATCAGATTCATTCGTTCTTCATTGGTGCGCATAGGTAAATCCCTCCCTTTCCAGAATTTTCTTTATACTTTTTTTCGCTCTGTGAGCAAGATTGGTAATCTGTGGTACACTTTTGCCCATAACCCTTCCTGCCTCTTCATATTTCATCTCTTCAAAATACAGCAGGTACAGAACTTCCCGATACTCCTTTTTCACCTGTTCTAATGCCTGGAACAGCTGGCGGTTCTGTTCCTTCCTTAGCAGATCTGCATCCGCACTCATGACTCCGGACATCTCAAATCCTGTCTGATGCAGTTCCAGTAATGGAAATCTCTTTCTCTTATTATGACGCAGCGCCAGATTTCGCGATGTTTTATAAAGGTAGGCTTTAAAGCAATGGCCCTCTGTAACCGGTCGTTTTTTCGCAAACATCTGGGCAAACGCCTCAATCATCAGATCCTCCGACTCATGATAATCAGAAATATACCCACTGATATAACGAATCAGTGAATCTCCATATCGTTTCACCAATTGCTCCGCAGCTTCTTTTTCACCAAGAAAATAACGCTCATATAACCGTTCATCTGTCAGCATTTTTTCTCCTGTCTTATCTTTTAAACTATTCTTCCCATATAAATAGGCTAGAATCATTATAGCCTATGTTGTCTGTGAACTCAATCAAAACAAGGAAAAAATAGAAAAGGGCTAAGTCATACTGACTTAACCCTTGATTCTATCTCTTTTCAAATTAGTCCTGAGCAATGATCTCTTTTTTGTTGTAAGTACCGCAGTTCTTGCATACTCTGTGAGACATCATCAGTTCGCCGCACTTGCTGCATTTTACAAGGTTTGGAGCTACCATCTTCCAGTTAGCTCTTCTCTTGTCTCTTCTACCTTTAGAAGATTTATTCTTTGGACAGATTGACATGGTTTACACCTCCTTAAATTTGTTAAAGATTTCCTGGATCTGTGCCATCCTGGGATCCAAATCTGTAGGCTCACAATCGCAAGTCTTCAGATTCAAATTGGTCCCGCAGGTATTGCAGAGTCCTTTGCAGTTCTCCTTACATAATACCTTTGATGGCCAACTTACCAGCATCTCTGAACAGACAAGCTTATCCACATCCAGATTGTATCCTTCTATAAAATACTGTTCATCCAATGCCTGAACCCGTTCTTCTTCATCCAGCTTCATATCAACTTCTTTCTCGAAATCAAGCGGAATCCGCGTATCAACTTCTTCCAGACACCGGTCACAGGGAATAGCCAGAACAACTTCTGAACTTCCCTTTATCTGTAAGTTCCGATCTCCTTTGTTCACAATCTCCAGAGATACCGGACTCTTACGAACGATAGGATAATCACCAAACGTTCCATGGAACTGATCCATCTCCAGTTCAGCATTTACCTGCATCTTTTTCCCGTCGATTTTCAAAATATCATGTAAATCAACCTGCATAATGCCCTCCTATCCTATCCATACCTGTATATTATAACTATCAGTCTTTCATTTGTCAATCACAAATTTACATAATTTGCAAAATGAGCGTGGCAACAATCTGCCACGCTCTAAATGTTCCAACTGATTTTATACTAAAGCTACTGTCTCGCGGCAGATTGCAAGTTCTTCGTTTGTAGGAATTACTGCAACTTTTACCTTAGAATCAGCAGTAGAGATCACACAGTCATCTCCACGTTTTCCGTTTGCTTCTGCATCAAGAGAAATTCCAAGATATCCTAAGTAAGCCAGAACCTTTTCGCGTACCAAAGGAGCATTCTCACCGATACCAGCTGTAAATGCGATTGCATCTACACCGTTCATAGCTGCTACATAAGATCCGATGTATTTTGCTACTCTGTAGCAGAATACTTCCAGTGCTGCTGCACAAAGCTTGTTGCCTGCTTCCATTCCGCTTTCCAGATCACGGAAGTCACTGGATACTTTGGAGATACCCTGTACACCAGACTTCTTGTTCAGTACGTTCATAACACCTGCGATATCCAGGTTTTCTTTCTTTGCGATAAATTCCATAATAGCTGGATCAATATCACCAGAACGTGTTCCCATTACCAGACCTTCCAGTGGAGTCAGACCCATAGAAGTATCTACGCATTTTCCATTCAGTACTGCACTGATGGATGCACCGTTACCAAGATGAGCAACGATGATCTTTGAGTTGTCCAGATCCAGTCCCAGGAACTCTGCTGCATGCTTAGATACGAAGCTGTGAGATGTTCCGTGGAAACCATAACGACGTACTGCATATTTTTCATAATATTCGTATGGAAGACCATACAGATATGCTTTTTCTGGCATGGTCTGATGGAAAGCAGTATCAAATACAGCTACCATCGGTACTCCTGGCATCAGTTCACGGCATGCATTGATACCGATCAGGTTTGCCGGGTTATGAAGAGGTGCAAGATCGTTGCATTCTTCGATTGCTTTTAATACTTCGTCATTGATGACTACGGAGCTTGCGAATTTTTCTCCGCCATGTACGACTCTGTGACCTACTGCATTTACTTCAGCAAGGCTCTTTACTGCACCTGTCTTTTCGTTTGTCAGTGCATTCAGTACCAGCTGGATTGCTTCTTTATGGGTAGGCATAGCAGCTTCTGTTACTTCTTTTTCTCCGCCTGCTTTCTGATAGGTAAGTCTTCCGTCGATACCGATTCTTTCACAAAGTCCTTTTGCAAGTACTGCTTCTGTATCGGAGTTGATCAGCTGATATTTCAGAGATGAACTTCCGCAGTTAATTACTAATACGTTCATTGAAATCTATCCTCCAAATTATTATATTATTCAGCCTGGCACTGAACTGCTGTAATCGCAACAACACCTACGATATCTTCTGCTGAGCATCCACGGGACAGGTCATTTACAGGTTTTGCAATACCCTGTGTGATAGGTCCGTATGCTTCTGCCTTTGCAAGTCTCTGAGCCAGCTTGTATCCGATATTACCTGCATCCAGGTTAGGGAAAATCAGAACATTTGCTTTACCTGCAACATCGCTGCCTGGTGCTTTAGATGCTCCAACGCTTGGTACGATAGCAGCATCCAGCTGTAATTCTCCGTCCAGTTTGAGGTTCGGATTTTCTTCTTTTGCGATCTTGGTAGCTTCTACTACTTTGTCAACCAGTGCATGTTTCGCACTTCCCTTTGTAGAATGAGAAAGCATAGCAACGATTGGCTCTTCCTGTACCAGTAACTGGAAGGATTCTGCGGAAGAAGCTGCGATAGCTGCCAGTTCTTCCGGATTTGGATCCTGAACCAGTCCGCTGTCACCAAATACGAATGCACCATTAGCACCATATTCGCAGTCTGGCACTACCATCAAGAAGAATGCAGATACCAGTTTTGTACCTGGTTTTGTTTTCAAAATCTGCAGACATGGTCTTAAAGTATCTGCTGTTGAGTGGCATGCTCCAGATACCATACCATCTGCATCGCCCATCTTAACCATCATAACACCATAGTACAGATACTGATTCAGAAGAATCTCTTTAGCCTGTTCTGGTGTCATACCTTTTTTGCTTCTTAATTCAACCAGTTTATCAATATATCCCTGTGTCTTCTCAGATGTAGCAGGATCTACAACTACAGCTCCGGAAATATCCAGTCCTTCGCTGCCCTTCTTAACTGCTTCTTCGCTGCCGACCAGAATAACGTTTGCAACGCCTTCTTTTAAGATCTGTGCCGTAGCTTCGTAAGTTCTGCGGTCTTCTGTCTCCGGAAGTACAATTGTCTTCTTATTGTTTCTTGCTCTTTCTTTGATAACGTCAATAAATCCCATGATTCTTTGACTCCTTTCGTATGATATGTTCCTGATCTCTCAGGCGGCACTTTGATGCCATAACACTGCCATATTCTGACAGCAGACTGTATACAGTCTCTCATAAATCTCATTATATTATTCACAAATTGATTTTTCAACCAGGAATCTGTGTTTTCATGAATTTTTTTCCAAACACTTTATTTTTCTTTTCATATAAAGTCTTTCTGTCTTATAACTCCACACGAAAAAAGGCAGGAAATCAGAAGATTTCCCGCCTTTTGTTTCTTAGGATCAGATCTTGTCGTTACTTCCAAGAACGTTAACGATCTTATGAGCAACCATATCTTTTACAGCCTGACGAGCTGGTTTCAGATACTGACGTGGGTCAAAGTGATCTGGATGTTCTGCAAAGTATTTACGGATGTTACCTGTCATAGCAAGACGGATATCGGAGTCGATGTTGATCTTGCATACAGCCATTGTAGCAGCTTTTCTTAACTGTTCTTCTGGAATACCTACTGCATCCGGCATATTTCCGCCGTACTGATTTACCATCTTAACAAATTCCTGTGGTACAGAAGATGATCCGTGAAGTACGATAGGGAATCCCGGCAGTCTCTTAGCACATTCTTCCAGAACGTCAAAACGAAGTGGAGGTGGAACAAGGATACCTTCCTCGTTACGTGTACACTGATCAGCTGTGAACTTGTAAGCACCGTGGCTTGTTCCGATTGCGATTGCAAGAGAGTCACATCCTGTCTTGTCAACGAATTCTTCTACTTCTTCTGGACGTGTATAGCTTTCATGACCAGCTTCTACAACGACTTCGTCTTCAATACCTGCCAGAGTACCAAGCTCTGCTTCTACAACAACACCATGAGCGTGTGCATATTCTACTACCTTTTTAGTCAGTTCGATATTTTCTTTAAAAGATTTGGAAGAAGCATCGATCATAACTGATGTAAATCCTCCATCAATACAGCTCTTGCAAAGTTCAAAGCTGTCACCGTGATCCAGGTGAAGAGCGATTGGGATCTCTGGGTTCTCAATAACTGCTGCTTCTACTAATTTTACAAGGTATGTATGGTTTGCATAAGCACGAGCTCCTTTGGAAACCTGAAGAATAACCGGACTCTTCAGTTCTCCTGCTGCTTCTGTGATACCCTGTACAATTTCCATGTTGTTAACATTGAATGCTCCGATTGCATATCCACCATTGTATGCTTTTTTGAACATCTCGGTCGTAGTAACTAATGGCATAATCTTTGTCTCCTTTTTTTGTATTTGACTGTATCCCATTGTATTTGTTTTGAAACAGTCCTCACCGTCTATTATAAGATTTTTTTCAAAATTATCAATAAGATTCTTTCTTTTTTTGCAATTTCTTTTCCTTTTTTTCTATTGCACGCAAAACAGGACATTCTGCCTTGCATCTGCCTGCAAATAATGCTACACTTTTTCTTATATTTTTAAAAAAACGGAGGGTTTATGAAAATAGCCGGCATTATTACTGAATATAATCCATTTCACAACGGCCACGCCTATCAGATCGAAAAAGTACGCCAGGAAACTGGTTCTGATTATGTGGTGATTGTCATGAGCGGTGATTTTGTGCAGCGGGGGGAACCGGCTGTACTGGATAAATATGTGCGCGCACACATGGCTTTGGAAAATGGCGCTGATCTGGTGCTGGAACTTCCTGTGGCATTTGCCTGCGCCGGAGCCGAATATTTTGCCAGAGGCGGCGTCTCCATTTTGAACAGTCTTGGCTGTATCGACACTCTTTGTTTTGGCACTGAGCAGGAATGTCTTTCAGACTTTGAACAGGTTGCTTCACTTCTGTCCCGGGAGCCTGTCGACTTTCAGCAGTTGCTTCTTTCTTATCTGAAAAAGGGAATGGGATATCCTGCTGCCCGTTCTGCTGCGCTTTCTGATTATCTACATACAGATGTTTCTTTTCTGCGTCTTCCGAATAATATTCTGGCGCTGGAATATCTGTGTGTTTTAAAAAGGTTTCAAAGCCCCATTGCACCACATGCAATCCAAAGAGTGGGGTCTGGTTATCACAGTCCTGATCTGACCGGGCATTTTTCATCTGCTACCGCAATCCGGAACACACTTCTGCACAAATGCGCACGTATTTCTGAAGATTCATCCCGTTACCTGGCAGAAGATGCTACATTGCAGGAATATATGCCTGCTTCCGCCTGGATTCTTCTTCAGGCTTATGCCAAAAACTACGGTCCCATAGAGGCTGAAGATTTTGCTTCTATGATACAGTATCGACTGATGCTGGCTCGCACACCGGAAGAACTTCAGGATTATTTTGATATTGATGCTTTTCTGGCAAACAGAATCTTTCAGAATCGCTTTTTGTTTCAAAATTTTGCTGATTTTACCGAACTGCTGACCTCCAGGAATCAGACCAGAGGTCATATCCAGAGAGCACTGTTCCACCTGCTTCTGGATATTCAGGATCCTGCTGCTCCTGCACTTTTTCTCCCTCAGTACACCAGGATTCTTGGTATGCGCCGAAAATCTTCACAGATTTTAAGGATGGTCAAGTCACATTCTGACATCCCGGTTCTGACCAAGATGGCAGACGCCCCCAAAAATATCCTGGATTTTCCTTTTCATGATGAAGAGAGGAAAAAAACTGCCATTTGCCAATTACAGCAAACGACACTTTCCTCTCACATTTATGAATCCGTACTTTCTCAAAAATACCACCAGCCATTTCGGCATGAAAATACCCGTCAGATTGTGATCCTCTGATCTGGTCTGACGGGTTTTTTTCATTTTCTTAGTTCTTAAAACTGTGAATTGGTGCCGGAATTCTTCCGCCTCTGTTTACAAAATCTGCACAGGAGAACTGATTTACCGACATGATCGGTGCATAGCCAAGCAAACCGCCAAACTGTACAATTTCGCCTACCCCTTTTCCAATTACCGGAATTACTCTGACTGCTGTGGTTTTTTGATTCACCATACCAATCGCCATCTCATCAGCAATGATACCGGAAATCGTAGTGGCCGGTGTATCTCCAGGAATGGCGATCATATCCAGACCTACAGAGCAGACGCAGGTCATAGCTTCCAGCTTCTCAATGCTCAAAGCTCCTGCCTGTACTGCATCGATCATTCCCTGATCTTCACTGACCGGAATAAAGGCACCACTCAAGCCTCCTACATAAGAAGAAGCCATTACACCACCCTTCTTTACCTGATCATTTAACAGTGCCAGTGCAGCTGTCGTACCTGGTGCTCCTGCATACTCCAGACCAATTTCGCAAAGGATATCTGCCACACTGTCTCCAATAGCAGGCGTCGGTGCAAGAGACAGGTCAATGATACCAAACGGAATATTCATCCTTCTGGATGCTTCCTGCGCTACCAGCTGTCCTACACGGGTTACTTTAAACGCAGTCTTTTTAATCGTCTCGCACAGTACCTCAAAGTTCTCGCCTCTTACTTTTTCCAGAGCACGTTTTACTACACCAGGACCGCTGACACCTACATTGATCACCGCATCACCTTCGGTAACACCATGGAATGCTCCAGCCATGAATGGGTTGTCGTCCGGAGCATTGCAAAATACCACAAGCTTCGCGCATCCAAGAGAGTCATTCTCTTTTGTCAGTTCCGCTGTTTCCAGAATCATATCCCCAAGAATTCGAACTGCATCCATGTCAATACCAGTCTTAGTAGAACCCACATTTACAGAACTGCATACCCGTTCAGTTTCTGCCAGCGCCTGTGGAATCGAACGGATCAGATTTTCATCGCTTCTGGTCATACCTTTGCTGACTAATGCAGAATACCCGCCAATAAAGTTCACACCCACTTTTTTTGCAGCACGATCCAGCGTTCTGGCAATAGTCACATAATCTTCCGGCGTTTTACATGCACTGGCTCCCACCAAAGCGATCGGCGTCACAGAAATTCTCTTATTTACAATCGGAATACCATATTCATTCTCAATATCCTGGCCAGTTGCTACCAGATTCTCTGCCAGTGTGGTAATCTTCCTGTAAATATTGTCATTTAATTTTTCCAGATCTGTGTCAATGCAGTCCAGAAGACTGATACCAAGGGTAATGGTACGGACATCCAGGTTCTCTTCAGATATCATTTTATTGGTCTCATTGACCTCAAATATATTAATCATAATCATCTACCCCGCTTAAATTCTGTGCATTTTATTGAAGATCTCTTCATGCTGGCACATAATAACCACACCAATCTCTTCTCCCAGAGCTTTCAGATCGCCTGCAAGAGCTGCAATATCTTTTTCTGAAGCGGTTGCATCTGTTACCATCATCATGTTAAAAAAACCATCTACAATGGTCTGTGAAATATCCAGAATATTCACGTTGTTCTCTGCCAGATAAGTACATACCCTGGCGATAATACCTACGGTATCTTTTCCTACTACTGTGATGATTGTCTTCTTCATAATGTCCTCCTCTTTTCTCTATACTGTCACCAGCTGTGAAACTTCGCTGCGTTCTGCGACACGGATCTGAAAATCCGATGCCTTATAAGGGTTCTCACCCATTGTGACCTCCATACAAACTGTCTCATAAGCAAGCGCATCATAATTGTTTTCCTTGCTCAAATGCCCGAGAAATATATGTTTCAGATTGTCATGCAATACCCGGCACAAAAGTCTTCCTGCATTCTCATTGGAAAGGTGTCCGTGTGTGCCGAGAATCCGTTGCTTTAAATAATAAGGATACGGGCCTGCCTGTAACATACGAATGTCATGATTGGCTTCCAGAAGCACTGCATCCAGATCTTTCATATTCTCAATAATGTAATCACTGAATACTCCCAGATCCGTCACCACTGCAACAGAAGTCTCTTCGTGACTGATGCGGTAAGCAGATGGCTGGGCTGCATCATGGGGAATCTCAAAGGGATGCACTGTCACATCTCCTACCTGAAAATCCTCATCTACGTGAATCTCCCGATACAGTCCTGCATCAATCGTGCCTAAGCTGCTGCAATTAGCTATGGCATTCAAGGTTCCCTTCGTGCCATATATAGGAATCCCATATCTTCTGGAAAGAACACCCAGACCCTTTATGTGGTCAGAATGCTCATGGGTAACCAGAATCCCATCTATATCTGTTGCGGCCCGGTCAATGCTCTTCAGCCCCTTTTCAATCTGTCTGGCGCTGACCCCTGCATCTACCAGAAGTGCGGTATGATCTGTACCGGTATAGGTACAGTTTCCGCTGCTGCCGCTTGCTATACTACAAAAATCCATGTGTCATTAACCCTCTATCTATTTGCTTATATGTATTTTCTACATTATCACTGCTGTTGTCAATCATAAATTGACAGAATCTGCGAAATTCTTCATCACTTTTCTGATTCTTCAGAACTGCTCTTGTCTTCTCCGGTGTATAGCCTCTGGAACTCTGAAGGCGCCTGATCCTTGTTTCCTCCTCCACATACACATACCAGATCTCGTCACAGATCTCATCATAATGATCTTCCAGAAGCAGTGCAGCCTCCAGCACCACAAAAGGCACTTTTCCACTTTCCCGTTCTTTCCGAATCTCTTTTCGAATATAGGCTTTTACCGCCGGATGCACCATATGATTCAGTGCTTCTACTTCCTGACGGTCTGCAAAAACAATCCTGGACAAAACCGGCCTGTCAATACTTCCATCCTCTTTCAGAATCTTTTTTCCAAATCGGTCAACGATCTGTTCATAGCAGGATGTCCCAGGCTGCATACAAAGATGTGCTGCTTTATCCAGTTCGATCACTCTGGCTCCATATTGCTGTGCGAGATAAGACAGGATGGTACTCTTTCCGGCACCAACCCCGCCTGTAATTCCTAATATCTTAATGTGCTTCATACCAGTCACTTCCACTCTGTATATCAATCTCCATAGATACGGCAAAATCGGTTACTCCCAGCATCTCCTGATGCAGAATTTCACGCACTCTTGCTTCTTCTTCCTTTGGCGCTTCAATGAGAAGTTCATCATGTACCTGCAACACCAGACGTGCCTGCAGCTGTTCTTCCCGAAGTCGCTGATCTACCCGAATCATAGCCAGCTTAATGATGTCTGCTGCAGTTCCCTGAATCGGTGAATTCATGGCAATTCGTTCTCCAAAAGAACGCTGCATGAAATTACTGGATGCCAGTTCCGGTACCGGTCTTCTTCGGTGATAATACGTGGCAATATAACCCTTTTCTTTTGCATCTGCCACTGCCCTGTCCAGGAATTCCTTAATCTTCGGATAGCTTGCAAAATAACTGTCAATGTACTCCGATGCCTCTTTCCTGGAAATTTTCAGGTCCTGACTCAGACCAAAGGCGCTGATTCCATAAACAATGCCAAAATTTACTGCCTTGGCATTTCTTCTCTGAAGTGGCGTCACCTGATCCAGTGGAGTATGGAATACCTGCGAAGCTGTCAGCGTATGAATATCAATTCCATTCTGGAATGCATGGATCAACGCTTCGTCTCCTGATAATGCTGCCAGAACGCGCAGTTCGATCTGGGAATAATCTGCATCAATAAAGATCCAATTCTCTTTTGGCAAAAATACCTTTCGAAACAGTCGCCCCATTTCGGTGCGGATCGGAATGTTCTGCAGATTCGGATCTGTGCTGCTGATTCTCCCTGTGGCCGTCACTGTCTGATGGAATGTTCCATGAATTCTTCCATCTTCACCAATAAAAGACGCCAATCCATCCGCATAGGTTGACTTCAGTTTTGCCACCTGCCGATAATCCAATACTTTTTGAATAATTGGATACTCCGGTGCCAGGTTCTCCAAAATATCCGCAGCCGTAGAATACCCGCTCTTTGTTTTTTTGCTTCCAGGAATCTGCAGTTTTTCAAAAAGAATCAAGCCAAGCTGCTTCGGAGAATTAATATTAAACTCTTCCCCTGCATCAGTGTAAATTTCCTGTTCCAGCTGATGGATTTTCTCTGACAGTTCTCCGGCGTATTCTTTCAAAATACCCGCATCAGCCCGGATACCTGCTTTTTCCATAGCGGATAACGCATATACCAGAGGCATTTCCATTTCTTCAAAAAGAGAGTCCATCTCTTCTGCTTTTAATTTTTCCAGCATAACCGGCATTGCATGCAAAGCCGTATAACTCTGATAGCAGCCGACAGCGGACAGGATCTTATCCTCCTCATCCAGATCTTTTATCTTACTCTTTCCCAGCAATTCTGTTTTTCCAGGAAGCATAGTTGCCAGATAATCCTTCGCCATATCCTCATAAGGATATTCTCCTTTTAACGGATTCAGAAGATAGGCTGCAATTGCTGCATCCCGAATCTTTTTGCGAACAGATTCTGCCGGTTTCCAGAAATGCATCTGTTCTTTTAACTGAATGGTCACCGCCTGTTCTGCCGTCTGCAGCAATTCATCCAGTGCCGAAGTCAGATAGCCCTCTGTCAAAAAGCCCTGCTTGCAGAAGAAAAAAGTATCATTTGCTCCACTGACTGCCATTCCGCGAAATGCTTTTTCTTCGTCAGAAAGCAAAAAGAAACCGATTTGCTTTTCTTCTTTTAGCTGTCCCAGCCACTCTCCTGCCTGTTGCAGATCTGATGTTACATGGAAGCTCTCCGCCACCTGATTCTGCTCACTTTGATCAATCTCAAATCTAGAAAGCATATTCTTGAATTCCAGTCTTTTGCAAAGTTCAAACGCTTCTTTTGTATACAGATCTGTCATACGGGCCTGCTCCATATCCAGTTCAAAGGGACTGTGAATATTGATCGTTGCCAGTTCCTTGCTCATCTGCGCCATATCATAATGGTCTCTCAGAGATTCCCGGGCTTTATTCGGCTTAATCTCTTCCACATGCGCGTAAGCATTCTCAATGCATCCATATTCCACGATCAGCTTTGTTGCTGTTTTTTCTCCCACCCCAGGGATACCCGGAATATTATCAGAAGAATCTCCCATCAGTGCTTTTAATTCTATGATCTGGATCGGTGTCACCTGGTACTTTTCCATCACATCTTCCGTGCGATAATTCTCGATCTCGGTACCACCCTTTTTCGTCTTCGGAATCCGGATCATAATATGATCGGCAGCCAGCTGCAGCAGATCTCGGTCTCCTGATACCACAACTGCCTCCAGGCCATCTGCTTCTGCTTTCTTAGCCACTGTTCCCAGCAGATCATCTGCTTCATATCCCTCCAGCATCATCAATGGCACTTTCATGGCCGTGAGCATCTCTTTGATCACCGGCACCTGCTGACGCAGCTCCTCCTGCATCGGTTTTCTGGTTCCCTTATACTGCTCATACAGTTTGTGACGGAATGTCGGTGCCTTCAGGTCGAATGCTACTGCAAAATAATCTGGCTTTTCCTCATCCAGAATCTTGAACATAATATTCAAAAACCCATATACGGCATTGGTATGCAATCCCTCTGAATTAGTCAGATCCGGCACACCATAATAAGCCCTGTTCAATATACTATGTCCATCGATTAACACAATTTTTTCCATATTTTCTGTTATACTCCTGTTCTTACTTGGATCCTTAATCCGGTATCGGTCCCGGCTCCACATTCATCTCCGTCTCCGGCACCGTCACAATAATCTGCCGCTTATGATTCGTCTCCGGTTCCAGTTCTTCTGTCGATTGTAGCTGTAACGGAGGCATTCTGCCAGACTCTGTCTGCGACTGTTCTTCCTCCGGTGTAATCCACTGATAAACCAGTGTGTTGGGAAGTCCTCCATGAAGCAATGCATCCACTCCCACAAATGCTGCAATTCCAAGCACCATTCCTACAATCACATAAAAAAACTTTTTCAAAAAACGGACAGATTCATTCTTCTGTAGATGCATCTGCATCTTTTCCATATCTTTTTTCAAAATCTCCTGCATATCAAAAGACTCTGTATCATCGGAATCCAGCTTCTGCAGCGCATAGTAAATTGTAAAATATACCTCTAATTCCTCGCTACAGGACTTACAATGCTGTACATGATCCAGAAAAGCTTCCAGTTCCGCATCCGACAGCTTCCGTTCTATATAAGGCATAATCTTCTGCTGTACTGTTCTGCAATCCATTCTTTTAAACCTCTGTCTGTAAGCTGTTTTATGATAAAAAAATCCATCATCGCTTAAACGACCATGGACTTTTTCAATATCTCAATCATATCCTATTCTATTCCAAATTTCAATGTCAAAATTTCGCTGTCTGGTCTTCTTTCAATAACGATATATCTTTCTCCTTTCCAGACTTCTGGTTTACTGCCTGCGTTTTTAATAGTATACCATTTTCATTTATTTTTTTCTATCTGGTTTACTGGCAAATTGTTTCGTGTTTCATTTTAAAAAAAATCACTTGCAAATGTCATCCGGATATGTTAATATAATTTTCAGTCACAGACCTCAGGCCGGCGTGTCGGAATGGCAGACGAGGCAGACTCAAAATCTGTTGTGGGCAACCACGTGCGGGTTCAAGTCCCGCTGCCGGCAGTTAAAAATGATTCTGACTGTAGAAGATACATCAATATTTGATGTGTCTTTTTTTATAAATTTTAACCATAACAAAGGAACCAGACAACAGCCATACTGTCGTCTGGTTCCTTGCCAAAACTGCTATATTTTATTAATAAGGAGAGAATAAACCGTACTAGCAGTCTTCCCCACGTGGGTCTGTTTCCGGTTCACCCATCCATGCAGCGACGCAGACGCCAAGATGAACCATGCCTTTCAGATCGATGCCATGGCGGTCACAGCGCCGTCTGAAAAACTTCTGGTCTGCTTCCTGGAACAGATCTTCATACATACTTGCTGATATATTACAGGTGGAATCTTCACGGATCATAACTCCGCCTTTATAGGTAAGACCGTAATCAAAAGAAATATCATTGTTGCAATATGGGAATTTTGCAGAACATACCGAAAAGCAGACTTTTCATCTTCATTCTCAGTTGGAAATTATTTTTACAATCTCCGATAATCTCGTATGTTTTTATGAAAATGCTGTTATCCGCATTCCGAATTTCTGAATCTTCCGCTTAGCGACTATATCTCTATGGTGCGGATCAATAAGGCAAAGTCCTATCTGGCCAATACAGATTATTCCATCGAGATTATCAGTCAGAAAGTTGGTTATTCCAGCATCAGTTCTTTTTCCAGATTTTTTAAGAATAATGTTGGAATGTCGCCTTTAAAATATCGTAAAATCACAGAAACCTGATTTTATTTTCAGTCATCGATTTTAGAACGAAAAAGGCTAAGGAACTCTCAGTTTCGAGCGTCTCATAGCCTTTTTTTATTTCTTATTCAAAAAATCCAGACAGCCTTCCGGTTTTGTCGCAAAGATGGTTATATACCAGTTTATTGTAATTTTCTATCCACTCAGACTGAACATCTTTTTCCGGCTCCCGGTCTCCATCTGCTTCCATCACCATATTAGCTGTTATCACCGGCAGCTCTGCCTGCATATCTTTTAAGAACTGCTGATAACCAGTAAGTCCAATTCCAGCCTTTTCCATCAGGAGTCCACTCAGATAATTCAGACTGATATTCTCCACCTGCGTAGTATCCATATCGTAGTTCGACCACATGATATATGGTACAATATAATTGTCAAAATATACATCCTGCGACTCATCCCGATCCAGGTCAAGTTCCCGTAAGATAACATTGGTGATATAATCCGAAGGCTGGTGATCCCCAAACATCAGAATAATAGTTGGCTCCTTCTGTTTTTCAAAATATTCCACCAGTTCTTTAAATGCCTCATCGCTCTTCTGAATCAACGTCAGATATTTCTCTGCCGCTCTTACCTGGGTTCCCTGATTCAGTTCATCGGTCAGATATACAGATTCCCTGAAGTCATCGGTATCCTTACTGTATCCCCCATGATTCTGCATGGTTACTTCAAATGCAAACAGCTTCTCGTCTGTACCTTTTTCCTCATACAGATCGATAATTTTCTGAAATGCAGATTCATCACTGATATAGTTCCGGATCTTCTTCGGTGCTGTAAATGCATCCTTAAAAATCATATTGTCAAATCCGAGCAATGGGTACACTGTATTCCGATTCCATCCGCTTCCATAATATGGATGGATCGCTGTAGTAGTATAGCCGAGTTCTCCCAGCCGGGAGGCCAGACTTGGAATCTTGCTCTTTACATACTGCTGATATGGCACACTTCCCGTCGGCATAAATGCCATAGAATCTCCGGTAAGAAATTCGAACTCGGAATTCGCTGTATTCCCGCCTTTTACTGATACATACGCATGCCCCTTCAGCACATTTTTATCCAGAGAATGGATGAATGGCATATAATCTTCACTGGCATGAAAATCACCAAATACGGACAGATCCGAAAATGCTTCATTCATAATCACAATGATATTCGGCAAGTCCTTCTTTGCAGTTGTTGTCTCCTGCGTCTGGTAGCTCTGTGCAACCTCCTCTGCTGCTTTTGTAGAATAACCTTCCGGTTTTTCTACTTTCATAAAACGGATATTTCCTGCAAAACCAGCCAGGAGGCCATTATTCCGATACAATACATTTGGCGTAAATAAGGTAGTATCCAGCCCCACTGTCTCAATCACCGCATCACTTCCCACTGCTTTTACGTATCCAAATACACAACATATCGAAAGTGCCAGTCCCGCAAGTCGAATGCGAAGCTTCTTCACTTTTCCCGGCAACACTCCGCCAGGTACTGTCAGAGCCAGAAATCCCAGCACCACCCCGATCAGTTTTCCTGTAATATCAATATTATAATTATCTGCCACTGATACTGCTGTACGAATCGAATAGATATCCCATGGTACAATCGGTGAAGACCGGAAACACACCACACAGTAATTAGCCAGACCACAGCACATAAAAAGCAGCGTGGCAAAAGTATAACCTCCTGCCACACCGCCAAATAGGAAGGTTCCAAGCAGATAAATCAGGTAGTAGCCCACCAGATTTAAGATGAAAATTGGTGGTGTCAGATCCCATGGCACATGAGTATAACTCTCCATCAACATCAGTGCTGCCACCGGAATTGCCAACATCAGCACGGTCGCCAATGCCTTTGATTTTATCTTATAACGAAAAAACTTCTTCATGATACTTCCTTCTTGTATTCCTTATATTAATGTCTTCGTACATGCTCATGGGTAAACAGATGATCCTGACAATACTCATAGTTTCCCTCACATTTGGAACAGAAACGAAACTCCAGATTGTCTCCGTCCAGCTCCGTTCTTCCGCATACCGCACATTTATGTCTGGTGATAGTGCCATCTGCATTCTTATGTTCCGTCTTACGTCCCTGATTCATAGCCTTCTGATAATCCCATTTTCGTTTCTGATTCTGATAGGAATATCGCTTGAGATTCCGGGTACCGATAAAATATACAATAAAGTTCAGCATGGACATCACCATCATGATCTTATAAATCCAGCTGCTGGTAAAGAAATTCAATGCAAGAATCACTGCATAGAAAATACCCAGCCACTTCATCTTAATCGGAATCAGAAAATAAAGCATCACCTGCGTATCAGGATAGGTTGCCGCGAAGGCCAGGAAAATCGAAAGATTTACATAATAGGTGGTGAACAGGGTTGCAAACATCACATTTCCCCCAAGGATGCCATAAAGGATAAAGGCCCCCACAACCATAGCCAGCACCCCACCGAAAATATAAACATTATAGCGGAAAGAACCCCAGGTCCGTTCCAGCGTATTTCCTACTGAATAATAGAAAAACAGCATAATAATGGTAAACAGATCCAGTGAAGATGGCGGCACAAGCAGCCATGTCACAACACGCCACACCTGACCATGGAGAATATAATATGGTTCCAGTGTCAGATAATTGAAAATGTCTGGCGTAAACACTTCCATCAAATAGCCCGCCACATAAAAGGCAATGATGTAAGCTGACAGATTACGCACTGCATATCTTCCGAACTTTCGTTCCATTTTGTTTAAAAACTTCATCTGTGAACTCCTTTTCTTCAAACTTCTACGTCACATTATAGATTTTTCCTATTTGTTTGTCAACGAACCGAACCTACTTTACAATTATTTCATAATTCGTTATACTAAAAAAGATTGAAAAAATAAGGAGGCTTTTATGTCTGGTTCAATATATGGAAAACATTTTCAGATCTCTACCTGGGGAGAATCCCACGGAAAGGCTCTCGGGGTTGTTGTAGATGGATGTCCTGCCGGAATTCCCCTCACAGAAGCGGATATTCAAAAATTTCTGGATCGCAGAAAGCCAGGACAGAATCGCTACTCTACGCCTCGTAAAGAAGATGATGCCGTAGAGATTCTCTCTGGTGTCTTTGATGGGAAGACCACTGGCACTCCAATCTCCCTGGTCGTGTTTAATAAACAACAGCGTTCTTCTGATTATTCAGAGATTGCATCTTATTACCGGCCTGGACATGCAGATTATACCTTCGATGAAAAATATGGTTTCCGGGATTACCGGGGTGGTGGTCGTTCTTCCGGACGCGAGACCATTGGACGTGTGGCAGCAGGTGCCATTGCCGCTAAGATTCTGGAGACTCTCGGCATCCACATTACAGCTTACAGCAAATCGATTGGTCCCATAACCATCTCAGCGGATCGTTTTGACCTTTCCCAACGTGAATGTAACGCTCTGAACATGCCGGATGCACAGGCTGCTGAAGAAGCATCTGCCTATCTGGATACCTGTAAAAAGAACGGAGATTCCTGTGGCGGCGTTGTTGAATGCATTGTGACCGGTATGGTTCCAGGCCTTGGTGATCCGGTCTTCGAAAAGCTATCTGCCAATCTGGCCAAAGCAATGTTCTCCATCGGCGCTGTGAAGTCTTTTGAACTGGGGGATGGCATAGCAGCTTCCCGTTCATTAGGCAGCGATAACAACGATGCATTTTCTCTTGCTTCTGATGGCAGTGTACAGAAAACAACCAATCATTCCGGTGGCACGCTTGGTGGTATCAGTGATGGAAGCGATCTGCTTTTCCGGGTGGGCTTTAAGCCAACGCCTTCTATTTCTGCACAGCAGCATACCGTTAATAAAGATCATGAAGAAATCAATATCAGTATCAAAGGACGTCATGATCCTATCATCGTACCGCGGGCTGTCGTTGTGGTGGAGTCTATGGCTGCACTCACCTTAGTGGATGCACTTTTTTCCAATATGTACGCTAAGATAGATGACATTGCAGGCTTCTATCACAGATAATTTGAAAAGGACGGCGAAATCTCAAACAGATTTCACCGTCCTTTTGTGTCTATTTGTTTTCCACTGTCTCTTCATCCCCGGACAATTTATAAATCAGAATGCAGTTCGGCGTGTCAACCGAAATTGGTCTGCCCTTCATAATTAATGTATGTTTCTCATAATCGATGGAAAAGAATCGAATCTCATTGGATTCATGATTCAGTGTGATCAGAGTCCGCTCATCTGGAAATACTTCAATATCTTTCGGATACTTTCCACTGATTGGCAGTTTCAGGATCTCAGATACCATGCCTGTTTCCTGATTGATCTCATAGATCGCCACACTGTTGTCTCCAGCTGTAGAACAATACAGATATCTTCCACTTGGAGAAATCCGCAGCCCGGAGCTGGCGCATCCAATCTCCTGCACATCCATTCGGGTATCCACTTTCTGAAGCAATTCAAACTTTGGAATCTTCTCACTGCCATCATAAGAGTAAACCAGCAGTTCATTGCTCAGCTCACAGTTTACATAGGCAAACCGGCCATCCTTGCCAAATCGGATCAATCTCGGCCCAGATTCCAGATCACATCGTACAATATCCAACAGAGTCAGTTTTCCGCTGGTTGGGTTTACCTTATAGATATTAATGTGGTCAATTCCGCAATCCACTACGCACAGGAACTTACCATCTGGTGTCGGCATTGCACAGCTGATATGAGGCCGAAAATTACGCTCCGCTACACTGAACAGCCCCTTATGAAAAATTCCATCCATCACACTGCCCAGTCTGCCATCACGATGGGTATGCACTACGGTAATCTTTCCATCATGATAACCAGCCACAAACAAGAACTTTCCCCTCTGATCTGTAGAGAGAAAACAGCCTCTCATACCATCAATTCCCACTTTATTGATTGCTGTCAGATCGCCGGTCTTCTGATTAATTTTCAGTACCTCTACCCCTTCATCTGCAATAGAATACAAATACTTTCCGTTAGTAGATGTCGTCAGATGCGATGCATTATTCACCGGAACAACGTTCCTCTCTGTCATATACCCCGCTTCTACATCCATATCATATACATGAACGCCCACACTGCTTCCATGGGTATACGTACCTACATATGCAACATATCTATCTTTGCCCATACCAAATATGTCCTTTCACATAAGTAAATTTGTATTCAATATAACATAATTCCTCATTTTTGTTAATACAGTTCCAAATTTTTTTGCGTCTTTCTGAATTTTTTATTCTATAACCTCAGTAACTTCGATATATCCGGCTGTCCCCATCCCTGACGGTTACGTTCCATTCCAAGATCTCTGGCTGATTCTTTCAGCCGCATTTTTACTTCCACATTTGTCAGCCAGGGTTCTTTTTCCAGCAGTAATGCAATTGCTCCGGATATCATAGGCGTTGCCATGGATGTTCCGCTTTTCTGGCAGTAGAATTTCCGTGATCCGGCAGTGCCAGAACGACCGGTACAAAAAGCATTGCAGGACCAGATCTGGTTTCCCGGTGCCACCAAATCCGGCTTGCAGACACAGGCATAAGTAGGGCCACATCCAGAATACCAGTTGTGCTGATCTTCTGACATCCCCACCGTAATCACTTTTCGGCTGTTGCCTGGTGCTGTAATCGTGCATGGGTAAGGTCCCAGATTGCCTGCAGCACATACCACAACAATATTATGATCCCAGGCCTGTTCCACGCTCTCAATGAGTTTCTGATCCTGTTCATTTCCTTCCCGTACACTTCCTACTGAGATGTTCATAATGCGAATTCCATAATCTTTACAATGATGAATCACCCATTGTATCCCATGGATTACCTGTTCCCGTTTTCCATTTCCATTTTTATCCAACACTTTCAGGCTGATCAGATCCGCTCCGGGAGCAATCCCCCGGTACTCTTTCTGCAAGGTTCCTTCTCCGCAGAGAATCCCGGAAACGTGGGTTCCATGTCCATAATCATCGTAGCATGTCTGGGATCCATTTACAAAATCTCTGAAGCAGACCATTCTGTTTTTCAGATCCGGATGCTTTGCCACACCAGTATCCAGCACTGCTACCCGCACTCCTTTTCCAGTCCATCCTTTCTGCCAGGCTTTTTCTGCCTGTAATACTTTTACTGCCTGTTTCAAATAGATCTCCCCTTTTGACTTTTTGTCTGCGGCAACATATACTTAAAAAAAGATGGTAGCTGTTCAGAACCCACTGTGAAGGTAATGAACAGATACAAAAGGTGTTTTTTATGGCCGCTGATACACTAGAAACAATGGTACTATCTAATACTTATGCAGATCTCATTGTCCCTGTTCAATCGGATACCGAAGATTTTCTGAAAACTTACCGCTCATTTGGTGCACAGCTTTTTGGAGGACGTCTTGGAATGCTTCACGTTCCAAGGGAGCATTCCGATCTGCAATATCGTGTTTCTTATTCTAATATTCCTAAACTCTATACTCCACTGGACTATGAGAGTCTGAATGCTTCCGGTATTCTTCAGGTTCAAATCAGACCATCCCTTGGATATAAAGGAAAAGGCGTTCTTTTAGGATTTCTGGATACCGGCATCGACTACACCAGGCCAGCTTTTCGTACCACTTCTGGCCAGAGCCGCATTCTTGGCATCTGGGATCAGACGATTTCTTCTTCCGAAACGCCGTATGACCTGGGCTATGGTACCGCTTATACCAGAGAACAGATTAATCTGGCACTTCAAAGTGAATCTCCTTTTTCACTGCTTCCTTCCCGGGATCTAAATGGACATGGCACATTTCTTGCCGGTGTAGCTGCCGGCTCTCCGGATCCGGAGAATCAATTTCTTGGGGCTGCCCCGGAAGCAGATCTGGCTGTTGTCCGTCTGAAAGAAGCCAAACCATATCTGATGCAATATTTTCTGGTCGACAGCGACCAGCCTGTTTTTCAGGAAACCGATATCATGATGGGAATCCGCTATCTGGTTATTTTGTCAATTCTATATGAAAAGCCACTGGTTATCTGTATGGGACTTGGCACCAGTCAGGGAGACCACAGTGGAAACAGTGCACTGGACCGCCTTCTGACCTATTATGTAGATTATCAGAACTGTTTCTGCGCCTGCGCAGCTGGCAATGAGGCCTCATCCGGGCATCACTTTTTTTCTTCTGACAACACCAGGGAATCAATGCTGGTAGAACTAAATGTCAGTACTGCTCATCCTGGATTCTGCATGGAATTTTGGGCTCTGTCACCAGCTTTGTACACGCTCTCTGTCACCTCTCCCCTTGGAGAAACGATTTCAGAAATTACACCACAACAGGGACTTCGCAATTTCTATCAATTTTTCGGTGAACGCACGGTAATAGAAATTCGATACGAAATTGCAGAATATCATTCTGGATTTCAACTGATCCTTATCCGCATGCTTACTCCTACGGAAGGCATCTGGACATTTCGTATTCAAAACCGGACTCAGATACAGAATACTTTCCATCTGTGGCTCCCTGTCAGCAACTTTTTATCAAAAGATGTCTATTTTCTGACCCCAGATCCTGATACAACAATCACAAATCCCGGCAATACAGAAGCATTAATCACCGTAGGAGGCTATGACAGCCGATCTGGCAGCATCTGGCCTGCCTCTGGCAGAGGCTATACACTGAGCAATCAAATCAAGCCAGAACTGGCTGCTCCGGCTGTGGATGTCTATGGTTCGGCTGCTGCCGACGGTTCTTCTCAGGAAAGACCACCCCTTTCACCTTTTATCAGAAAAACCGGAACGTCTCTCTCCTGTGCACTGACAGCCGGTGCAATTGCTCTTCTGGTTAACTGGGGAATGGAACGATCCTCACTTTCTTACTCGCCACTGACCAATCGTTCTGTAAAAAATTATCTGATTCGTGGTGCCAGACGCCGCTCTTCTTTTTCTTATCCGAATCAGGAATGGGGATACGGCGAACTGGATCTGTATGGAGTATTTGCTTCTCTCCTGTAACCAAAGTACTCTCCTTTGCATACAGTGAACTGTATAGAAAAACATGGAGGATTTCTCATGAGTGATTTAACAGCAACAAACTGCGGATGTGATAATGGATGCAATTCCGGATGTAGCTCTCTCTTCAACAACAACGGTAACTGCGGATGCTCCATCATCTGGATTCTTCTGCTGCTGAATATCTGCGGCGGAAACGGCTGTGGCCATTCTTCCTGCGGATGTGGTGAAAACAACAATTGCCTGCTGATTCTTCTGTTGCTTTTATGCTGCAATGGAGACTGTGGCCTGAACTTCTGATTTCTCAGAATTCTCTTTTTACTAAAGACGGTACGTGCCGGATTTCCGGTACGTACCGTTTTTTCTTTTTGTCAGTTCTAATCTTTTTTCTTCTCGTCATTGTTTTTTCTGTCTTTACGCTGCTGTTTTTTCAGATATTGAGACTGCTCTCTCTTTTTCAGGCATTCTTCATCCACTTCATAAAATGCATTTCCATCTATCACTATATGAGTTTTCACCACATTCCTCCTGATACTTACTCTATAGTATCAGCATATGCATCATACATTTTCCTGTAACTGCATATACTAAACAAAAAAGGAATTCCTATGGAACCAAATCAGGAACATGATATTCCGGCAGTCGATCAGATTGCAAACGGTGAGAATCTGCAAATGTATAAAGCCATGATTCCCTACTTTCCTAAAAATATGCAACGAACTCTGGCACTGTTGATCAAAATGGTTGAAATGAATCATCTGCTTTCTTTTTATAACAGTCCCATGTCCGCATGTGCCATGCCGGAAACTCACAATCCGGAAGAAATTCTTTCTCAGCTGCGGCAATATGGCAATGACAGACAAAACCAGCAGATTGATCAGATCTCCAATCTGATTACCATGCTGAAGCTTTACCAGACTTATAATGAATAGAAAGGAGATTCAGCTATGGATCACAACTGGATACACGACAAAGAACTTGCAGGTATTGATACGCAAAAGCTTCAGACACTGGCATCCTTATCAGAACAGGGACATGGGCTGGGGCAAAAAGAGCTGCTGCCATTTCTCATGGCAGCAGCTTCACGTACTGGTAAACAATCGATTTCTTTTTCAAATCAGGAAATGCAGCTTATCCTGACTGTTCTCAAAAAGGATAAGTCACCGGAAGAACAGGCGAAAATGGATCGTCTGTTTGCTCTTATGCAGCAAATGCAACATCGAACCAGTTACTGATCCGCAAGGATGCATTCTCGAAGCAGCAGCAATGCCTGTACCACTGACTGCTCCCGTATCTGGCGACGATCACCTTTAAAATGACATTCCCGTACCACCGTTCTGTTCTTATAGCAACAGGCAATGTAAACCAGACCAACTGGCTTTCCTTCCTCCGCTGCCGGTCCGGCCAGTCCTGTAAGAGAAATGCAGGCATCCGCACCGGTGGCGAACACACCATTTTTTGCCATTTCTTTTGCGGTGCGATCACTGACCGCTCCGTATTCTTTCAAAGTCGTTTTCTTAACATCAAGGAGCTTTCTCTTTGCTCTGTTGCAATAGGTTACAAAGCCCTGTTTAAATACTTCTGATGCTCCCGGCACTGCTGTGAAACGAGCTGCCAGAAGTCCTCCCGTCAGTGACTCTGCTGTTGTCAAAGTAAGCTCTCGTTCCTTTAACAGGTCAAGTACAGAAGCCTCCAGAGATACTGTATCATTGGTTGCATAAATGTAAGCACCAAATTTTTCCTGAAAAGTCTTCAACACTGGTTTCAATGCTTTTTTTGCTGAATGATCTTCTGTGGAACCGGTCATCATTCGGATCTGTATCTCACCCATATAGACAGTAAGCGTCATCTCCACTGCAGGGTTCTTCTCTTTCAGTTCTGCAATCAGCTTTCTGACTTCCGCCTCTTCCATACCACACATCTTCACAGTTGCTGAATATACGGTATCCTTCAGTTCTTTTTGAAGCATACGGAATAATTCCTGTTCGAATATAGACTGCAGCTCCTCTTCTGGAAGTAAAATCAGCTTTTTTTCTTCCTCTTTCAGGATCACTCCGGCATAACTGCCACCGTGGCGTTCTAAAAGGACATCCTGCTCAGCCAGCTCATCATTTTTTCGATTCAGCACTTTTTCTGCAATCAGCTTTCTCACTGTTTTCAGATCTTTGCCATTCTGACAGATTATCATTACCACAGAAGAACGCTTCCATGCCTGCGCAATGATTTCTGTCAGATGTGTATTCTCCATCGTTACATTCATGCGACTCACTACAGGAGCTCCAAGCTGTGCACATTTTTCCATAACGTAAGCCGCCTGCCTGTCAGAATCTGCTGCAAGTAACAAATCTGCTTCTACGGAAATCAACTCTATATCCATCATACCCTCCACCTGAGTTCCGGCCTGCTTTTCAGACCTGTTTTATGCAATTATATTTATGACTGCATGTTTAATACTTTCTTATTCTTCCAGATATAATCTGCCAGAGAGACAACTGTCAGTATCAGTGCCACCCACATGAAGATCTGCTCCAGAATAGTAAAGATCCCTCCAAGGTTTGCAATCAGTAATATAATCATGATCATCTGTGATACCGTCTTGAATTTTCCCCACCAGCTTGCTGCTATTACAATTCCATTATCTGCTGCAATCAGGCGGAAACCACTGATGGCGAATTCACGGCTGATGATGATAATAACCATCCATGCCGGCAGTCGATCCATGGAAACCAGACAAATCATTGCTGCACTGACCAGCAGTTTGTCTGCCAGTGGATCCATAAATTTTCCAAAGTTCGTCACCAGATGGTTCTTGCGGGCAATATAGCCATCCAGGAAATCTGTCATACTGGCAATGATGAAAATTGCCAATGCTGCAAATCTTCCATTTCCATCTGGAGTAATCTGCATAATCATAACAAAAGGTACAATTAAAATCATTCTTATGGTTGTTAGCGTATTAGGCAAATTCATCTTCCAACTCTCCTGTCAAATCGTATTCCAAAGCGCCTGTAATCTTTACTTTTGCAAAGTCACCGGACATTAGTGTCTCAGCTGTATCGATAAACAGATACCCGTCGATTCCCGGTGCATCAGCGTAGGTTCTGGCCACATATACATTCTCATCAGAAAGATATCCTTCTACCATGGCAAGCATCGTTCTTCCGATCCTTTCCTCATTTTTATCCAGAGATACTTCCTGCTGAAGCTCCATCAATTCTTCCTGACGGTTCTTTTTCACCTCTTCATCGATCTGATCTTCCATGGACGCTGCCGGTGTATCCTCTTCCTGAGAATAAGTAAATACACCCAGACGGTCAAATTCCATCTCATCCACAAAAGCCATCAGTTCTTCATGATCCTCCTGGGTCTCACCAGGAAATCCCGTGATCAATGTAGTACGCAGTGCAATATCGGGTATCTCTCTTCTGAGCTTTTCAATGATCTCTTTCAGCTGTGCTCTGGAGGTACGTCTGCCCATTCGCTTCAAGATCCGGTCACTTGCATGCTGAATCGGGAGATCCAGGTAATGACAGATCTTTTTCTCATCCCGGATCGTTTCGATCAACTCATCGTAGATCTCTTCCGGATAGCAATATAATACACGAATCCAGCGAATTCCTTTGATTTCACATAATTTCTTCAGCAGGATGTGAAGTGATTTCTTACCGTAAAGATCTACGCCATAAAGAGTAGTCTCCTGTGCTACCAGAATCAGTTCTTTCACGCCCTGATCTGCCAGATCCTGTGCTTCTTTTAACAGTCGTTCCACAGGCACACTGCGATAGCTTCCTCTGATCTTTGGAATAATGCAATACGTACAATGTTTGTCGCATCCTTCTGCGATCTTCAGATGAGCATAATGACCCCCCGTAGTCACCACTCGCTTTGCATCAATCTCTACCAGTCTGTCTACATCCTGTATATCCAGTTCTTTCTGACCTGCCAGCGTCTTTTCAATTACTTCAAAGATCTCATCATGGGCTGTAGTACCAATCACTGCATCCACTTCTTCAATTTCATCAATAATCTCCTGCTTATAGCGCTGTGCCAGACATCCCGTCACAATCAGAGCTTTACAACGTCCTGACTTACGATATTCTGCCATTTCCAGAATATTCTGGATGCTTTCTTCTTTGGCATCATGTATAAAACAGCAGGTATTGATCACTATCACATCAGCCTGTGTCTCATCATCTGTCAGTGTGAATCCTTTCTGGGTCAAAAGACCAAGCATCTGTTCTGAATCAACCAGATTCTTGTCACATCCCAGTGATATGAATAAAATATTCATCCGCTACTCCTCATCCGGTGTCTTTGTTATCTCCTTCACCGGTTCTGTTGTTTCCATCTTGCTTTCTTCTGTCTCATTTGGCTCAATATCTGCCGCACTCTCTGTATCAGTCATCTGCTCATCCTCTGCGTCGGTCACAGTTTCTGCAATCTCTGTCTCGCAGTCTTTATATACCGGAAGATCATCTGACTGCCCCTCTTTGGCTGCTTTTTTACGGAAAAAAGTACTTCTTCCCACAATCTTGCTGCTCTTTTCCTTTTTCGTATGCTTCCTGCTTTCGCTTTTCGCATTTTCCTCAGACACTTCTGTCTCTTCCATATCAATAATATCTGCGCCTCTGGAAGATACGGCATACGGGTCAGCCGGCACTCTCTTCAATCTGCGGAAACGGATACCCGTCCAGAAAATACTGACCAGATTACCGATTCCATCTGTCAGAAGAGATGCTCCTGTAAGGATCACTACCACCTTTTGCTGCTCGTCAAATGGATTTGCCACCAGTATGGCTCCCATCGCCAGCAGAACAAGTGCCCATATCAACATAATATACCACCTGACAGCACCCAGCTTTTTCAGATCCATGGCACTTTGTATCTTTACAATACCTCCAAGCAGCGCAACGATTCCCATGGCAAAAGGTATGATCTCCAGCATATATTCCATTTTAAGCAGAATATAACAACCTGTAGAGATACACACCACTCCTATGACCAGATCTGGCTGCATCACATTCATAAAACGATCCTTTGTGAAATACAGAATCATATGTGCACCGCCAAAGATGATCATACCTATTCCAAATACAAAGCAGAAGGTATGCACGGATATATCCGGCCAGATCACCAGTACCAGTCCCATCACAATGTAAGCAACCGAAAGCAGACAGAAACTTTTCTTCACTTCTCTGCCATTTTCCATTCTTTTTCCTCCTGCGCAGAATCCTTTTACTCTTCTTCTGCTTCCTCTGCAACCGTCTCCAGAACCACTGGTTCTTCCTGCAGCTCATCTGTCAGGTTAATCTCTGCTGCTTCTGCCTCTTCTTCTGCAGATTCCGGCATAATCTTCAACAGCCCCTTATTCAATTCATCTACTGCGATACTCAGTGGTTTGTGAATCTTCGGCATAGACATCGGTTCTTTTCCATCAATAATCTGACGTGCTCTCTTGGCAGTTGCAAGAACGATGGAATACCGGCTGTTTACTACAGGAGTATCTCCGTCCTCTACCTCGCTGTTTACAACTTTAATTAATTCTGTGTAAGATGGGTGTAACATAAATTTTTCCTCCTCAATATTATCCTTCTATTTATTTATAAAAATCTTTTTAACTGCTGTTTCAGATCTGACAGGAATTCTGTTCTCTGATCTACGCGATGATGCTGGCTCTGAATAATCTCATGTGCCTCATGAATGCAGGTATCCAGGTCATCATTGACAATCAGATAATCATATTTTTCAATGAATTCTGCTTCCTCTACTGCACGGCGAAGCCTTTTCTGCACCACTTCTTCTGTTTCTGTTCCTCTTCCTCTGAGCCGGTCTTCCAGCACCTGAGCGCTTGGCGGAACCATAAAGAGTAACAATGTCTCCGGGAACTGCTCTTTAATCTTCAGCGCCCCCTGAATCTCGATCTCAAGGATCACATCTTTTCCGTTTTCTAGCTGTTCCTGTACATATTCCTTCGGCGTACCATAATAATTACCCACATAGCAGGCGTACTCGATCAGTTTTTTCTCCTGAATCATCTGCTCAAATTCTTCTTTTGTTTTAAAGAAATAATGAACACCATCTTCTTCCCCTGGTCTGGGATCTCGTGTGGTTGCAGATACCGATAACGCATAATTATCATATCTTTTTAGCAGTTCCTGCACCAGGGTACCCTTTCCGGTACCGGCAAATCCTGAAATTACCAGCAAAATACCTTTTGATCTACAATTCATCTGTCTCTCCCTTCAGCTCATCTGCATTAAAATGAAATCTCTTTACCAGTGTCTCTGGCTGCAGCGCAGACAAAATAATGTGATCTTCTTCTGTAATAATCACAGATTTTGTTCTTCTTCCCTGTGTTGCGTCTATTACTTTTCCAATCTGTTTGGCATTCTGCACCATACGCTTTACCGGTGCAGCATCCGGGCTGACTACCGCCACAATCTTAGCAGTATTTACCACATTTCCAAACCCGATATTCATTAATCTCGCCAAAAAACTTTCTCCTATTCGATGTTTTGTATCTGTTCCCGGACTTTTTCAATCTCGGTTTTCAGATTAATGGCCCGGTTGGATGTCTCCAGATCATTCGCCTTAGAAAGAATCGTATTCGCTTCTCTGTTCATCTCCTGGGCGAGGAAATCCAGCTTTCTTCCTACGCTTCCACCACTTAACAGTTCTTCTCTCATACTCTCGATATGGCTGCGAAGACGCACTGTCTCTTCGTCTGTGCAGATCTTATCTGCAAATAAAATGACTTCCGCCGCAATCCTGCCTTCTTCCATCTGCGCATCCCCCAGCAGTTCTTCCACCTTAAGTGTCAGCTTCTCCCGGTATTCTGTCATAATCTGCGGATATCGGTCTTCAATGGCATCCACGTCCCTGATCATGCCATCCAGCTTATCAAACAGATCTTCTTTTAAGCGCTCACCTTCTGTGATTCTGCTCTCTACAAACTGCTCACAGGCCTGCTTCAATGCCACTTCCAGAACAGCCCAGATCTCTTTTTCATCTACAGTCTGTTCTTCCATGGTAAAGACTTCCGGGCAGCGTCCCAACACAGATACACTGATATCATCCCGCAAACCAAACGTATCTGCCATCTGGCGGTAGTACTTCAGGTACTGTGCAGCAATGGCTTCATTGTACTTCAGAGATACGTTCTCTTCCGTGAAATCCTCATAAGTAATGAAAACATCTACCTTGCCTCTCTGCATATATGTCTTCAGCAGAGTACGAATCGCTGATTCAAAAAAGCTCAGCTTCTTTGGCATCTTAATACTGACATCAAAATATCTGTGATTCACAGCTTTCATTTCCACTGTAAACTTGCGGTTCCCCTGCAGATTCTCAGCTCTGCCGAAACCAGTCATACTTTTTATCATGATATCTACTCATCCTTTTTATTTTGTGGCCTAAATAGCCACGTTAAGTTATTATAAATCAATTTCCAGTAAGCGTCAATTGGATTTGTTCTTATTTTGCTGCTTCCTTAATATCGGTAATATCCGTAGGTACCAGCATAGAATAGTTGGTATGATATATGACAAATCCTGGTCTGGCTCCGGCAACCTTTTTGACAAACTTCCGTTCTATATAATCGATTTCCGCTTTTTCTGCGCCTCTGTTCTTAGAGTAATAGGCCGCCAGTCTTGCTGCTTCTTCAAAGGTCCGGTCTGGCAGTTCCTCTCCATTGGTCTTCACAATCACATGGGATCCCGGACAGCCCTTGGCATGGAACCACCAGTCATTTCCCGCAGCTACCTTAAAGGTAAGTTCTTCATTCTGGAAATTGTTCTTGCCCACATACATATGATAGCCATCAGATGAAATATAGTGAAACGGTTTGGAAGTAATCTTTACTTTTTTACCTGTATAATGACGCCTGATATATCCATACTCAATCAGTTCTTCCTTAATCTGCACCAGATCCTCTTCTGAACGTGCAATATCCAGTGCCGTACTGATGGATTCCAGATGCTCTATCTCTGATCTTGTTTCCTCAATCAGCTTGACAGATGCCTCATAGGTTCTTTTTAATTTATTATACTTTTCAAAATAATGCTGTGCGTTTTCCTGAGCAGTCATTGTCTCATCCAGAGGAATGGTGATCTCTTTGTTTTCATAATAGTTCAGACAGGTCAGCTTTTTTGCGCCCTCTTCCAGATTGTATCCATAAGTATTGATCAGTTCCCCATAAACCCGGAACTTTTCTCTCTTCTCAGTATCCTTCAACTGCTTCTGCTGCAAATCATACTTTTTCCGATTGCGGTCCAGCGCCGTCTGCACAACCCTGCGCAGATCTGAAGATCTCTGACGAATACGGGTAATCACATTTCGTGTCGCATAAAAATGTTCCAGCATACCAGATACCGTATCGAACTTTTCTTCCCGGAAATCACCATACTGGGTAAGTGGCACCACGCTGAAATCTACCGGTACCTGCTCCTCATATACAATGTTCGGTGTCAGCTGACCTGATTTCACTGTATCTACCACCAGATCAAACTGATGCTCCAGATGAATCAGTTCCGTTTCTGAGAAGCTGTTTGCGCTTCTGCCAGAGTCCAGAGAAGCCCGATGACAGATCTCTTCCGCAATCAATGGGCTGATTCCTGTCATAGAAGAATAAATACTTTTCGCCAGCGGCATCGGTTTGGATGAGATTGCCGCAATAAAATCCCTGCTTTCATAATCCAGAGGATTTAATTTTTCCTGAGTCTCCGGAATAAAATAAGTGCGTCCAGGAAGCACCTCCCGGACAGAACTGACCTGGGAGGAAATATGTTTAATACTGTCAATGATCATCCCCTCTTCGCTGCAGAAAATAATATTAGAATGCTTTCCCATGATCTCCACAACCAGGGTCTTATGACAGATATCTCCCAGCTCATTTAAATGCTCAATTTCAAAATTAATAATACGTTCCATCCCCGGCTGCCAAATTCTGGTAAACTTTCCGCCTCCGATATGCTTACGCAAAAGCATGCAAAAATTCGGTGCTGTCAGGGGTGCTGTCTTATTCTGTTCTGTAAAATAGATCAGCGGGAGACTGGCTCCCGCAGAGATCAGCAGCCGGTACTGCTGACGTCTGTCGCTTTTGATCGTAAGCATCAGCTCATCCGCTTCCGGCTGCGCAATTTTATTAATTCTGCCGCCCAGAATACAGGCATTCAGTTCCTGTACCATCCCGGCAATCACCAGTCCGTCTAATGCCATGAGAATTATCCTCATCTTTCTGAAAAATATGCAATATGTATATCACTTTCCTGTTCAGTATATCAAAAAAACTTTCACTTGTTAAGGCTTTTGTGTTTCTGATATCTGCTTATCATTTTTAGCAGCTGCTGCAGCTTTGTTTTCCTGCGATATTGGAGAACCAGCAAAAAAACAAGGCAAAAAATCAGATATACACCGCCCCATATTCCGAACTGTCCCAAGAATTCAGACATCGTCCGGTCTGATCTGTAAAACACATACAAGTAGTAGGTTTTATAAACATCATGTTTTCCATACCAGATATGGCCATTTTGCTGAAGCTTAATCATCCCCAGATTATCTGATGTTTTATTTTCTTCTATGACACTGGTAATCGGGCATTCTTATGGAGCATAAACGCTCCCTCCAATTACCAGTTCCGGCTCAGACATTTTCTGAGCATGAATTTCGGCACAACCTGTGAGAAAGTTTGTTTTATTATAACTTTTCTCTAATTTTGCTGTCAATTCTTCTCACAAAAAAACCCGGAATTTCTTTTTTGAAACTCCAGGGTTCTTTTCATTATTTCTGTACGTAACTGTTCAGTACCTTCACAGTTACGAGTCAAAATCCATTGAAAATCGCCTACGGCGATGGGATTTTGCCTTGCCTGTCTCGGGATTTTGGCATTTTCATGCCAAAACACCTCGCGGGACAGTGGGTTCTGAATAGTTACTTCTGTACAATGTTAATAATCTTCTTCGGTACATAGATCTCTTTTACAATGGTGCCAGTCAGTTTATCTGCAATGGCTTCTTTTCCTGCTGCGATGGCTGTCTCTTTATCTACATCCAGCGGCAGCTTTACAACTGCTTTGGTCTTACCATTGATCTGAACCGGAAGTTCTATGGTATTCTCGACAGTCTTGGCTTCATCATATTCCGGCCACTTCTGCTGATACAGATGTCCTTCAAATCCGCAGGCCTGCCAGATCTCTTCTGTGATATGAGGAGCCACCGGATTCAGCAGTGTCAGGAATGTCTTGTACTCTGCATGATTGATGCCATCCTTGGCAAAATCATTCAGAAGAGCCATCAGTGCGGCAATTGCCGTATTGTACTTCAGATTCTCGAAGTCATTGCTGACTTTCTTGATCGTCTGATGCATCCTGGTCTCATAGTTGCTTCTGTAGGTATCTCCTTCTGTCAGGACATCCTGAAGCTTCCATACTCTCTCCAGGAATCTGCGGCAGCCTTTCACACCATTTTCTGACCAGGAAGCACTTAAGTCAAATGCTCCGATGAACATCTCATAGGTTCTTAAGGTATCTGCTCCGTAATCCATCACGATATCATCTGGATTTACTACATTTCCTCTGGACTTGGACATCTTCTCGCCGTTCTCTCCAAGGATCATACCATGAGAAGTACGCTTCTGATATGGTTCCGGAGTCGGTACTACACCCTGATCATACAGGAATCTGTGCCAGAATCTGGAGTACAGAAGATGCAGGGTTGTATGCTCCATACCACCATTATACCAGTCAACTGGCAGCCAGTATTTTAATGCTTCCGGACTTGCCAGAGCTTCTGTATTCTTCGGATCCGTATAACGCAGGAAATACCAGGATGAACCAGCCCACTGAGGCATGGTATCAGTCTCTCTCTGTGCAGGTCCTCCACAGCAAGGGCAGGTAGTGTTTACCCAATCCTTCATAGCTGCCAGAGGGGATTCTCCATTGTCTGTTGGCATATAGCTCTCTACATCCGGCAGTTCCAGAGGCAGTTCACTTTCTGGAAGCGGAACATATCCGCATTTATCACAATGTACAATCGGAATCGGTTCTCCCCAGTAACGCTGACGGGAGAATACCCAGTCTCTTAACTTAAAGTTGGTCTTTCCACGGCCAATGTGTTTCTCTTCCAGATATTCGATCATTTTCTTTTTGGCGTCTGCCACTTCCATTCCATTTAAGAAATCAGAATTGATCAGCTTACCGGTAGCAACATCTGTAAATGCTTCTTCCTGCACATTCTCTCCACCTGCTACTACTTCAATGATTGGAAGGTCAAATTTCTTTGCAAATTCCCAGTCACGGGTATCATGAGCAGGTACTGCCATAATAGCACCTGTTCCATAGCTCATCAGGACATAATCAGACACCCAGATCGGGATCTCTTTGCCATTAACCGGATTCACAGCCTTTAGACCTTCAATTACCACACCAGTCTTATCTTTGGCAAGCTCAGAACGTTCAAAATCAGACTTTCTGGCAGCCTGTTCCTGATATGCATGAATAGCATCCAGATTCTGTATATCTGCCTGATACTTCTCCAGCATTGGATGTTCCGGAGATACTACCATATAAGTTGCTCCAAATAAAGTATCTGGTCTTGTAGTATAAACCGTCAGATAGTCATCTTTTCCTGAAATGGCAAAGTCTACCTCTGCGCCCTGGCTTTTACCGATCCAGTTCTTCTGAGATACTTTCACTCGTTCGATGTAATCCACATGGTCCAGACCTTCCAGAAGCTTGTCCGCATATTCGGTAATCTTCAGCATCCACTGGCTCTTTACTTTACGTACAACCGGTGCGCCACATCGCTCACAGACACCGTTTACCACTTCTTCATTTGCCAGACCTACTTTACAAGAAGTACACCAGTTAATCGGCATCTCGCTCTTGTAAGCCAGTCCGGCTTTAAACAGCTTCAGGAAAATCCACTGTGTCCATTTATAATACTCTGGATCTGTGGTATTAATCTCACGATCCCAGTCAAAGGAATAACCCAGAGAATGGAGCTGTTCCTTGAATCTCTTTACATTATTTGCCGTAACAATCTTCGGATGAATCTTGTTCTTGATGGCATAATTCTCTGTAGGAAGACCAAATGCATCCCATCCCATTGGATAAAGCACATTATACCCCTGCATTCTTCTTTTTCTTGCCACAATATCCAGTGCGGTATATGGTCTTGGATGTCCTACGTGAAGTCCCTGTCCTGATGGATATGGGAATTCAACCAGGGCATAATATTTTGGTTTTGTGTAGTCATTTGTCGCTGCAAATGCCTTTTCCTCATCCCAGATCTTCTGCCACTTCTGTTCGATGGCTCTGTGATTGTATGGTACAGCCATTCCTTTTTCCTCCTATATTTCATACAGTTTCCTGTAAATTTTCGCTTTTTTCATTCTATGCTTTTCCCTGTGGTTTGTCAAGCATTCCACAGGTTTGTCCTATTGATAATCCGATATGACGATCTGAATGGTTCTTTGTCCCCTGAATTCATTCACTGTTGGATAGTAAATCACAGAAAGTGTAATCCCGGTCTTCCGGTTCTGAAACAGCTTCTCAACCTCTGTATCGCCGTACTTTTTCTCCAGATAAGTGCGAAATACTTCTACATCTCCAAAATACAGTGCATCCATCACTGTTCCGGAAGAATCTGCCACCTGCATTTTCACCACATTCCGGTTCTGTCCCAGGATCCGTGCTCCCAGAATCTGAACATCTTTTTCTGCAAACACCGGCTTCTTATTTGCCGTTCCAAAAGGCTCCAATACATTCAATTCTTCAATCAGATGCTCTGTAATATATCCAATCGGCATTGGTACATCAATACAGACTTTTTCCATCAGATCTTCCTCTGTCAGATTTGCATTTCTGTTCAGCTGCTCTCTCAGTGGCTGTATATTTTCTTTTTCCAGAGAACATCCAGCAGCCATAGGATGTCCACCATAATTCAGAAACAGCTCATCGCATTTCTGCATCTCTTCGAACATAGAATAGCCTTCGATGGATCTTCCAGAGCCTTTGACCGACTTTTCTCCATTGGTAAGGACAAATACCGGGCGATAATACCGTTCCCGGATTCTGCCGGCAATGATCCCCGCAATACTCTCATGGCAGTCCGGCAGATAGACGATCAGCACTTTATCTTCTTTCAGCGATGTGGACTCAATCTGCTCCACTGCTTCTTCATAGCCCTTCCTGGTCAGCTCTTTTCGCTCTGAATTCAGCATCAGCAATTCTTCCGCCAGTACATCTGCTCTCTGCGTATCTCTGCATAACAACAGTTCCAGTGCTTTTTTTGCTGTAGTCAGTCGTCCACTGGCATTGATACACGGCCCCAGCACAAAGCCGATATGATAAGAATTGATCTCTTTTCCATCCAGTCCGTTAGCTCGAATCAGCGCCTTCAGGCCGATATTTTGTGTCTGATTCAGTCTTTTTAATCCTTCTTTTACCAGAATCCGGTTCTCTCCGGTAAGCTTCATCACATCTCCCACCGTGGCAATGGCTGCATATTCAATCAGCTCCTCGATCTCCTGAGCCGGGAATCCTGCCATCCGGTATAGTTCCTGCACCAGCTTGTAAGCAACTGCGCCGCCACACAACTCCTTGTATGGATACGGACAGTCTGGCTGATGAGGATTCACCACCACTTCTGCATCTGGAATCAGGACATGAATTTCTCCATTTTCTTCCCTGGTTCGCAGTTCATGATGATCCGTTACGATCACTGTCATCCCCAGTTCTTTCGCATAGGCGATCTGCTCCAATGCTGAGATTCCATTGTCACAGGTGAGGATTGTGTCGATCCCATCCTCCCAGGCAGCCTGCACCAACTGGCGATTGATCCCATATCCGTCACGGATTCTGTCCGGGATCTCATAATCTACCGCCGCTTTGCACTTTTTCAGACCAGTATATAAGATATAAGTGGATGTCACACCATCAATGTCATAGTCACCGATAATGCGAATTCTGGCATTTTCCCGGATTTTTTGCAGAATCAGCTCCGAAGCCGCAACGATTCCCTTCATCTGCTCTGGATCATGCAGATCGTCAATCGTACCATACAGGTATTCTCGGATCGCCTCATCTCCTACCACGTCCCGGTTACGGATCAGACGGGCCGTCACCTGATCGATGTGGTATTTTTCTCCTATTGCTTTAAAGTCTGCCCGTTTGGCAGTTACAACCCATTTTTTCATCTTGTCTCACTTTCTTCTGAAATTTTATCTCTGTCAGGGCGCTTCTGGCGCATGAAAACTATTTATATCTGTTCAGTACCTTCACAGTTACAACTATTTTTCTTCTGTATTTTTCCATGTATCAGAAACGCCCCGGCATTGCTGTCGGGGCTGGTTTCATTCTTATTTCTTCTTTTTATCTTTGATCTTCGTCTTCATCACATACCACAGTGGACCTGTAATACAAACAGATGAATAACCACCGCAAAGTACGCCTACCATCAGAGGCAGTGCAAACTCACGAATCGAGCTTACGCCCATGATGAACAGAACTGCAATCATAACAAAAGTTGTAAAAGAAGTATAGATACTTCTGGTCAGTGTCTGTGTGATACTGGCATTTACAATCTCTTTATAATCCTTGCCTTTCATGATCTTCATATTCTCTCTGATACGATCAAAGATAACAATCGTTGCATTGATAGAGTAACCTACCAGAGTAAGCATGCAGGCAATGAAGGTATTACCGACACTGATCCACAGTACAACGTAGCACATAAGCACTACCAGCACATCATGAAGAAGTGCAATGACCGCACTGGTTGCAAAACGTACATCTTTGAATCGGAACCAGATGTATAACAACATACAGATGGTTGCAATAAGCACTGCTACAATCGCATCAGATTTCATCTCTGCACTGACAGTGGAAGAAATACTTTCTTCTGAAATTGTAGATGCATCTACGCCAAATTCATCTACCAGCTTCTGCTCCAGTTCCTGTCTTTCATCTACAGACAATTCTCTTGTCTTGATGATGACCTGATTGCCTCCGGTTACTTTCTGCATCTGAATGTTGGCATCTCCTGTTACTTCCTGTACCACTGGTGATACTTTTTCATCCAGTTCTTCAATCGAGAAGTCTTCATTGAAAGTAACTGTGGTAGAGGTTCCGCCCATGAACTCCAGACTATAGTTCAGAATCTTGCCGTCATTTTTTTCATGCATCAGCATACCTGCCGGTCCAATAAGAATCACTACGATAGAAACAATAAAGAAGATCTTTCTCTTTCCGACGAAATCAACGGCCTTTCTCTCTTTTGCAGTTCCATAATATTTGGCATCTTTTATCCCCAGTGTATAGACTGCATTCACAATCAGTCTGGAGACTACCAATGCTGTGAACATGGATAATACAATACCAAGTGCAAGAGTCTGCGCAAATCCCTGTACACTTCCGGTTCCCTTATATGCCAGAATCGCTGCTGCAATCAATGTAGTAATGTTACCATCCAAGATTGCAGATAATGCTTTCTGGAAACCGATCTTAATAGCTACTTTTACTGTCTTGCCATCTGCAATCTCTTCCCGGATGCGGGCATAGATGATAACGTTAGCATCTACCGCCATACCAATGGAAAGGATAATACCTGCGATACCAGACAGCGTCAGTGTCAGATCAAAGGCATTTAAGCATACCAGAATCAGTCCGGTATAAATCAGCAGAGATACACTGGCTACGATACCAGGTACCAGATATACAATACACATGAAGATCATAACGATGATCAGACCGATTGCTCCTGCCTTAATACTGGTGCTGATGGCTGCTGATCCAAGCTGTGCTCCTACAACGTTGGAACGAAGTTCTTCCAGTTCCAGTGACAGAGAACCGATACGGATGGAAGATGCCAGATTCTCTGCTTCTTCCCGGTCTGCCATTCCGGTGATCTGTGCTGTACCGCCTGTAATATGAGACTGAACAGTCGGTGCACTGATTACCTGATTATCATAGATGATGTAAATACGTTTTCCGATGTTAGCTTCTGTAGCATCTGAGAACTTCTTTGCTCCTTCGTCTGTCAGCTGAAGCTCTACCACGTTCTGTGAGTTTCCAAGACTGTCTGCGGAGGTTGCAGCCTGAGCTGTCTGCACATCGGTTCCCTCCAGAACCGTAGTTCCATCTTCTGTCTGGAATGTCAGGGAACCCGGCTTACCAAGTTCTTCCAGAATCTTATTGGCATCCGTCACACCTGGAATCTCAATGTTGATACGGTCATCGCCTTCCTGATAAACCTGTGCTTCCGTACTATATCCGGCAACACGCTGCTGCAGCTTGTATATGGTATCCTTCATATCTTCGGCAGAAGGGGTACCATCACTGATGGCACGGTATGTAATGCTGACACCGCCGGACAGATCCAGACCGGTGATGATATTCCGGGCAGCACCGGTACCTGTTGGTCCGAAACCGACAATCGTGGTAAAGCCCAGTAATATCGTAAGAACAATGGTGCCAATGATCACTGCGATTGATTTGTTCTTATTCATCTTCTTTTCCTCTTTTCTATTTTTTAGAGACAGGCATCTCCTATGACTCTTCCGAATCAGCCAGAGCTGCCCTGATCATGATGGCACATTCGATTCTCTTCTGCTGGAGCTTACATCCGATATCGTATGCATCATTGATACTTCCATGGAAATTGTATGAATTTGCTGCACAGCCTCCGCTGCAGTAAAATCTTGCAAAGCAGTCACGGCATTTTTCCTTGGCATACACGTTGCAGCACTTGAATTCATCACGAATATCCAGTCTCTTTAGTCCTTCGTCCACATTACCCATCAGGAATTCTTCCTGACCTACGAACTGATGACACGGATAGAAATCCCCCCATGGCGTTACGGCCAGGTATTCGGTACCTGATCCGCATCCGGACAGTCTCTTGTAGACACATGGTCCCCCGGTCAGGTCAATCATGAAATGGAAGAAGTTAAATCCTCTGCCTTCTTTTTCACGCCTGATCATCTCTTTTGCCAGCTTGTCATATTCTTCGCAGATCTGTGGGATATCCTCCTCACGGATACTGTAGTCTTCTGATTCCTGCGCTACTACCGGTTCTACAGAGATCTGTTTAAATCCCAGATCTGCCAGATGCAGGACATCTTTGGAAAAGTCCAGATTATTTCGTGTAAAGGTACCTCTCACATAATACTTTTCCTGGTTCCGGCTCTCTGCAAACTTCTGAAACTTCGGAATGATCAGATCGTAGCTTCCCTTTCCTTTGCGGAACGGACGCATCAGATCATGAATTTCTTTTCTTCCGTCAATACTCAGAACCACGTTGGCCATCTCTTTATTGCAGAACTCCATCACTTCATCATTCAGTAATACTCCATTCGTAGTCAAAGTAAAACGGAACTTCTTATCATGAAGCTTCTCCTGCTCTCGTCCATAATTCACCAGGTCTTTTACTACCTGCCAGTTCATCAGTGGTTCCCCACCAAAAAAATCCACTTCCAGATTCCTTCGGCTTCCAGAATTCGCAATCAGGAAATCCAGTGCCTTTTTTCCAACTTCAAAGCTCATGAGTGCTCTTCTGCCATGATATTCTCCCTCTTCGGCAAAACAGTACTTACAGGCCAGATTACAGTCATGGGCAATATGAAGGCATAATGCCTTTACAACTGTCTGACGTGCTTTGAAATCAATAATGGCATCTCTGTAGATGTCTTTTGTGAAAAGCTGACCTGCTTCTTCCAGTTCATGGCACTCGCTGATCGCCTCTTTCACATCTGAATCAGAATAGGAAGTACTCAGTTCTCGGCAAATGGATTCACTGTCTTTCCCCTGATCCAGAAGTCCAATGACATCATATACCAGGTCATCTACCACATGCACTGCACCACTGTTTGTGTCCAGCACAATGTTGTATCCATTATTCTTATACTGATGTATCACTATTTATCCCCTTTCATTTTACTGTTCCGCATCAACTGTGAAAGTGCGGAACAGATACACTAACCGATAATAAGCAGCGAATAAACATCCGCTGCTTATCTCGTAAAACCTATTTTCTTTTCCTATTTTGCGTTTTCGCAACTCTGATTTCCTACTGTACAGGATGTTTTACATGCTGACTGGCAGGATGTCTGGCATTCACCGCAACCACCTTTTTTCAGTGTTTTCTGCAGGCTCTGTGTATTTAATGTTTTGATATGTTTCATAAAACTGTTCCTCCAACTTATATTTTTAGCTAATTTAGTATACCATGCTTTCTATGGAATCTCAATAATTTTTTTAATTTTCAAATTCATTTTCAATTTTTCACACATCCGCCATCATTTTATGATATAGTAAATTTATCTAATTGCAAAAGAAAGGATAAATTTATGAAAAAAAAATATTTATTTTCCCTTGCTGTTATTCTGACTGCTTCTGCACTGACCGGTTGCGGAAAAGATGACAGTTCTGAGTCCTATGAAAAATATGTCACACTGGGTGACTATACCGGTATGACAATTGATCGGATCAAGACAACCGTTACAGATGATGACGTACAGGAAGAAGTCCAGAATGATCTGTATGCCAATGCTGACTATACTGAGGTCACTGATCGTGCAGCTCAGAACGGTGATACTGTTAATATTGATTATATCGGGAAGATTGACGGCGCAGAATTTGACGGTGGTTCTGATGCCGACTTTGATCTGGAACTTGGCTCTGGTACTTTTCTTTCTGACTTTGAAGACGGCATTGTTGGTATGAAGACAGGGGAAACAAATGATATCACAGTTACTTTTCCAGAAGATTATGATGGTGAACTGGATGGAAAAACAGCCGTCTTTTCTGTGACTGTCAACTCAATTACAGATGTCACTCTTCCGGAGTATAATGATTCTTATGTTCAGGATAATTATGGCTTTGATACTACTGCCGAATTTGAAGCCTCTTTAAAGTCCGATCTTCAGGAACAGTATGATGATGATGCACATTACACAGCGTGTGCCGATGCTCTTACTCAGGCCGTTGACAATGCCTCTTTTGATGGCTACCCACAAGAGCTGTATGATACCACTAAGACGCAGGTTGAATCTGATAATCAGGCTTTTGCAGAGCAGCTTGGTATCGAATGGACAGATCTGGTCGGCGAAGACTATGATATTGAAGATGATGTACTCAGTGCCATTCATGAAAAGATGGTGGTTTGCGTTATCGCAGATAAGGAAAAGCTGACGATTACAGATGATGAGTTAAACAGCTATATCGATGACAACTGGGAATTGTACGAATACGATTCCAAAGATGCCTTTGTAGAAGATAACGGAGAAGATGCTCTGCGTTATACTCTGTTGTATGATAAAGTGCTTGATTTCCTTGGCGAGAATAATACATTCAATGATATAGATGCTGATGATTATTATGAAACAGAAGAAGACGACGAGAACATCGATCTGAATGAAGAAGATACCGAAGCAGAAGAAACATCTGAAACAGATACAGATCGTATCGAGGAGGAAAGTGACACTAATGCGTAAGCCGGTTGTTTCCTTTTCCGGCGGTACACTGAAAATGCTTGCCATTATCACCATGCTGATTGACCACTGTGGGGCCTCTATTGTAGGTCCCCTGCGTCATAAGCTCCCTGACGGGAGCCAGCTTGGTGATTTTTGTCAGATAATTTATCCGCATATGCGTAATATCGGTCGTCTGGCTTTTCCCATTTTCTGTTTTTTGCTGGTAGAAGGTTTTCTTCATACAAGAAACGTAAAAAAATATGCATTTCGAATGTTTTTATTTGCATTGATTTCCGAACTTCCTTTTGATTATGCATTTTCCAATCAGTTGATTCGCAATGCCCACCAAAATGTGTATTTCACTCTATTGATTGGATTGCTTGTTATGATGGGAATGTCTGTATTTGAATACCGCCAGTCCATCACCCGATTTGGGAATTATTTTAACCTGCTCATGCAGATTGCCATAGCGGCAGGTGGATTGTGGCTGGCCGCCTTTTTGCATACCGATTACAATTATAAAGGAATCTTTTTGATCATTGTTCTGTATTCTCTCAGGCTGGACCGCAAACTTCAGGCTATCTTTGGCGCTATTACGATTTCATGGGAAGCAGTCGCCCCACTCGCTTTCATTCCTATCTGGTTCTATAACGGTGAACGTGGACGGCAGCTGAAGTATTTCTTTTACTGGTTCTACCCTGTGCACCTTCTGATCCTTGGCTTTCTGCGTCATGTCATTTTGCCCTGTGTACTGCACCTGAACTGATCTTTAAGTTTTCTATAAGCTGTCACTTTTGTGGCAGCTTTTTCTGCATCTTTTTTCCGTCTGCTCCCGTCCCAGTATCATATCCGGGAACTGGGTACCAATCCGTTCTACTTCCCCACAAACGATACGGATACCGTGTTCCTGTTGATACCAGTTTTCCCGGTTGATTCCCTGTGTCTCTGCCGGACATACTAAGATCTTCGCATCTGGAAATACACTTTGAAAATACATTCCAGCCCTTGCTCCATGAAATGCCTGGCATACCAGCAAAATCTTCTCCGGTATGGTTTCTTCCATTTGTTCCAGTAACATCCGAATATAGAGCGCATTCTCGTAAGTAAAGGCTGCACGTTTTTCCTGGATGATATCCCCCTCCCTCACCTGGCAGTCCAACAATACCTGTTTTAAGAAATCACTTTCTGTTTCAAATAACAGATTTTGATATCTGGCAGGAGAAACTGCTCCTTGAAATCGTGACTGTAAAATGCTGTATTTTCCAGATACCACTATTTTCTTTGCATACCCTTCCTGATATAATTGTGCTGCTTTCTGCGCTAATTCTCCATATCCGCTTCCCGGAATAAAGATCATATCTGCTTTCTCCGGTTTTTCTGACCGAAAGATGAAATCTGTAATTCTGTCAAAATACATTTTATACTCCTGTTCACCTGTTTTATCGAAATCAGGTTTTTTATTGAAAAAAAAGCTGCTGCGTGTTATAGTGAAAAAAATAATTGAACAAATGACATGGGGGTACTATGAAACAACAACTTTTTGAAACGGAAGTCTGCAGCGAACACCACCACCATCTGAATCTGCATGTTCCACAGATTGATACCGATGATCTATACCAATTGGCTGATTTATTTAAGGTTTTCGGTGATCCTACCCGGCTCCGCATCTTATATACACTCTCTGATGGAGAACTGTGTGTCTGTGATATTGCGGACAGTCTGTCCATGACACAGAGTGCGATTTCTCATCAGCTGCGCATTCTGAAGGAAAAGCATCTGGTAAAAGCACGCCGGGATGGCAAAACGATCTACTATTCCCTTGCCGACGCTCATGTTGCAACGATTATTTCCCAGGGATTAAACCATGTACTGGAATAGTTTCCAACTGGCAACTACGAGAAACACGCTTTGCGAGTTTCTCGAGTTATCGCGGTGCTCGCCAAATCTGCATGCAAGCATGCGATTTTTCTCGCTACTCGCGTAAATGAACAAGCTAAATGCCCTGTTCACTTCGGTGAACAGGGCATTTTCTTTTTTATTATTTGTTCGCCGGAAGCTTAAAAGAGCTCTTCAGGGATACAATACGGTTAAAGACTGGATGTTCCGGGGTAGAATCATGGGAGTCCACGCAGAAAAATCCCTGTCTCACAAACTGGAAACTGTCATATGCTTTTGCTTCGCCCAGTGCAGGTTCTACATAGCATTCCTCCAAAATCGTCAGAGAATCTGGATTGAGATTTAAGGAGCCATCCTCATTATATACTCCTTTTTCTTCATCAATAATATTCTCGTACAGTCTTACCTCTGCTTTTACAGCAGTCTTAGCAGCTACCCAGTGAATCGTTCCTTTTACTTTTCTTCCATCCGGGCTGTTCCCTCCCTTGGATGCCGGGTCATAGGTGCAGTGAATCACTGTCACATTGCCTTCTTCATCTTTCTCATAGCCTACACATTTTACAAAGTAAGCATTCATCAGACGTACTTCATTATCCGGGAACAGACGGAAATATTTCTTTGGCGGTACTTCCATGAAGTCTTCCCTGTCAATATACAGTTCGCGACCAAACGGCACTTTTCTGGATCCCAGTTCTGGATTTTCCAGATTGTTTACCACATCCAGATATTCGATCTGATCTTCCGGATAGTTATCGATCACCAGCTTCACAGGATGCAAAGCGGCCATCATACGTGGTCTCTTCAGCTTCAGATCTTCACGGATACAATACTCCAGCATTGCATAATCCACAGAACTCTGTGCCTTGGATACACCGCACAGTTCCACAAACATCTTAATAGATTCTGGCGTGAATCCACGCCTCTTCAGTGCTGCAATGGAAACCAGACGAGGATCATCCCATCCGTCTACAATCTTCTCTTCTACCAGTTTTTTGATATAACGTTTTCCTGTCACTACATTTGTCAGGTACAACTTGGCAAATTCAATCTGTTTTGGTGGATGCTCATAACCTACTTCGCGTACTACCCAGTCATACAGTGGTCTATGATCTTCAAACTCCAGCGTACAGATGGAATGAGTCACACCCTCAATAGCATCTTCAATCGGATGTGCAAAATCATACATCGGATAAATGCACCACTTATCCCCTGTGTTGTGATGTGTCATATGAGCCACACGATAAATAATCGGGTCTCTCATATTGATGTTCGGAGATGCCATGTCGATCTTGGCACGAAGTACCTTTTCTCCATCTGCATACTTGCCAGCACGCATCTCTTCAAACAGCTGCAGGTTCTCTTCCACGCTTCTGTCCCTGTATGGACTGTTCTTTCCCGGTTCTGTCAGTGTTCCTCTGTACTCACGAATCTGGTCTGCCGTCAGGTCGCAGACATAAGCTTTTCCTTTTTTGATCAAAGCTACTGCTGCCTCGTACATCTGATCAAAATAATTTGACGCAAAAAACAGACGATCTTCCCAGTCTGCCCCCAGCCATGCCACATCTGCCTTGATGGACTCTACGAATTCCATCTTTTCCTTTGTCGGGTTGGTATCGTCAAATCGTAAATTAAACTTGCCGCCATACTTCTGAGCCAGTCCATAATTTAATAAAATAGACTTGGCATGTCCGATATGCAGATATCCGTTCGGTTCCGGTGGGAATCGTGTGCATACTGTCTGGCAATGTCCTTCTGCAATATCATTCTCTATGATCTGTTCAATAAAGTTCTTGGAAACTGTTTCCTTTTCCATAAATCTGCCTCCGATAATTAATCTCCTCGCGATGTAATCGCATACTTCTTCTTTTATACCATAATTTTCAATGGAATTCAACGTATTTAGATTTACTTTTTCCGCCGGATATACTATGATAATGTCAGATAAGGAACAGAATGTCATTTATTCTGCTCTTGAGAGGTTATGTTATGTATTATTTTATTGTAAATCCTTCTTCCAGTTCCGGGAAAGGAATGAAGACCTGGCAGACGGTAGAACATTTACTGCGTAGTGAGCATGTGCCATATCATGTTTTCTTCACCAGCCGCAAAAAACAGGGCGAGGAACTGGCCCATATGATTTCCTCCCGTCACGCACCATGCACGATTGTTGCGGTGGGCGGAGATGGTACAGCAAACGAAGTTATCAGCGGTCTGACAAACTACAGTCAGATCCAGTTTGGCTACATCCCATCCGGTTCCGGTAACGATCTGGCTGCAGGCCTGAATCTGAAGAGCAGCCCTTCTGCTGCTCTTCAGGCAATTCTACATCCCAAAAAAGTCCTGCCAGTCACCGTCGGATGTACTCATACGCCAGAAAAAACATATCATTTTATTGTCAGCAGCGGCATTGGTTTCGATGCAGCAGTCTGCCATGAAGCTGTAAATTCCAGTTTCAAAAAGCTGTTAAATCATTTTGGTCTTGGCAAACTTACTTATCTTGGAATTGCTTTAAAACAGCTCATCCTTCTTCATTCTACTCCGGTAAGTATGGTGTTGGATGATCGTCGTCAATTTGAATTTGACGATGTATTTTTTATTGCTGCCATGAATCTGAAGTATGAGGGTGGTGGGTTTAAGTTCTGCCCTGAAGCTGATCCAAGTGATGATTATCTGGATCTGTGTCTGGTGGAAAAGATGTCAAAACTTCGCATTTTACGTCTTCTCCCGACTGCTTTCAGAGGAGAACACGTCAAATTCGATGGAGTACATATTTACCGCTGTAAAAAGGCTGTCATTCGTACTGCATCGCCACTGGCCGTTCACACTGATGGAGAAAAGGCAGGATTTCAAAGACTTGTCACCATAGCACTGGGACAGGAAAAACTGCCATTTATTGTAGCATGAAGCCACTTGGGGGCGGGGGTTTTTTG